>DGOS01000033.1:2599-4135 GCA_002390155.1 Hyphomicrobiaceae bacterium UBA4460 | reverse complement strand
TCGCCCGCATGATGATGATGGGGCTGCACTTCATGGACGAGGTGCCGTTCCGCGACATCTACATCCACGCGCTGGTCCGCGACGAGAAGGGCCAGAAGATGTCGAAGTCGAAGGGGAACGTCATCGATCCCCTGGAGCTGATCGACAGCTATGGCGCCGATGCGCTGCGCTTCACGCTCGCCGCCATGGCCGCGCAAGGGCGCGACATCAAGCTCTCCGGCAACCGCGTCGAAGGCTACCGCAACTTCGCGACGAAGCTCTGGAACGCATCGCGCTTCGCCATGATGAACGATTGCGTGCCCCAGGCCGATTTCGATCCCACAAGCGCGCAAGTCACCGTCAACCGCTGGATCGCGGGCGAGGTCGAGCGTACGACCGCGGCCGTGACCGAAGCACTCGAGGCCTTCCGCTTCAACGATGCGGCCGCCGCCATCTACCACTTCATTTGGCACATCTACTGCGACTGGTATCTCGAACTGATCAAGCCGATCCTCATGGGCGAGGACGAGGTGGCGAAGGCCGAGACCCGCGCCATGGCGGCGTACGTGCTCGACCGCGCGCTCCAGCTCCTGCATCCCTTCATGCCCTTCGTCACCGAGGAGCTGTGGGAGAAGCGTGCGCCCGAAGGGACGCGCCGCGAGACGCTGCTAATGCTCACCGAGTGGCCCACTCATTTGGGACTCCAGAATGCCAAGGCGGACGCGGAGATGGATTGGGTCATCCGCTTCGTTACCGAGGTGCGCTCCGTGCGCGCCGAGATGAACGTTCCGGCCGGTGCCAAGGTGCCGCTGGTGATCGCCGGCGCTACGGACAAGACCAAGGCGCAGGTCGCCGCTCACGAGGAGACGCTCAAGCGGCTCGCCCGCATCGAGACCATCGACTTTACCGATGCGCCCCCGTCCGGCTCGGTCCAGATGGTGCTGGACGAGGCGACGCTCGCCATGCCCCTCGAAGGAGTGATCGACATCGGCGCGGAGTCGGAGCGCCTAAAACGCGAGATCGACAAAGTGGGGTCTGAGATCGCCCAGCTGGATGCGAGGCTCGCCAACGAGAAATTTGTCTCCCGGGCGCCCGAACATGTGGTCGAGGAGCAACGCGTCCGCAAGTCCGAAGCGGAAGCCACCGCGGCCAAGCTGGCGCAGGCGCTAAAGCGGCTCGAAGCCGCGCTTTAAGGGCGTCTTCACCGGACGGCGGCAAAGTTCCCACCAAGCAACCGTTGCCCTGAATCCTCGAAACTGTAGCTAAATTGCAACAGACTGAGGTATTTGCGCCTCGTTTGCGCCATAAAACTTTGGGACATCCTCTGCAGTTCGAGGATTATGGCTCATCAGACACTCGCGTAGCGCAAAAGCGAGGGGGCAGGGCCAGGGAGCGACCGGCTGGGGTGTAGAGCGGCGGACGACCGGCGGCTCATTCAGCTCCAGCCCAGTATTGGTACATGGACGCAAAGACGTTCGATAAATCCCGCTTGCCGAGCAGGCATGTGACGGAGGGGCCGTCCCGCGCCCCACATCGCTCGTACTACTACGCGATGGG
>DGOS01000033.1:1431-2532 GCA_002390155.1 Hyphomicrobiaceae bacterium UBA4460 | reverse complement strand
CAACATCGCCCTGATGCGCCAGGCCCAGGCCGTCAAGCAGGGCGTTGCAGCCAAGGACGGCACACCTCGCGAATTCTGCACCATCACCGTCACCGACGGCATCGCCATGGGCCACCAGGGCATGAAGTCCTCGCTGCCCTCGCGCGAGGTCATCGCCGACAGTGTCGAACTCACCATGCGCGGCCATTGCTACGACGCGTTGGTCGGGCTCGCCGGTTGCGACAAATCTCTGCCCGGCATGATGATGGCCATGTGCCGGCTCAACGTCCCGTCGATCTTCATCTATGGCGGCTCGATCTTGCCCGGCACGTACAAAGGCCGTCCGGTCACGGTGCAGGACCTGTTCGAAGCCGTCGGGCAGTACTCCGTCGGCAAGATGTCGCCCGACGATCTGGACGAACTGGAGCAGGTGGCGTGTCCTTCGGCGGGCGCTTGCGGCGCACAGTTCACCGCCAATACCATGGCCACCGTCTCCGAGGCCATCGGCCTGGCGTTGCCATACTCGGCCGGCGCGCCCGCGCCGTACGAAATCCGAGACCAGTTCTGCATGACCGCGGGCGAGAAGATCATGGACTTGATCGCGCTGAACATCCGCCCGCGCGACATCGTCAGCCGAAAATCCTTTGAGAACGCCGCCGCCGTGGTTGCAGCCTCCGGCGGCTCGACCAACGCAGCGCTGCATCTGCCGGCCATCGCCCATGAATGCGGCATCGACTTCGATCTGTTCGATGTTGCCGAAATCTTCAAGAAGACGCCGTATATCGCGGACCTGAAACCGGGCGGCCGTTATGTCGCCAAGGACATGTTCGAAGCTGGTGGCGTGCCGCTCCTCATGAAGACGCTACTCGACCACGGTTATATGCACGGCGACTGCCTGACGGTTACCGGCCGCTCGATCGCGGAAAATCTTTCCAAGGTTGCATGGAACCCGGACCAGGACGTTGTGCGTTCTGCTGACAACCCGTTGACGCCCACCGGTGGCGTCGTGGGATTGCAGGGGACGCTCGCGCCGGATGGCGCGATCGTGAAGGTGGCCGGATTGAACAACTTGAAGTTCCGCGGACCCGCCCGCTGCTTCGACAGCGAGGAAGAGGCGTTCGC
>DGOS01000033.1:0-1352 GCA_002390155.1 Hyphomicrobiaceae bacterium UBA4460 | reverse complement strand
GGCCATGTGGGGCCGGAGGCGGCCGTGTGCGGTCCCATTGCGCTGGTGCGCGACGGCGACATGATCGTGCTCGATGCCGAAGACGGCGTGATCGACCTTGAGGTCAGCGAAGACGAACTCGCCGCGCGTGCGAAGGACTGGACGGCACCGCCGTCGTCTTTCCAAAGCGGCTATCTGTGGAAATACGCCAACGAGGTGGGCGCGGCCCGGACGGGCGCGGTCACACACCCAGGCGGGGCTGCGGAGGGGTCGTGCTATGCCGATGTTTAGCGCCTCCACCATTGGCGGCGCGCTGGCCGCCGTCATCGTCCTCACGCCTGCTGGCATTGGCGCGGCCGACGAGCCGCCGCCGTACGAGTCCGCGACGCAAGCTTATCGCCAGGGCGTGAGCGCGATGAAGTCCGGTGAAATGACAGCGGCCGTTGCGGCGCTCGAATATGCCGCCGGGCGCGGCGTGCTCGGGGCTCAGCTCAAGCTCGCACGTCTCTACGCCGCAGGCCGTGATGTGCCGAAGGACGACACGAAGGCGTTCTTCCACTTCCAGAAGATCGCCGACCAATACGCCGACATCCCGCCGTCGAGCCCGATCGCCAAGTATGTCGGCGAGTCGTTCACGGCGCTCGGCAAGTATTACGTCAGCGGTATCGAAGCGATGCCGCTGCACCCCGATCCGGTCTACGCCGCCGGCTTGTTCCGGCATGCCAGCGCCTATTTCGGCGACGCCGAGGCGCAGTATCAACTCGGCTGTCTCTACCGTGCCGGCGCGGGCGTGGAGAAGAACTCGACCATCGCCGCCAATTGGCTGGCCATGGCGGCGCGGAAGCAGCACCCCGGTGCGCAAGCTCTTCTCGGTGAGATGCTATGGCGGGGCGATGGCGTCAGCCAGCGGTCGGCGCGGGGCCTCGCGCTTCTGATGCTTGCCGAGGAGAACGCCAAGGCGAAGGGCGGCGAGCCGGAGCAGATCCGACAACTGTACAAAGAGACCTTGGCCGAGGCCGACAGCGGGACGCGCAAGCAAGCGATGGCCTTGCTGCCGCAACTTGGCGGTCCCAATCGCGCCACGGCCCGCGCTATGACCAAACCCGTCAAATCCGACCCGAAGCTGACCGCCTCCAAGGAGCCGCAGCTTGGTCCGGTTGACCTGACGCCGCCGGCTGCCATGGGCCTGTCCGTTGGCTTCGGGGCCTCGGGTAACGGGCTCGGTGTTCCGCAATAGTCGCGCAGGCGGCTTAAAGCGAAAGCTCCACAACAATCGGCACGTGATCGGACGGCTTCTCCCAGCCTCTCGGCTCGGGATCGATCTCGCATGACTGCAAGCGGTCGGCGGCTTGCGGTGACAGCAAGAAGTGGTT
>DGOS01000031.1 GCA_002390155.1 Hyphomicrobiaceae bacterium UBA4460 | reverse complement strand
CTCTACTACCGGCTCAACGTCTTCCCCATTTGGATCCCGCCCTTGCGCGAGCGCCTGGAGGACGTGCCTGAGTTGGTGCGCCACTTCACCGCGCGCTTTGCCGCCGAGGAAGGCAAGCATATCGACGGCATCGACGCCGAGGCCGCCGCCATGCTCGAGCGCTACACCTGGCCCGGCAATATCCGTCAGCTTGAGAACGCCGTGTTCCGCGCCGTCGTGCTGGCCGACACGCCAATGCTGACCGTGAACGAATTCCCGCAGATCGCGGCACACGTCGAAGGCTATGCAGTGACTGTTCCGCCCGCGCCGGCACCGAAAGATCCGGCACCGCACATCGAGGGCCCGGTCATGCTCGGACAGTCGGCCACCGCGCCCGCGACGATTCACGTGCCGTCGGGCAACGGCAAGGACAGCGTCGGCATTCCGGCGCTCAGTGACAGCGGCGACATCCGCTCATTGGAGGCCGTCGAGGCCGACATGATCCGGCTGGCCTTCGGCCGCTACCGGGGCCGCATGACGGAGATCGCCAAGCGTCTCGGCATCGGCCGGTCGACCCTTTACCGGAAGATGCGCGAGATCGGAATCGAGGCGCGGCCCAACTAATCGGGAAGAGGCCGCGCACGGGGACAAGACAAGGAAAGCGGGGAGAGGGAGCATGACGACGAGGCCAGTCTACGGGATCGCATTGACCTTGCTGTTGGCCGCGTCGCCGGCCGTCGCGGTCGAGCGAGACGCATCCGACGCCGACACTGTCGCGATCGAAATGCCGGAGCCGAAGTCGCAAGCGCGGCTGTCTGCACCAGGCAGCGTTTCCGAGACACCTGAAGCGTCTCGGACATCCGAGACAAACGAAGTTCCCAAGACACCGGCCGCCAAGACCCCTGTGGCCAAGACACCGGCCGTCGCCGAAACCCGGCCGTCAACGACCGAGCCAATCCGGCGCGCTGTTCAGTCCCGTCTGTCAAAGTCGTTCACCGCGACATCCACGCAGAAGAAGACCGAGAAGGGCGCTCTGGCGGAGTACTACGCCACACCGAACCAGAAACTTCTCTGGGTCGACGAGACGGGCCTCACCGCGCGCGGCAAGGCGGTTATCGCCGAGATCGAACGCGCGGACGATTACGGCCTGCGCGCATCCGACTACACACTTCCGAACATGGCGGGTTTTGAGACGAGCGCGAGCGACGCGACGGAGAAACTTGCCGACGCCGAGATCGCCATCAGCCATGCGGTCCTCGACTACGCGCACGATGCGCGCGGCGGCAGGATCAAACCCAGCCGCATTTCGCGGAACCTGGATCCGACGCTGAACCTGCCGAAGCCCATGGAGGTAATCGAGTCTCTCTCCTTCCGCTCCGACCCGGCCGCTTACCTGCGCAGCTTCCAGCCGCAGCACCCGCAGTTCGAGTTGCTCCGCAAGAAGCTGGTCGAGCTACGCGGCGGCGGCCAGCAAGCGGCAAACCCTGAAAAGCCCAAGGTCAAGATCCCAGCCGGACAGACGCTCAAGCTCGGCATTGCGGACCCGCAAGTCGCGCTGCTCCGCACCCGTCTCGACGTACCCGCGGGCGACAACCCCGAGATGTACGACGAGGCCCTGGCTGAGGCGGTCAAACGCTTCCAGGCGGAACACAACACCGCGTCTGACGGCGCGGTCGGCCCCGGCACGCGGCGGCTTCTCAATAATCCGAGCTTGCGCGACATGGGCAGCCCGGCGCAGATCAAAAAGATTCTCCTGAACATGGAGCGTTGGCGTTGGTTGCCGCAGGACCAGGGCAGTTTCTTCGTCACCGTCAACGTGCCTGAGTTCACGCTGCGCGTGGTCAAGGACGATGAGCCGATCCACACCAGCCGCGTCGTGGTCGGCAAGCTCAAGACCCAGACGCCGATTTTCTCCAACGAAATGAAGACGGTCGTGTTCGGTCCCTACTGGAACGTTCCAACCTCGATCAAGGTCGGCGAGATCCGGCCTTATGTCCGCCCGACCGGCGGCTGGTTCGGCGGCGGTTGGAATACGTCGGTCTTCCAACGCCACGATCTCCGCGTCAAATTTGGTGGACGGGAGGTCGACCCGGCATCGCTCGATTGGAACCGCGTCGACATTCGCAAGCTCCACCTCTACCAGCCCCCGGGCCCGCGCAACGTGCTCGGCCGCGTGAAGTTCGTGTTCCCGAACAAGCACGACGTCTACATGCACGACACGCCGCAAAAGCATCTCTTCGCCAAGCGGGTTCGCGCCGAAAGCCATGGCTGCATGCGCGTGCAGAACCCCGACCAGCTGGCCGCGGTAATCCTGAAGCACGACAGGAGCTGGGACGACGCGCGCACGCTGTCTGCGTTCCGGTCCGGCTACAACCAGCATGTCGGCCTCAACCGCAACGTGCCCGTCTACATCACCTACTTCACCATGCGCGTGAACGAGGACGGCTCGATCACCACGTTTGGTGATCTCTACGGCCATGACCGGCGCATGCAGACCGCGCTCCTGGACGGCCGGACCGCTTATGCCGAGGCGGACGACGGGATCATCACCCAGTCAATCCCGAGACGCCGGCGCTCGGCACCGTCTAGAGACCGGTGGGAGCGCCTGCTCGACTTTTAACGAAATCGCCGCCGCCAGCACCTAAAGCAGCCACGGGCCCGAATTCGAGCGGGCCCGTTTCTTTTGAAATTCTCTTGCGAATTCAGCCTATTACCCAAATTTAACCACCCCCCGTGATGCGCCGGCACGGTTAAGACCTTTGCCTTGTTTTTCGCTCATTTTATCGGAATACTGTTGCTTATCGGCCTCACCTATCAGGCAGGGGCCGGAGGCACCAAAAGAGCCTAAAGGCTTGGTGTTACTGGGGAAAGTCGGCTGCAAACGCCGGCGAGGGACTTTTACGGAAAGACGGGGATGCGCATTCGGGGGATCCGTGCACGTCGCGCCATGATTGGCGCCGGAGTTCTGCTCGCAGCACTTGGCGCGGCCGTGGCGCCGGCTGCCTTCGCCAGCGACACCCGCACCCTATCCCTCTACGAAATCCATACCAAAGAGCGCCTCACCGTCACCTATAAGCGCGATGGCGAGTTCGACGACGAGGCCCTTGAAAAGCTCAACTATTTCATGCGCGACTGGCGTGCGGACGAACCGACCAAGATGGATCGGGAGCTGATCGATCTCATCTGGACCCTGCACACCCAGCTCGGCTCGCAAGAGCCCATCCACCTCATCTCCGCCTACCGCAGCGCCAAGACCAACGCCAAGCTCCGGCGCAGAGGCGGCGGCCAGGCCAGGAAAAGCCAGCACATCCAAGGCAGAGCCGCCGATATTCACTTCCCGGACGTGCCGGTGAAGAAGCTGCGCGCCTCCGCGCTCATCCAAGAGGTGGGCGGCGTCGGCTACTACCCCACGTCAGGTATTCCCTTCGTCCATGTGGACACGGGCCGCGTTCGCATGTGGCCGCGCATGCCGCGCCTCGAGCTCGCCGCGCTCTTCCCGGACGGCAAGACCGGATATGTCCCCCGCGACGGACGGCGGATTACCAAGAAGGACCACGAGCGGGCCCTCGCCAAAGGCATGGTGAACAAGACCTTGCTTGCCGCCGCCAACCCGGCCACGCCGCCGCCAACGCCGAAACCGCAACCCATCATGGCGTCCTTCACACCGCCGATGGCGCTGGCACCCGCCGACAAGCCCGCCACCCCAGCCCCGCAATTGGCCAGCGCGAACGCCGGCGGCGGTGTTCTGCCTTGGCTGCAGTCGCGCCTCAGCCCTGAGCCCAAGCGCCCGGCCGTGCCGACCTACGAGAAGACGCAAGTTGTCGGGCCGCCTAAGGTCGACGACGATCATCCCGACGAGCTCAGCTACCTGCCGTTCGAGACGGCGAGCCTGATGACCGACACTTCGGTTGCCCGCAATCCGGAGATCGCGCCGCTCAGCCATCCGGAGCAGAAAGACCTGGGCTATCTCTTCGAGGACATGGACCGCCCGACCGCCTTCAAGCTCCGCCGGACCTCAGGCTATCTCGGTCTTGCCAGCGTCCAGACGTTCTCCGGCCGCGCGGTGAAGAGCCTCTATGCGGCGATGGACGCGCAAACCGGGCCCACCCGCTTGGCGCAGCGTTAGCCTCTAAGCCGCCGCCTCGGTCGCCGCAGCGCCCGCGTCAGAACCCGCCTCGCCGTCCATGCCGAGCGCATGGAGATAGGTCGTAAGGACCGCATCCTCTTCGCGCCGCTTGTTGTCGTCCAACTTGCGTAAGGAGATGACCTTGCGAAGCGCCTTGGCGTCGAAGCCATTTCCCTTGGCCTCGGCATAGACCTCGCGCAAATCCGCGGCGAGCGCTGCCTTTTCTTCCTCCAGCCGCTCGATACGAGACACGAAGGCACGGAGCTGATCTTTGGCTGATGACTGAAGCGACACGTTGGGCTCCTCAAGCGTTTTTGTGATGTTTCGATGAAGACAAGCTTGGGGCCGAATCGCAGCGTCCAGCAAGGCGCAAGGCCGAGCTTTTCCCGCTTATCCAAAGCCAGAGCCCGTCCCGTCGTGCCGTTGGGCGGGAGATCGTAAATTACTGATAATAATATGATTTTTGAGGTATCAGGAACGCTCGGTCTGGAACTTCGCCTTCCAGTCCTCGTACGGCATGCCGTAGATCAACTCCCGAGCCTCGTCCTTGGCGAGCGGCACGCCGCGCTCGTCTGCCGCCTCCAGCACCCAAGTCGACAAGCAGTTCCGGCAGAAGCCGGCGAGCTCCATCAAGTCGATGTTCTGAACGTCAGTGCGCTCGCGCAAATGCTCGACCAGCCGCCGGAAGGCCGCCGCCTCGATCTCGGTTTTCGTCGTCTCATCCATTTGCGTCGTCCTTCGCCTTGCAGAGCCCTGTGTTGGACCCATGGTGTTCGATGGTGTGCAGACCAGGTGCCGCGTTCAGCACATCGGCAATCGTTCGCGCCAAATGCGCCGCCCAGATCCCCTGGCCCTCCTCGCTCAGGATCAAATCCTGGCGTACCTCGATGAGGGCATGGGCAAGACCGCGCGACGTGGCATGGCGATAGAGGGTGTCACCCTTCAGCTGCCCCGAGTACGGCTCGTTGTCGCCGATCTCTACATCGGGAATGGTCCGCAAGGCCTCGATCAGCGGAACCGGCATACGAGGGTCCTTGTCCCACAGCACCGCGGCTGCCCACGGCCTCGGTTTTCCCTTCCAGGCCTGGGTGAAGCTGTGGATGGACACGATCACCGGCGGCTTGCCGGCGGCAATCCCTGCGTCCACCGCCCGCTCAACTGCCGCGTGATAGGGCCGGTAGAATTGGTCGAGACGGGCCTCCATCTGCTCCGCGCTCAAACCGACATTCCCCGGGACCATGAGGCCGTCGGACAACTGCATGATCAGGGTTGGGTCGTCGAGGCCGCGATTGGGATCGATCAGGAGCCGGGAGAACCGGCTCAAGACCGCGGGCGCGCCGACCATCGTGGCCAGCATTTCCGCCACGCCCTCGGCGCCCAGATCGACGGCCATATGCCGGTGGAGATCCTCGTGCCTCAGCCCTAGGTCATGGTACCCATCCGGAATGCGGTTCTGGGCGTGATCGCAGAGAATCAGCAACCCAAGGCGCGCATCCCCTTCAATGGTCCGGTATGGTTTTTCGCCCAAATCGTCTTGTACGCAGATGTCCAGTCTCAACTCCCCGGCGAGCAATCCTCGCGTTCTTCTAAACTTCCACCGCACCCCTTGCCGCCGCAACAACGAAAAGGCAAAAAGCCCCGGCTGCGACCCATTTACGCAAAGCTTTCAACGGTGTTCTATGGGTCCAGATCGGACTTATAATCGCC
>DGOS01000108.1:4278-5589 GCA_002390155.1 Hyphomicrobiaceae bacterium UBA4460 | reverse complement strand
AGCGTGTTGGCCAGATGGCTGCGGCTCTTGCCCATGACCTTGGCAAGATCCTCTTGGGTGTAGTCGTGGCCCTTCATCAGCGCGTGATAGCCCTCGCCCTCTTCGATGGCGTTGAGGTCCTCGCGCTGGACGTTCTCGATGATGGCGATCTCGATCGCTTCCTTGTCGGACAACGCCCGAACGATGACCGGCACCTCGTGCAGGTTGGCGCGTTGCGCGGCACGCCAACGGCGCTCGCCGGCGACTATCTCGTAGCGGTCGCCGCCGCCCAGTGGACGCACGACAAGCGGCTGCACCAGCCCCCGCTCGCGGATCGACGCAGCGAGCTCGTCCAGTTGCTCGTTCGAGAAGTCCCGGCGCGGGTTGAAGCGGCTCGCCTTTAGGGACGACAGCGGAACGGCGCGCTGGTCCTCGGCCTGAAGGCCGGCCCCATCGGCCTCGTCGCCAATGAGCGAGGCCAAGCTCCGCCCCAACCGCTTCTTCTGTGCGCTGACCGCCATGTCCTTCTCTCCAAGCTTCAGGCCCGCTGGGGCCGATTCATCTGCATCATGCCGCCCTCATCCGGCGCTCGCGCTCGATCACCTCAGAGGCGAGCTGGATATAGGCTTGGCTGCCGGTGCACTTGTAGTCGTAGAGCAGCACCGGTTTTCCGTGGGAAGGTGACTCCGCCACGCGCACATTGCGCGGAATGACCGTCGCGTAGACCTTGTCGCCAAGCACCGCGCGCACGTCCTCCACCACCTGGTCGGACAGGCTGGTGCGCTGGTCGTACATGGTGAGAACCACGCCGTGGATGCGCAGCTTCGGGTTCAGCCGAACCCGGATCTCTTCGACGGTGCTGAGGAGCTGCGCGAGGCCTTCAAGCGCAAAGAACTCACATTGCAGTGGGACCAAGACGGCGTCCGCGGCCGCCAGCGCATTTAACGTCAGCAGATTAAGCGACGGCGGGCAGTCGACGAGAACATAGGTGGTCCGATGTTCCGGGTCCTCGGCGGCGGCCAGCGCGGCAAGGCAGTCGCGGAAGCGGTAGTGCTTGCCGTTGGCGTTTGCGGATTCCCGCTCGAACGACATGAGATCTATCGTTGCGGGAACGATGGAAAGCCGCGGAACATGGGTCGCCACCTTGGCTTCCATGATCGTCGCATCGCCTGTCAGAACGTCGAAGGTGGACTTCTCGCGGGCCTCGATGCCAAGTCCGGTCGAGGCGTTGCCTTGCGGGTCGAGATCGACGATCAGCACTCGCTCTCCGACGGCGGCCAAGGCCGTACCGAGATTGATGGCGGTCGTGGTCTTGCCGACGCCGCCCTTCTG
>DGOS01000108.1:0-4230 GCA_002390155.1 Hyphomicrobiaceae bacterium UBA4460 | reverse complement strand
GTTCGTCACCTCGACGATGAAGGCGTCGTCAGCCGTCAGGCTGCGATGCCGGCGGGACTTAAAATCCCACCCGGCTTTCGCGGCCTCAACCTCGGCCTCTGTCGCGCGACCTTTCAGGAACAGCCCCCTGGTTCCTTCCCCGAAGAACGGCTCTGCGAGCTCTAGCAGACGCGGCAGCGGCGCGAGCGCGCGGGCGCAGACCACGTCTGGTATTAGGCTTTGAGCTTTTTCGGCAAGCTGTTCAATACGCATAGCGTGGATGTCCACAGGGGCCTCCGTGGCGCGCACGACCTCGGCGAGAAACGCGCATTTCTTGGTATTCGACTCGACCAGGCTCATGCGGAAATCCGGCAGGTCTTTCTGCAGAATAGCAACCACCAGGCCCGGAAAGCCGGCGCCCGATCCAAGATCGAGCCAGAGTCGCGCCTCAGGCGCAAGGCCAAGCAGTTGCGCGGAGTCGGCGAAGTGCCGCGACCACAGCTCTGGGAGCGTCGAGGGCGCGACGAGATTGATGGATTTCTGCCAGTGGGCGAGCAGGTCCGCGTAGCGGGTCAGCCTGTGAATTGTTTCATGTGGAACATTAAAGGCTTCGGCGAACGACTCCGGACCGTCGATGAGGATGGGCCCTTTACGCCGCGCACTCATGCGCTTTTCGCCGCTGCGCCTTTTTTGAGATGCGCGAGGAGCAGCATCAAGGCAGCCGGCGTCATGCCATCGAGACGCGCCGCCTGGCCCAAGCTTGCGGGCTTGTGGCTTTCGAGCTTCTGGCGGAGCTCGTTGGAGAGCCCCGGCAGACCGTCGTAAGCGAAGCCGTCCGGAATGGCGATTGCCTCGTCCTTACGGAACGCGGCGACGTCCATTTCCTGGCGCGCGATGTAGACGGCGTAGCGCGCATCGACTGCGAGCTGGCGCGCGGTGCCGGTGTCGAGCTCACCAATCTCCGGCCAGATACCGGCCAGGCGCGGCAGATCGATCTCGGGGAAGCTGAGTAGGTCGAAGGCGCTGCGCCGGCGTCCATCGCGATTGATGGTGAGCCCTGCCTTCGCGGCTTCGTTCGGCGTCAGGGTGAGACCGCGCAGCAGTGCGGCGCCGGCCTCGAGCTTCGCCGTCTTTGCGGCGAACGCGACACGGCGCGTTTCACCGACACAGCCAATGTCGAGCCCAAGCGGCGTGAGGCGCTGGTCGGCATTGTCGGCACGCAACATCAGCCGGTACTCCGCACGGCTCGTGAACATGCGGTACGGCTCGGTGACACCACGCGTGACGAGGTCATCGATCATCACGCCGAGATAGCCATCCGCGCGGGTGACAGTGAAACCGTCCGCAGCGCCGGAGGCGGTCAGCGCGGCATTGACGCCCGCGACCAGACCCTGGCCTGCCGCCTCCTCGTAGCCCGTGGTGCCGTTGATCTGGCCGGCGAGAAACAGCCGCGCCACGGCCTTGGTCTGAAGGCTGATGTGAAGCTCGCGTGGGTCCACGTAGTCGTACTCAATGGCGTAGCCGGGCCGGATGACTTCGGCTTGCTCCAGCCCAGGAATGGTCTTGAGGAAGGCGTGCTGCACGTCCTCGGGGAGCGAGGTCGAAATGCCGTTGGGATAGACTGTGTGGTCGTCGAGGCCTTCGGGCTCGAGGAAGATCTGATGGCTGCCACGCTCCTTGAAGCGGACGACCTTGTCTTCGATGGAGGGGCAATAGCGCGGGCCGACGCTATCGATGTCGCCCGAATAGATGGGCGCGCGGTCGAGATTGCCAGCGATGACGCGATGCGTCTCTTCGCTCGTGTGCGTGATGTGGCAGGGCACCTGGGGCGTGGTGATCTCTTTGGTGAGGAAGGAGAATGGCACGGGCGGCGTATCGCCCGGCTGCATTTGCAGGCGGTTCCATTGAATGGTGCGGCCGTCGAGGCGAGGCGGCGTACCGGTCTTCAGGCGCCCCATGCGCAGTCCCAGCCCGTAAAGCCGCTCGGAGAGACCGAGGGCCGGGGCCTCGCCCATGCGGCCGGCGGGGATCTTCGTTTCGCCAATATGGATGAGCCCGCGCAGGAACGTGCCGGTGGTCAGCACCACGGCGCCGGCGCCGAAGTGGCGGCCGTCCGACGTCACCACACCTGTGACCTCGCCGGCCTCGACTACGATGTCGTCGACCGCGGCCTCGATGAATTCGAGATTGGGGGTCTCGGAGATCGCGCCTTGCATGGCCGCGCGGTAGAGCTTGCGGTCGGCCTGGGCGCGGGGGCCTTGAACGGCAGGGCCCTTGGACTTGTTCAGGACGCGGAACTGGATTCCGGCTGCATCCGCCACTTTGCCCATGAGACCGTCGAGGGCATCGATCTCGCGCACCAGGTGGCCCTTGCCGAGACCGCCAATGGCGGGGTTGCAGGACATCTCGCCGATCGTATCGAAACGGTGGGTGAGGAGGGCAGTTGCCGCGCCCATGCGCGCGGAAGCGGAAGCGGCCTCGCAGCCCGCATGGCCACCACCGATGACGATGACGTCAAAGTTCTTGCCCCTAGAAACCTGGCTCATGGGCGGTAAGTAGTGGGTCGGAGGGCTCCCGTCAAAGCGCCGGCCGGGGAGTGTTTCACGTGAATCAAATCAACGCGGTGGCGGCTGCTTGCCGCGCTCCTTGCCGAGCTACTTGCCGATGCAGAACTCGGCGAAGATGGCGCCCAGCACCTCCTCCACGCCGATCGTGCCGGTGAGGCGGCCGAGATGGCTGGCGGCAAGGCGGAGCTCCTCGGCGGCGAGCTCGGGGCCGAGATCATGGTTAACAAAGCGTTTCAGGGCGTCCGCCGTTGACACAAGTTCGGCCCGGTGCCGGGCCCTGGTGATGGGGGCCCCACTAGAAGCCCCGATTCTGTCCCGTGCGGCCGCCTCCAGGCCGCCAATCAAGCCCTCGAGCCCTTCGCCGGTCTTGGCCGATAGGCGCAAAGGGCATTTTGCGGCGTCTTTAGGGGCCAATTCCGGGGCGATATCGGCCTTATTCAGGGCACGCAGAATTGGCTTTTGGGCAAGCGCCTCCGGGGGCTCGAAAACCGGGCTCGTCCCGTCGACGACCCAGAGGACGAGATCGGCGTCCTCCGCCCGAGCGAAGGCCCGCCTTATGCCTTCGGTCTCGACCGGACTTATCCCCGATCTTATCCCCGCAGTATCCGCAAGGATGACCGGGAGCCCGCCAAGATCCAGATGCACTTCGATCACGTCGCGGGTGGTGCCGGCCTCTTCGGAGACGATGGCGACATCGCGCTTGGCCAGCGCATTGAGGAGCGACGACTTGCCGGCATTGGTTGGCCCTGCGATGACGACCCGGAGGCCATCGCGCAACACCTCGCCGCTGCGGTCAGCAAGATGGCTCTCAATCGACTGAAGTAGCGGCGCCACGATCGCGGCGGCCTTGGCGCTGACATTGGCCGCGACATCGGCCTCGTCGGCGAAGTCGAGCCCGGCTTCCATGAGGCTTTGCGCTTGAACCAGCTCGGCGCGCCAGCCTTCATAGAGACGGCGGAGCGCGCCTTCGCTTTGGGCCAGCGCCTGACGCCTCTGGGCTTCGGTCTCCGCATTGACGAGATCGGCCAGCCCCTCGACCTCGGTGAGATCGAGCTTGCCGTTCTCGAAGGCTCGCCTTGCGAACTCGCCGGGCTCGGCGAGGCGCGTGCCTTCAACTTCGAGCACCGCCTCCACAAGCGCCTGCACCACGGCGCGGCTGCCATGAACCTGAAGCTCGGCCATGTCTTCGCCGGTAAAGCTGCGCGGGGCCGGAAACCACAAAACGAGACCGCGGTCGATGTCGGCCAGCTTCCGCAAGCTCGCCTGGCGCGGCTCGGGCACAGTCCCGACGAGCGCTTCGAGCACGGCGCGCGTGCGCGGACCCGACACGCGGACCACCGCAACGGCTGAAGGCCCGGCACCTGACGCCGGCGCGACGATGGTGCCGCCGCTTTCGGGCACAGCTTGATCTGCGATCGTGCGGCTCATGGAGTATCCTTGAGGCCATGGAAAACGGCCCCGGTAATCAGCTCAAGGCGGAGACCAGCCCCTACCTCCTGCAGCACAAGGACAATCCTGTCCATTGGCGCGCCTGGGGACGGGAGGCGTTCGCCGAAGCCAAGGCAGCGAACAAGCCCATCCTCCTGTCGATCGGCTACGCCGCCTGCCATTGGTGCCATGTGATGGCCCATGAGAGCTTCGAGGACGAAGAGACCGCCAAGGTGATGAACGACCTGTTCGTCAA
>DGOS01000069.1 GCA_002390155.1 Hyphomicrobiaceae bacterium UBA4460 | reverse complement strand
CAACGCACCGCGGCCGAATGAGCAGCCTCAAAGAACTGCAAGCACGCTTCCAGGCCGGCATTCTGTCCGGCGACGATTCAGTCCTCGCCGACGTCAAGGACAGCCCAAGCGAGGATCGCACCGCGCTGTTCGGTGTCTACCGCAATGCCTATGTGTTGCGCCTGCTCGAAATCCTCGGCAACGACTACGAACTCACCCACGCCTATGTCGGCGATGCGACGTTCGCCAAACTCGCGCGGGGCTATGTGGCCGCGCATCCGTCCGATCAAAGGAATGCACGCTGGTTCGGGCGTCACCTACCCGCGTTCGCCAAGGACACGCCTCCGTTCTCCGGACATCCGGAGATCGCCGAGATCGCCGCGTTGGAGAACGCCTTGGCGGATGCGTTCGACGGACCCGACGCCGACCCGCTGATCACCGAAGACTTGGGCGCCGTCTCACCCGACGATTGGCCGAGCCTCATCTTCACGCCGCACCCAACGGCGACACAGGTTCGCTTCACCACCAATGCCGCCGACATTTGGCTGGCGCTGAAGGACGAGACCGCGCCGCCGGACGTTGTGCACCTGCCCGAGCCGCAGACCGTGCTTGTCTGGCGGCAGGAATTCACGTCCCGCTTCAGGCCACTCCACGCCGAGGAGGCCATGATGTGGAGCGAAGCCATCAAAGGCACGCGGTTTGGCGTCTTGTGCGAGATGGTGGCGACCTTCGCCGGCGAGGACGAGGCGGGCTTACGCGCCGCAACCTATCTCAAGGCCTGGATCGATGCCGGGCTGCTCAAAGGCGCCGGCTCTCAGCCCGCGTCCTCGGACGAAGGCGCCGGGAACAAGGCGTTGCAGCGGCCGGTCAGCCAGTAGGCCAGCAGCCCGACCCATTCGCGTGTCGCCGTATCCACGCGGCGCAAGCCTTCGGAGACTTTGTCGAACGGCCGCGTCAAGTCCACCTTGCCCCGCGTGCGGTAATCCACCGGCCAGGGCTCGACATCGAAGCCGGCCTGCCGGAACGCTCCCATGGAACGCGGCATGTGATAGGCCGACGTAATCAGCAGCCAACGGCCATCTGAATTGCCGTCCTCGGTCAGCTCCTTCTTGAGATAAACGGCGTTCTCGTAGGTGTCTCGCGCATTCGCCTCCAAGATCAACCGCTCCGGCGTCACGCCGAGCTTGGTCAGAATGGCCGCCGCGCCATCCGCCTCGCTGTCGGACTTGTAGAGAATGCCCGCGTCCCCGCCGGAGAAGGCGACCTTCGCATCAGGAAATCTGTGCGCCAGGATCGCGCCTTCCAGCAGGCGCTCACCAGCCTCGTTCAATGTCGGCGCCTTCCGCGCACTGCCCACCAGCCGGTTCTCAGCACCGCCTAAGATGATGATGCCCTTGGGCGCCGGCGGCGACACGAGATCGGCGCGCGGGAACCGGTCTTCCAACGGCAGAATGAGCACGTTGCCGAGCGGCGACAGGCCGACAATGAGCAGCAAAGCCGCACCGATGGTGACGAAGCGGCGCCCCCACCGCGCCCAGCCGGTCCAGATGAGAATGGCGCCATAGCCGATCAGCAGCGCGATCAGCGTCGATGGCTGCAGCACAAACCAGACCGCCTTGGCGACATAAAAGAACATCGGTCCCCCTCGCCGCTCAAGCTAACCACAAAGCCGCTAGGCCGAGGAAGGCGAAGAAGCCCACAACATCTGTGACCGTCGTCACGAAGACGGATGAGGCAACGGCCGGGTCGAGATCCAGCGCCTCCAGACCGAGCGGAATAAGGATACCCGCCAAAGCCGCTGCGAACAGGTTGACGATCATCGCCAGCCCGATCACGAGCCCCAGCTCACCACTGCCGAACCAGAAATAGGCAATCGCTGCCATGAGGACCGCGAAAAGGATCCCGTTCAGCAAACCAACGGCGGCCTCGCGTGAGATCACTCTGAAGGCGTTGGCCGGGCCGAGATCATGCGTGGCCAGCGCCCGCACCGCCACCGTCATGGTTTGCGTCCCAGCATTGCCCCCCATGGACGCCACGATGGGCATGAGCACTGCCAGAGCCACCATCTGCTCGATGGTCGCCTCGAAAAAGCTAATGACGATCGACGCCAGGATGGCGGTGGCAAGGTTGGCCAGAAGCCAACTGAAACGGAGCCGCGTCGTCTCCCAAACCGTGTCGCTCACGGACTCCCCGCCGACGCCACCCATCGCCAGGATATCTTCGGAGGCCTCTTCTTGCACAACCTCGACGACGTCGTCGGCGGTAATCACACCCACCAAGCGCTTGTCCTCATCGATGACCGGCGCCGAGGTCAGGTTGTAGCGCTCGAACTGACGGGCCACCTCCTCCTGATCGGACTCCACCGGGACCGGGTGAACGTCAACGTCCGTGATAGATTCGATCGTGGTCGGCCGCTTGGAGCGCAAGATCCGATTGAGCGCAACGCAGCCAATGAGGTGATACGCCGGATCGACCACGAAGATCTCGTAGAACCGGTCGGGAAGATCGTCGGCCACGCGCATATAGTCGATCGTCTGCCCCACCGACCAGAACGGCGGAACGGCGATGAGATCGGTCTGCATGATGCGGCCGGCGGAGTCTTCCGGATATTCCAGGCTCCGCTGCAACGCGATCCTCTCGAAATACGGGAGCTTCGAAAGGATGTCCTCTTGCTCTTGCCGGTCGAGGTCCTCGAGCAGATAGACCGCCTCGTCCGATTCAAGCTGCTGCAGCGCCTCGGCGACCTGCTCGGGTGGCATGTCCTCGAGCACCTGGTCGCGGACCGGCTCGTCGAGCTCCGGCAGGGACTCCACGTTGAAGTCGTCGCCCAACGTCGCGATCAACGCGGCACGCTCATCAGGACGAAGCACCTGGATCAAGTCGGCCAGATCGCCCTCATGCAGGTCGAGCGTCAGCGCGCGCACCCGCGCGGCATCCTCCGTCTCCAACGCGTGCGACACCGCGTGGAGGAAGTCGGAACGGATATCCCCTTCCTCGTCGCGCAGTTGAATTTCGGTTGCGGCGTCCTGCATCGCCCGTCCAATCGCTGGATTTCAAACGTCGAGATGGTGGGAGCAGGCTCCCTACACCGTGACCTAGAAGACGGCGACTCGACCGTCACCGGCCCGCCTGTGATATCAGGCCAGCCATGCCGTGCCTATCGCGGAGGACGGCTAAACCCACGACGGCAGCGATCTGTCCGGTAAGTCTGGAAGAAACGCAGCGCCTCTTCTACATTGCCAGCCACCTGAATTTGGACGGAACATCTCTCGAAGATTGGAAGCTGCGGTTGGCGACAGCGACGGCGGAACTCTCACCCTGATATGAGCGATGCCCGACAAGGACTGACCATCGCGGCGCTGATCATCGCTGGCGAGTCGGTATTTCTGCTGCCTTTTGTTATGGCACGCGTGTTCCGGCCGACGCTTCTTGAAGTGTTTGACCTGACCAATCTTGAGCTGGGCACCGCCTATTCCGTCTACGGCATCGTTGCGATGGCTGCCTACTTCTTTGGCGGCCCCCTCGCCGACAGATTTCCCGCACGCGCCTTGCTGACGGTCGCGTTGGTGTCTACCGCCGCCGGCGGACTTATTTTGATGACGGTGCCGCCACTATCGACGCTGGTGGTGCTGTACGCCTACTGGGGCGTGACCACGATTGCCCTGTTCTGGGCGCCACTGATCCGCGCCACGCGCCAATGG
>DGOS01000104.1 GCA_002390155.1 Hyphomicrobiaceae bacterium UBA4460 | reverse complement strand
GATCGACACGCCGGGGCATGTGGACTTCGCCTACGAGGTGAACCGGTCGCTGGCGGCCTGTGAGGGCTCGCTGCTCGTGGTCGACGCCACCCAAGGGGTCGAGGCGCAGACCCTCGCCAATGTCTATCAGGCGCTCGAGAACAACCACGAGATCGTGCCGGTCCTCAATAAGATCGACCTGCCCGCGGCAGAGCCGGAGCGCGTGCGCGAGCAGATCGAGGAGGTGATCGGGCTCGATGCGAGCGACGCGGTTGAGATCTCCGCCAAGACCGGCCTGGGCGTAGAGGACGTGCTGGAGGCGATCGTCCAGCGCCTGCCGCCGCCGTCTGGCGATGCGAACGCTCCGCTCAAGGCGATGCTGGTGGACAGCTGGTACGACGCCTATCTCGGCGTCGTCGTGCTCGTGCGCATCGTCGACGGGACGCTGAAAAAGGGTCAGCGCATTCGGCTGATGTCCACGGGCGCGGGCTACCAGGTGGAGCGCGTCGGCATCTTCCGGCCCAAGCAAGAGATGCGCGATGCGCTGGGGCCCGGCGAGATCGGCTTCTTCACCGCCGCGATCAAAGAGGTGGCCGACACGCGCGTCGGCGATACCGTCACCGACGAGAAGCGGCCCACGACGAGGCCGCTCACCGGCTTCCAGCCGGCCCAGCCTGTCGTGTTCTGCGGGCTGTTTCCGGTCGACAGCGGCGATTTCGAGGACCTTCGTGAGGCCGTCGGCAAGCTCCGCCTCAACGATGCGAGCTTCGACTACGAGATGGAGACCTCCGCCGCGCTCGGCTTCGGCTTCCGCTGCGGGTTTCTCGGCCTCCTACACCTGGAGATCATCCGCGAACGGCTGGAGCGCGAGTTCAACATCGACCTGATCGCCACGGCGCCGTCCGTCATCTACCGCGTGTTCCTCACCGACGGCAGCATGGTCGAATTGCACAATCCGGCCGACATGCCCGAGCCGCAGAAGGTCGAGCGCATCGAGGAGCCGTGGATAGAGGCGACCATACTCGTGCCGGACGAGCATCTCGGTGCGGTGCTGAAGCTTTGCGAGGACCGGCGCGGGCGGCAGAAGACGCTGAGCTATGCGGGCTCGCGCGCCATGGTGGTCTATGAGCTGCCGCTGAACGAAGTCGTGTTCGACTTCTACGACCGGCTCAAATCGGTGTCGCGCGGCTACGCCTCGTTCGACTACCACATCACCGGCTATGAGCAGGGCGACCTGGTGAAGATGGCGCTCCTCGTCAACGCCGAGCCGGTCGACGCGCTCTCTGTCATCGTCAACCGCACGCGCTCCGAGGCGCGCGGCCGCGCCATGGTGGAGAAGCTGAAGGATCTGATCCCCCGGCACATGTTCAAGATCCCGATCCAAGCGGCGATCGGCGGCAAGGTCATCGCGCGCGAAACGATCAGCGCGCTGCGCAAGGACGTGACGGCCAAGTGCTATGGCGGCGACATCACCCGTAAGCGCAAACTGCTGGAGAAGCAGAAGGCGGGCAAAAAGAAGATGCGCAGCTTCGGCAAGGTCGACATCCCGCAAGAGGCCTTCATCGCCGCGCTGAAGATGGACGCGGACTAGGTGAAGCCCTCAAGCCGGGTGTAGGCTCATCCAGCAGAATGGAGACCTACGAAAATGAAATTCGAAATCTTCAAAGCCTTCAATGGGCAGTACTACTGGCGTGGCCGTGGCGGCGACGGCAAGACCCTGTGCCACTCCGAGGGCTATCGCCACAAAGAGGCGGCCGAGCACGCGATCCAGGCGATCCGCGGTGAAGCGGCCTCCGCCGCGATCGACGACCTCACCCAGGCCAAGGCCGCAGGGTTCGGCCACTAGAGGCGGGTCCGGGCGGGGCTGGATTTCGATCGCCCCCGATCACGAAACCAATTGCCAAGTTCGACGTTATGAGTGGGCGCGCCGCCAATGGCGCGCCCGCGCCTACTGCTGTGCCAAGATTGCGTCACGTCTTTATGATGTTGGTGCGCAATTGTTTGTGGTTAACACTTCCCTAATGACTTGCCTTCATCTTGCCATTTTCTAGTTGTCGTTGCCTTATTATTGACAATACCTTGATTTTGTTGTGTCATTATCGCATCTATGCTTGACAGCGGCTAATATATCACTTTCCATTCGGCCCAAGGAAAAGCAGCACGACGGGGGATGTCGTTGGCTGACGCCAGGCGCGACACCCCAAGCAACAAGCATGTGGCTGCACAGGGGCCGTCTTGTCTTCCCGCGCTTCGCGCAAGGGGTCCTTAGGTCGGGGTGAAGCGCTGTTCCGGAGGGGTCATGATGCGTCCCGCCCTCGCGATTGGACTTTGCCTTCTGCCGTTCGTGGCGGCGGACTTGATGAGCGACAGCACGGCCTACGCCAAAGACCGCCGGGCCAAGGCACAAGTGGCCGTCCAGACCAAGCAACGGACGCCACAGCGCGCCGTTCGCGGGCGCTACCGCGCCGAGCTCAACGACAACACCGTGACCATCATGGGCGGCAGCGCGACGGGCACCGACGCCGCCGTGATCCAGGATATTGCCGCCGTGCTCGATGAAGGGACCGCGATGCGCGTGGTGCCCATGATCGGCAAGGGGCCGGCGCAGACCCTGAAGGACGTGATGTTCATGCGCGGTGTCGACATGGGCATTACCCAGGCGAATGTCCTGAAGCATTTCGCCAACACCGGCGAACTCGGTCCGCTGGACAAGCAGATCGCCTATGTCGCGAAACTGTTCAACGAGGAGATGCACGTGCTGGCGCATTCCGGCATCGACGACCTCACAGCACTGAACGGCAGGGTCGTCAGTATTGGCCCTGAAGGCAGCGGCCTGGAGCTCACCGCGCGCGCGGTGTTCGCCGCACTCGGCGTTGAGGTGCGCGAAACGCAGCTCGATGAGGCTGACGCGCTCGTCAAACTCAAAGCGGGCGAGATCGACGCCATGGTGGTGATCGCCGGCAAGCCGGCGCCGAGCCTGGCCCATCTCGGCCGCGACAGCGGGCTCAAGTTTCTTGGCCTGCCCTACCCGAAGGGCCTGGAGGCTGAGTACTACCCGGCGACGCTGACCCACGACGAGTACCCGGCGCTGATCGAAAAGGGCGCGCAGGTGGACACGGTGGCGGTGTGCGCCGTGCTGGTGTCGTTCAATTGGTCGGACGACAACATCCGCAAGAAGAAGCTCGCGCGCTTCGTCGACCGCTTCTTTTCGAACTTCGATGCGTTTCTGGTGAGCCCGCGCCATCCCAAGTGGCGGCAGGTGAACTTTGCCGCAACTTTGGAAGGCTGGCGGCGATCCCCGCTGGCGCAGAGTTGGATCGACCAGGCGAAGACCGCGGTCGCCGCCGGCGGGCAGACGCAAGAGCGCTTCGAGACATTTCTGGCTCAGGCGGACGCTGGGCGTACCCAAGTGTCCGAGACGGAGCGCGTGAAGCTATTTCGTGCCTTTTTGGAGTGGAGCAAGACGCAGAAGCAGAACTAGTCGCCTTCTTTGTTGACTATTGCGTGGGGAGGACGGTGCCATGTTGCAGCCGCTGTTCAGGACGGTTGGCAGTCCAAAGGACCGAGATTCGAAACACATGTCGGATGCCAAGCCGCCAGGCCTGGCGGAGCGTCTTGAGGCGGAGCGTCTCAAGGCGGAGCGGCTCGATGCGAAGCGTCTTGACGCGGAGTTTCCGGTTGGGGTGCGTCTAGCGGCCAAGGCGGAGCCGACCGCATCGTCAATGGCCGAGCGCTTTGCGCCGCAGCCCTTGCGCGCAACACGAGAAGAAACGCCAGCGGTGGAGGCGGTGGACCCGACGCCTGCCTCGCTCGAACCGCGCCTGTTCACCGCACCGCGGCAGGGCGTGCTCGCGGTCCTGATGGGCGTGGCCATCGCGCCGGCCGCCATCCTTGCCGGGCTTTTATGGTTCGGCGCAATTCGCGGACCTGACGTCGGGCCCAGCGCCGACGCCAAGCCGGCACGTCACCAGGCTGCGTTCGCGGCCGCGCCTAGCTTGCGCGTTGCCCCGCGGGCGCCGGAGTTCGGCCTGACCTCGCCCGAGGAAATCATGGCGACTGCCGGCGAGGACGTCGCTTTCACTATTGCCATCGAAACAAGCGAGGCCATCCCCACGCGCAGCGTGATCGCCATTCGCGATCTTCCCGACGGCGCGGCCTTCTCGCAAGGGCGCCCGTTCGGCTCGCGCGAATGGAGCCTCACCCCGGATGAAATCGCCGGCCTCTCCTTGCATGTGCCGAACGATCACGCCGGGACTTCGGATCTTGCCGTCGAGCTTGTCGCCGCCGACGGCACCGTGCTGGCCCGTACGGCGACCCGGCTGGACGTGGCTCCCTCGCCCACGGCTGGTCTCGTCGTACGGTCCGGCGAAGAGGATCGCATCAAGGATCTGATAGCCCACGGCCACAAAATGATTGCCGTGGGCTACTTCGCCGGTGCGCGCGCGTACTACCAGCGCGCAGCGGAAGCAGGCAGCGGGGAGGCAGCGCTCGCCGCGGGCGCCACGTACGATCCCGCGTTCATCGCGGCGCTCCGTGCGCAAGGCATCAAGCCTGACAAGCAAGCGGCGCAGGAGTGGTATGGCCGCGCCGCGGCGCTCGGCATCACCGACCGCGCAGGTCAGCTCGCCACGCTGAGGCAAACATGGATGAATGCCGGAGCGAGCCCGGAAGGAGACGCGTCGCCGGCGGGGGATCCCAAGCCCGCCGAGCAAACGGGCCCGACCACACAGGCCGAGGCAGAGCGCGGGCCCTTCGGGCGGCTCGTAGCCGCCGCCACCGAGCTTGCCAGCGGCGATGAGTGGGTCGTAGTGGCCAACCCTGTGCACGTCCGCAAAGGACCCTCCTCGACGGACGAGACGTTCAAGGTCGCCCAGAAGGGCACCAAGCTGCGCGTGCTGGGCCGCGACGGAAACTGGGTGCAGATCACCGACCCGGCCACCAAGCAGCAAGGGTGGATCTACAAGCGCTTCCTGAAAGAGGCCGCCGCGCCCTAAGGGGCTGGCAGCGCCTTTACCGGCTGGCGGCGCCTTAGCCGTTCGACACTGCCGGTGCATGGCGCACTTGCCAGGCGAGGTAGGTCAGCGCAGCGCCTTCGCAAATGAGCAGCACGCCAAGCATCAGCCCCAACACCCAGTCGGATGTGAGCGGCATGTTCGCCCAGAGAATGAGCGCCAGTAGAATGCCGACCAGGCCGCTGCCGAGCACCCAGCCCCAATTGGGGAAGGGCCGGATGGTGAGCGCGAAGATCACCTTGGCGATGCCTTCGACCATAAAATAGACGATCAGCAGCACGGTCATGATGAGCAGGCCGCTATCGGGCGAGCGCAGCAGGAGCACGCCGATCAGAATGGCCAGCACCGCGGAGATCAGCTGCAGCCAATAATGGGGCACGTTGCTGGCGCCGATGAGCCCGATGCCCTGCAAGATGCCGCTGACGATGAGGATCCAGGCAAGCAAGGAGACGATGGCGACCGAGGCGATGAACGGGTAGATCAGCGCGAGCACGCCCGCCACCACCAGCAAGATCCCCTGGATCAAATACCAGAGCGAATAACGCTTCACCGTCTCACGCATAGCTTCGCGGAGCGCCGCCGCTGCGGCATCGACCGGAATAGCCATGGGTAGAGCCCTCCTCTAGGTTGGCGGCCGAATCAATCGCGCGGCCGCGTGCCAAGCATACGCGATTCACGGGGGCACATGGACCACGAGCAGACTTCAGACGGGTACCTCTCCGCCGCAATTGCCAAGGCCACCTACCGGCTGATCCCGTTCCTGTGCCTCGCCTACACGGTCAATTTTCTCGACCGGGTGAATGTCGGCTTCGCCGCGCTGCACATGAACGCGGACCTCGGCTTCTCGCCCGCCGTGTTCGGCTTTGGCGCCGGGATCTTCTTTCTCGGCTACATCGTTTTCGAGATCCCCAGCAATCTCGCGTTGCAGCGCTTCGGCGCGCGCATCTGGATCGCGCGCATCATGATCTCCTGGGGCTTGATCGCTTGCGCCATGGCGCTGGTGCGCGGCGAGACGAGCTTCTACGTCTCGCGGCTTCTGCTCGGCATCGCCGAAGCCGGCTTCTTCCCCGGCATCATCCTCTATCTCACCTACTGGTTCCCGGCAGGGACACGCGCCCGCATCATCGCGCTGTTCATGGCATCAGTGCCGCTCGCCACGGTGTTCGGCGGCCCGATCTCCGGCGTGCTTTTGCAGATGCACGGCTTCGCGGGACTCGCGGGCTGGCAGTGGCTGTTCATCATCGAAGGCGCGCCCGCGGTTCTTCTCGGTGTGCTGGCGCTGTTCGTCCTCACCGACAAGCCGGACAAGGCGGCGTGGCTGAGCGAGAACGAGCGGCGCGCGCTCACCGAGACGCTTGCAAGCGAAGCGGCGAACACGAAAGCGGTCGGCTATGCGGATCTTCGCCAAGCGCTGACGCGCCCGCGCGTGCTGGCGCTCGGTGTCCTCTACTTTCTCATGGTGACCGGGCTCTACGGTATCGGCTTTTGGATGCCGCAAGTGATCGCAACCTTCGGCCTCGATCCGCTGCATGTCGGCTTTCTAACCGCGATCCCATATTTGTTTGCGGCCATCGCCATGGTGCTGTGGGGGCGGCATTCCGACAAGACCGGCGAGCGCCGTTGGCATATTGCGCTTCCGCTGCTTCTTGCGGCGTGCGCTTTCGCCTGGTCCGCCTATTCGGGGCCGCTCCTCCCCACCATGATCGCGCTGAGCTTGGCAACGCTCGGCTTCTACGCCGCGTTCGGGCCGTTCTGGTCGCTGCCCACGGCGCTGCTGACGGGGACAGGCGCTGCGGCGGGCATCGCGCTGGTGAATTCCATGGGGAACGCGGCGGGCTTCACGGGCCCATATATCGTCGGGCTCTTAAAACAAGCGACGGGAAGCTTCTCGGCGGCGCTGCTGTTCTTGGCGGCCGCGCTGGCGCTGGGCGGCCTGATGGCGCTGTGCTTCAAGCGGATCGAGGATCCGCGCCACACTTAGGCGTGCGTCCTAACCGTCCTCGTCGCCGCGCACCATGGGCTTGAAGATCTGACCGCTGTCGAGAGTCTCGGCGTTGCACAGATACTGGAACGCGGTCTTCTGCGGGCGGTCGAAGACGTCCAGATACTCCACGACGCCCCAAACTAGGATCGTCGCGTCGCCGCCCATGACACGGTCGGCAAGGCTCGCCGTGGACTCGCAAGTGACGATCTCCGTGTCCGTTGCATCGCGGCCAAGACGCGGCCTTGGCGAGTCCAGCGACGAACGCTGCGGCAACTGCATGATGGGCAGCAAATCCTCATCCGACACGTCGCGAATGCCGACCTCCGCCGCGCTCTTGATCCTGAACGCGGGCGTCTGACCGGAATTGCGGTACACCACCTTCACCTTGACGACGCCCTCGGACTCCGGCGTCTCGATGAACTCGAGCTTGTCGACATCCACATAGGCGCGCAGCTCTTCCTCGCTCGCGCCGCCACTGCCGGCGGGGACGGGCGCAGGCATGGGCGCACTGACGTCCGACGTCCGTCGCGCCGCCTGCAACGCCATAACGAGCGGCACGAACATCAGCATCAGCAGCAATGTCGCGATCGCGCCAATCCACGTCAGCAGGCGCGTCAGCCCGGCGGTGCTCTCGGCTGCTTCAGCCCCGCGCCATTGCTGGCAGAGATCCGCTTCGTAAGGATGCTGGACGTTGTCGCAAGGCGCCGCGACGTTCCACGGCTTCTTCTCTTCCGCCGCGTCGTCGTCTGTCTTGGTGTCGTCGGTAGTTTCCTCAGCCGCGGCGTCTTCTGTCGCAGCGTCTTCGGTCGCAGTGTCCTCGGTCGCAGCCTCTCCGGCCGGTGCGTCTTGTCCGAGAACAGACGGCGGCGTGAAGACCAGCGCGGCAAGCGCTATGGCAACGGCGCAGCCGAGCGCGCGCAGGCTTCCAATGGAATGGAGCAGGATTTGATGAGACATGGCAAAGGCGCAGACAATTTCCCCGTAGGCCGCCGATCCTATTCATGGAAAGGCCGGTTGTCTCGCCTTCTCGCTCACTCGCTGCAAACTTCTCGCCAATCCGTTCGAAAATGGGACAGTTTTGGCGGCGTACAACGAAAAACNNCCATTCTCGGTGAGATGGGTCGTGCTAGTCGGCAGATGCGTGCTTGACCGTCATGGACTTCGCCTCGGCGGAGACGTTCGAAACGGGCTGCTTGGACGCCCCCATTTCGATGACGGCGATCTCGCCGCCTGCCGCCTTCATCGCTTCCTTCATGTCGACCATGCGGATCGACTGATCCTGATAGGTGCGGAAATAGGTGCGGAGATTCGTCAGGTCATGGACCATGGTCCACTCCGTGATCTCCGGGCTCGGCTTACCCACCGAACCGTTCATCATCGAACCTTTGGGAATGTCGAACTGGTTCAGAATGTGGAAGGAGGCGAACACCGCGTCTTCGGCATTGGCGTTCGGCACCGCATTCTGACTGAAGATGGCGGCGCGGACGAAGCGCGAGGGCGGCGTGAAATCGCCAGGCAAACCAAGAAGACCGGAGCCCGAACCCGTCTGGCTGAGCGTCACCGCGCCAAGCTTCTCCGTGCTTACGTTCTCGGTCGTCAGATTGATGTAGTTGTCGAGATTGGTCATTTGCCAATCGTAGGTCGGCGCGTTGGTCATGACGCCGACCGGCGCGTCGGTGACTTGCAGCTTGCCGTCGACCGGCTCAATCGCGATGGACTGACCGTTCTTGTCCCTGAGGAAGAAATGTCCCGGCGCCACTTCGCCCTTGGCGCTGCCAAGGCCTGGCAGCGGGGTCGGCACCATAACGATGTCCTTCACGGCGCGCTTGACTTCGTCGACCGTGGTGAAGTTGCCGAGCACCCACATGCCGAAATCTTGGGGCGCCAGCGCGCGTGACGCGTTCTCCTTGGTGGCGGTCGCATATTTGGCGTAGCCGGGAAAATAGAACAGGCCAATGGACAGACCCTGGTCGTTGACGCCGTCAACGATCAGGGTCTTGTTGACGGCGTTGGCGCCGACGATGTTGTAGCGGGTCCGATAAGAGATGCCGTTGCTGCCGTCAGGCAGCGTAGCCGTGAACTCCTTGCCGGCCGGAACGACGATAACGTTCGACTGAAGCGGAAAGGCGAACTCAAGAGTACGGCCCCTTGTGTGAGCCCCGTCTTGAGATTCAAGGCTGATGCCCGTGCAGGCCAGGGTAGACGTGGTGGCCAGAGCAAGCGAAGCAGCCAGCGTATAGATCGCGGCACGGCGAATCATGGTGGTCCCTCCTCGGATGGAATTTGGCCGCAGCACGCAATCGGCGGTTTAAGANNGCCCTTAAATTCCCGCGCGGCCTCCCGGCAACCTTAAGCCGGCGTGCGGGAATTCCACTGAATTTGCGGAAAATTCCGCTCAAGCGACGTTGGCGTCGAACAGCGAGCCGAGGAAATAGGTCGCCGCCGCGGCCGCGGAGCCGATCGCGAGCATGCGGGCACCGCCGATAATCGCGCTGCGCCCGGAGAACAAGCTCAAAGCGGCGCCGACGC
>DGOS01000088.1:20069-20212 GCA_002390155.1 Hyphomicrobiaceae bacterium UBA4460 | reverse complement strand
GCCATCGGCGTGGGCCGGGTCGAGATCTACGAAAGCCCAGCCAACGCCCTCTCCGCCATGCCCCAGACCGCGCCGGACGTCGTGATCGCGGCCGGCGCCATGCAGCCCTTCGGCGGCGTCGAGCTGGTTAGGTTCATGCACCG
>DGOS01000088.1:3562-19961 GCA_002390155.1 Hyphomicrobiaceae bacterium UBA4460 | reverse complement strand
GGGCGCTCACCAAGTGCTTCTGCTCCCGACCTCCGCCGGCACACTGTTTCGGCGTCTCGACTGGCTGATGAACGACGAGCGGCCCTTCGAGCTGATGGATGATCACTATGTGGTTTCGGGCCTCGAAGAACAGCTGGCCCTCAGCACCCCGCGGCCTACTTGCGCACCTGGCGCCGTGATGGCGGCGGCTTCCGCGGTTCCGGCTGCGGCGCCCCATGCGGTCAAGCGCCGGGCGGGCTAACCCCCTTGCGCCGCTGGACAGGGGGCTAGCCGAAAGGCCATAGTCCGTACGCATCGCCGCCAAAGAAGCTGACCAAAATCCATGGGACTTTTCAGTGAAATGTTTGCCTGGTGGAAGGGCAACACCATTGGCACGCGCCTCTTCACTTTGCGCAAAGGGATTCGCGTGGGCGAGGACGGCCTCGGCAATGTGTATTACCGGGAGCGCGACGGCACGCGCCGTTGGGTGATCTACGAAACCCTGTCCGAGCCGTCGCAAATACCGCCGGGCTGGCATGCCTGGCTGCACTTTATTACCGATGAGCTGCCGACAGAGGGGGATGACACCTCGCGTCCCTGGCAGCAGGCGCATCGGCCCAACATGACCGGCACGTATGAAGCTTATCGCCCCGTGGGTTCGGTCATGCGCCCGCGGGTGAACAAGCAGCCCCTGGATTACGAGCCGTGGCAACCCAAGTGATGCAGGAGCGAGTGACGCGGCCGCCCGAGGCGGTTCAGCGCTGGTCGGCCTCCGACTACGCGAAGAACGGCCGGTTCGTGCCTGAACTGGCCGGCGCGGTTTTTGCCATGCTGGCGCCCAAGCCCGGCGAGTGCATTCTCGATCTCGGCTGTGGCGACGGCACACTCACTGCGGAGATCAGGGCGGCAGGCGCCGACGTGCTCGGCGTGGACCTGAGCGATGAACTGCTTGCCGTGGCGCGCATGAAAGGGCTCGCGGTACAAAAGGCCGACGGGCACGCGCTCGATTTCGTTCAGGAGTTTGACGCGGTGTTTTCCAACGCGGCGCTGCATTGGATGCGCGCGCCCGATCTCGTCATTGCAGGCGTTGCCCGCGCGCTGAAGCCCAAGGGCCGCTTTGTCGGCGAGTTCGGCGGTCACGGCAACGTCGCCGCAATCGCCAGCGCCATGCGGGCGGTCGGCGCCAAACGCGGCGGCGATCCCGCCAAGGTCGCGCCCTGGTTCTTTCCGACGGTCGAGGAATATGGCGGACTCCTCGAAGCGCACGGCTTCACGGTCCGGGAGGTTGCCTTGGTGCCGCGCCCGACGCCTTTGAAGACCGGCATGGACGGCTGGCTGATGACGTTTGGGCAATCCTTCTTCGACCAGTTTCCGGAGCCTGACCGAACCGCGGCGCTCAATGAGGCGCTCGATCTTTTGCGCCCGTCTTTGTGTGATAGCCAAGGCCGCTGGACCGCGGACCATGTGCGGCTCAGATTTAGCGCCGAGCGCAATGCATGAGGACATCATTCTCGCAAGGGGAGCGGCGGTGCCACACCGTTGCCCCAATATTCGACGAGGCCATTGAAAGAGGGAAGGCCGGTCCGGTGATGCATCCCGGACGCGGCGGTAGGATACGCGGCATGACGCAGAGCATGAAGATTTGGATTCGAGGGGCGCGCGTCTTGGCAGGCGCGTTTGCGGCGGCGGCCGTGATCGTGCCGTTGTCTCTCCCCGCTCAAGCCGAGATGGTCAAGAACTCCATCGCCGTGTTCGCCGCGCTCGACAAGGTCACCGGCCGCATCTCGCATCTAGAGATTCCGATGGATCAGACGGTCGAGTTTGGCGCGCTCAAAGTCACGCCGCGTGCTTGCGACACGCGCCCGCCCACCGAGGCGCCGCACACCGCCACATTCGTCGAAGTCGATGAGGTCACGCTCGCGGGCGAGCAGCTTCGCATCTTTACCGGGTGGATGTTCGCCGAGAGCCCCGGACTTCACGCCGTGGAGCATCCGGTCTTCGATGTTTGGCTCACCAGCTGCAAGATGCCGATTGGCGGGGCGCCTTCGGAGAGCGCGGAGAACGCGCCTTCGGAACCTGGCGCAGAAGGTGAGGCCATGGCTGAACCTGCGCCTGCGCCCGCCGCGCCAGCACCGCCTCTTGCTGCCGCGCCTGCACCGCCTCCTGCCGCTGCGGCACCGCGGCCGCGGCCCGCGCCACCGCCCGGTCCGGGCGGTCTACCCTGGCTCCCCAACGCGCCTTCCAGGAGCCCCTGAAACTCCTGACGGCTCACCTCGATCGCGCCGAAGCGGGCGAGGTGTCCGGTGACGAACTGCGTGTCGAGCAGGGTAAAGCCTCCGTACTTTAGCCTGGCGACGAGATAGACCAGCGCGATTTTGCTCGCGTCGCGCGCCGTGGAGAACATGCTCTCGCCGAAGAACGCGCGGCCTAAGTGGACGCCGTAAAGACCGCCGATCATCTTCCCGTCCTGCCAGACTTCCACGGTATGGCAATGGCCGAGCTTAAACAGTTCGCGGTAGAGACTGCGGATGCGGCCGTTGATCCACGTGCTGCGCCGGCCCGCGCGGGGCGCCGCACAGCCGTCGATGACGCCCTCGAAGTCGTGGTCGACTTTAACCTCGAACCCGCCCCGGCGAATGGTGCGCGCCAGACTCTTAGGGATGTGTACGTCGTCTAAGGGGAGGATGCCCCGACGCTCCGGCTCGATCCAATACAGCGCGTTGTCATCCGCGCTCTCTGCCATCGGAAAGATGCCGCACGCATACGCCTTGAGCAGCACCTGCGGCGTGATCTCGATCATCACGTCGTCGATGGTGGTCATGACGCGCTACCCCGGGCGTTCGGTATTCGGCGCCAGATGGTCCTCGAGCCAATGAATGTCGTAACTCCCGTCGACAATGTCGGGCTCTGAGATGAGCGATGAGAACAGCGGAATGGTGGTCTCGATGCCATCGACGACGAATTCTCCGAGCGCCCGCTTCAACCGCATCAAGCATTCGTTGCGCGTGCGGGCGTGCACGATGAGCTTCCCAATCAGACTGTCATAATACGGGGGAATGGTGTAGCCCGCGTAAGCGCCGGAATCGACCCGGACGCCAAGTCCGCCTGGCGGGTGGAAATGCGTGATCGTCCCCGGCGAGGGCCGGAAGGTGAGCGCGTTCTCCGCATTGACGCGGCATTCGATGGCGTGGCCGATGAACGACACGTCTTCTTGGGCCAGCGTGAGCGGCGCACCGGCCGCGATTCTGATCTGCTCGATCACCAGGTCGAGCCCGGTGACCATCTCGGTCACGGTATGCTCCACCTGGAGCCGCGTGTTCATCTCGATGAAGTAGAACTCGCCGTTTTCGTAGAGGAACTCCACGGTGCCCACGCCGCGATACTTGAGTTTGCGCATCGCATCCGCCACGATCTCGCCGATGCGTAGGCGTTCGTTGTCGTTCAGAGCAGGCGAGGGTGCCTCCTCCCAAAGCTTCTGATTGCGCCGTTGCAGCGAACAATCGCGTTCGCCGAGATGAATGGCGTTGCCTTCGCCATCGCCTAAGACCTGCACCTCGATATGCCGTGGCTGGCCGAGATACTTCTCCAGATAGACCGTATCGTCGCCGAAGGCCGCGCGCGCTTCGTTGCGCGCCGTCGCCAATGCAGGCTCAAGCTCGTTCTCGAAATGCGCGAGCTTCATGCCGCGCCCGCCGCCGCCCGCGGACGCCTTGACCAGAACTGGAAAGCCGATCTCGGCCGCGATCTTTTTCGCCTCGTCGTAGTTCGTGACCGGCCCGTCCGAACCTGGCACGACGGGAATGCCGAGGGACTTCGCCGTTTCCTTGGCTTTGATCTTGTCGCCCATGAGCCGGACATGCTCGGCCGTGGGCCCGATGAACGCGATGTTGTGTTCGTCGAGGATCTCGGCGAAGCGGGCATTCTCGGCCAAGAAGCCGTAGCCCGGATGCACGGCATCGGCGCCGGTGATCTCGCAGGCGGCGACGATGGCCGGAATGTTGAGATAGCTGTCCTTGGCGGGCGGTGCGCCGATGCACACGCTCTCGTCTGCGAGGCGGACATGCATGGCGTGTGCATCCGCCGTGGAGTGAACCGCCACCGTGGAGATGCCCAGCTCCTTGCAAGCACGTTCGATGCGAAGTGCGATCTCTCCCCGGTTTGCGATCAGGATCTTGTCGAACATAGAGCGTGGCTAACCCTGCTCAATCACCACGAGCGGCTCGCCGTATTCCACCGGCTGACCGTCCTCGACAAGGATGGCGAGGACCGTGCCAGCCTTGGGCGAGGGAATGTGGTTCATCGTCTTCATGGCTTCGATGATGAGCAGTGTTTGACCCGCAGACACGCGGCTGCCGACCTCGACGAAGGGTGGCGCGCCGGGTTCGGCCGACCGGTAGGCGGTGCCGACCATGGGCGAGGTCACAGAGCCCGGATGCACGGCGACGTCTTCGGTCTCGGAGGCGCGCTTCGGCTCGCGATGCTCTTGCGGCGGCGCAGGTGGTGGTGCGCCGTTGCCGGTCGTCATCAGCGTCGTGGTGAGATTGACACCCCGGGCCACCCTGAAGCGGCCGCTCTTGAGCTCGATCTCGATCTCGGTCAGACCGGTCTCCTCAAGGAGCTCCGCCAGCTCTCGGATGAGGTCTTTATCGAGGTTACCCCCGTCTTTATTCATCGGCGTCCTTTCTTGGCCATCAACCGGCCTTGGCTTCCGCGAGCGAGGTGGCGAGCGCCTCGATGGCAAGCTCGTAGCCCAAGCCTCCGAAGCCGCAGATCACGCCCTTGGCGGCCTTTGATACGTAGGACCGGTGACGGAATGGCTCACGGCGGAAGATATTGGATAAATGAACTTCGACAATCGGTACCGAGCAGGACAGTAAGGCATCGAGCAGGGCGACCGAGGTATGGGTGAAGGCGCCGGCGTTGACAATCAGCCCTGCGGCACGCTCGCGCGCCTCCTGGACCCACGAGACCAGCTCGCCCTCGTGGTTGCTTTGCCGGAACACGACCCCATAGCCAAGGGCCTTCGCCTTGCGCTCGCAGCGCGCGTGCAAATCGTCCAACGTCTCGCTGCCATAAATCTCGGGCTCCCGCGTGCCAAGCAGGTTGAGATTAGGGCCGTTGAGGATGTGGATCGTCTGGGCCATGACCGGAGCGGTTGCCTGTTTAGGATAAATCGGCCGGAACGGCCGCGTTTCAGCATCGGGAAACGCGCCCATTTATCAGCTTTTCTGCCGTTCGGCAAAAGCGCCGGGCGGCAAACCCGGCCCCTTGCCACCTAGGGTTAGCCCCTAGCAGGTGGCTGTGCAGCCCTTTTCGCGCACCTCGGTTACCTTTTCGACCAGCTGGTCGTAGAGGTCGTCAGGCGCGCCGGGGATGATCCGGTCGCCGACCAGGTAGAGCGGCGTCCCCTGCAGGCCGAGTGCCTGGGCGAGGCCCCGGGCCTCGTCGAGAGCGGCTTGGACCTCGTCGCCCTCCATGTCTTTCTCCAGCTGCGGAACGTCGAGCCCGATCTCGTTGGCGATGCGCAGCACCTTTTCCTTGTTGGCCTTGCCGGGCGCCGTGAACAGCTTCTGGTGCATCTCCATGTATTTGTCCTGCTTGCCCGCGGCGAGGGCGCCTTTGGCGGCGTCTTCGGATTCATCGCCAAAGATCGGCAACTCCATGAAGACCACCTTCACCTTGTCGTCGTTGTCGACGAGCTTGACGACCTCGGGCATGGCGCGGCGGCAGAAACCGCAATTGTAATCGAAGAACTCGACCACGGTGACGTCGCCGTCCGGATTGCCGGCGCCGAAGGCTTTGGTGGACCGGAACAGCGCGTCGGAATTCTCGCTAATAGCCGACACCTGGTCGGCGGCTTGCTTCTCCTGCTGAATCTTGTCGAGTTTCGTTGTCATCTCGACGAGAATCTCGGGGTTCTCGGTGAGGTAGTTACGCACCACCTCGATGACCTGCTTCTCATCCAGTCCGCCTGTGGGGGCGGTGGCGACCCCTGGCGCCGTGCGCCCGACAATGAGGAGCGTCGCAGCGCTCACGATGGCGGCTACGACGGCGGCCACCAGCGCGGTAGCGAGTCCTGTCTTAGAGGTCATGCTTAGCTCTCCAGGGTTTGGTTCGAGTTATTTCTTCTTCGGCAATTGAAAGGAAAGAATGTCGTCGGCTCTGATCCAGTTCGGCGAGCCCTCAGGAAGTCCGGCCTTGGCCCGCTTGGCCTGTTGTTTCGCCCTGTCTAAACGACCTTCATAGAAATAGGCTTCCGCCGACGCAAGTGATGCGCGCGCCATGAAATTGCGCTTTGCCCCGCTCGCCTTGGCCAGATGGGCCTTGCGCGCATAGGCCGTCGCAAGCTGCCGGTAGCCTCTCGCGGATGAGGTTTCGCGGACCAGCGCTTGGCGTAGATTGCGAATGGCTTCGTCGAGATAGCGGTTGTCTTCGGTCCCGATCAAGGCTTGCGCGTACATGATCTGAACGATCGCTTCGTGCGGTGCAAGCTCAATGGCTTTCTTGAGGGGAGCAATCGCCTCCGCCCCCCGGCCACTCTCGAACAGGAACTGCCCTTTGGTCTCATAGAAATAGGGCCAGTTGGGTTGTTCGGCGATCAGCTTGTTGAGCAGCGGCATGGCGGCGTCCACGCCGGACTGCCGGTAGGTCGCGATTGCGCGCGCATAAATAGACGGAAGCGTCGTGTCGCTCGACGGATAGCGGTTGAACGCGATCTCCGGCTTATCCAAAAAGCCCGACAACTTCGCCCGGATCAGGTCGTGGCGGAACTGAAGCTCGGGCGAGTCCTTTTTGTCGTAGTAGGGGCTCTGCTCCACGAGTTGCCGCAGCTGTGCGATACGCGTTTGGGGTAAGGGGTGAGACATCAGGTACGGGTTGATGCCTTGAACGCCGCGGAGCTTCTCGGCCAAAACGTCGAAGGTCTCGATCATGCCGCGCCCCGATTGCTTGGTGGCATTGAGGAAGCTCATGGCCGCCTGGTCGGCGGACGATTCCTCGGTCTGCCGGTAAGCGAGCAGACTGCGCAAGGCGGCTTGCTGGCCGCCCATGGCCGCCCCCATGCCGAGCTGACCCGCGTTCGGGATGCCGGCGATCGCGCCGCCCGCCACGGCCGCGAGGCCGAGAAGTTGCAACATGAGCGAGGCCGACTTCGCCCTGGCCATCTGCGAGCGCAACCGCGCGAGATGGCCGCCGGTGATGTGCCCCGTTTCGTGCGCGATGACACCGATCACCTGGTTCGGCGTTTCGGCGATCATCAACGCGCCGGCATGCATGAACATGTTGTGCCCATCCACCACGAAGGCATTGAAGTTACGGTCGTTGACGATGTGGATGCGAATGTTCTGCGACCCGACGCCCGCGGCGCGGAAGATCGGCTTGGCATAGTCGCGGATCAGCGCCTCAGTCTCGGCATCGCGAATAATGCCGCGAGCCTGCGCCGTTGGGCAGATCACGCTACCGATGAGCGCAGCGACAAGCACCGTGCGCAGGCGCGACGGCGTTCGACGAGAGCGGGAATGAGCCAGACAAGGCATGGTCGGACGTGATCGTATTCGCTTAGTGGGCAGCGGCAAAGACGCCTATTTTGTTTTGCCTTCTTAGGGCGTTAGGTTGGCACGCCGCTTCCGGCCCCCGCCGTTGCCAAGCTTTGATTTGCTTGACTTTTGAATGAGGCGACAACGTGACGGGCCCGAAACGGTTGCGATCACTTAAGCGCGAGGTTCGCTCCGTGAACGATGACGTCGAAATGGAAGGGCTGCCCAGGCCATTGGCTGCGGCGCGGGCCATCGATCCTTTCATCGTCATGGACGTGATGCGCGATGCCAACGCGCGCGAAGTGGCCGGCGAGGACATCATCCATATGGAGGTGGGCCAGCCCGCCACGGCCGCGCCGCGTGCCGCACGCGAACGGGCCGCGGCCGCGCTTCGCGACGACCGGTTGGGCTATACCGAGGCTTTGGGGCTGCCCGCATTGCGGGAGCGCATCGCGGCGCATGTGAAGGAGCGCTACGGCGTTCGCGTCGGGCCGGAGCGCATCGTGGTCACGTCGGGATCGTCCGCGGGCTTCGTGCTGGCCTTTCTCGCCATCCTCGATCACGGTGCCGGGCTTGGCCTGCCGTCGCCCGGTTACCCGTGCTACCGGCAGATCCTGAAGGCGCTCGGCATGCGTCCGCATCTGATCGAAACGTCCGGGCAGGGGCGTTGGATGCCGACCGCGGCCGATGTGGACCGGCTTGGCACGGACGGCGCGTCCGGGCTCCTACTGGCGAGCCCAAACAACCCGACCGGCACTATGGCGATGGGTGCGTGCTTGGCGGAGATCGCCGATGCGTGCCGCCGCGCTCGGCTGTGGCTGATTTCCGACGAGATCTATCACGGGCTCGAATACGGCGCGCCGGCTGAGACGGCGCTGGCGCACAGCGACACCGCCATCGTCGTCAACAGCTTCTCCAAATATTTCAGCATGACGGGCTGGCGCGTTGGCTGGCTTGTGGTGCCCGACGCACTCACCCGTACGATCGAACGGTTGGCGCAGAACCTTTACATCTCGCCGCCGGCCATATCCCAGATTGCGGCACTGGGCGCCTTCGATGGCATCGACGAACTTGAGGAGATCAAGGCCCGCTACGCACGCAACCGCGCCATGCTCTTAGAGGAGTTGCCGCGCACCGGCCTCGACACCATCCTCCCTGCCGACGGCGCGTTCTATCTCTATGCGGATATCAGCCGCTACACCGGCGACAGCGCCGCCTTCGCGCGTGACATGCTGCGCGAGATCGGCGTGGCCGCGACGCCCGGCATTGACTTCGATCCCGACCGTGGCGGCTCGTATCTGCGCTTCAGCTATTCGGGATCGGAAGACGAGATGCGCGAGGCCGCACGCCGTATCGGCGCTTGGCTCAAAGCAAAGTAGCGCAAAAGAAAGAGGCGCGCCGGAGCGCGCCTCTCATGCAAACTGTCCTACAGCGTCTTGGGCGTCTTAGCCGCGCGACCACCAGCCTCGGCGGCGCGGTGCGTCGTCGTCATCGTCTTCGTTTTCGACGTGAATCTCCGACGGTGCCACCGGTTCCTCGCGAACCGGCGGAACGCTAAAGGCCGGCTCCGGCTCGTGGGACTCCGGCACGGCGCCTTCGCCGACTAGTTCGACATCGGCCGCCGGCTTGGCGTCGTGATCCTTGCCGTTTGTTTGGTCCTCGGGCGAAGCGACCTCTTCGGCGGGCTGTGCTGCGTCTGCCGCTGGAGCATCGGCAGGGTTTGCCTCCGCGCCGCCCTCGCTTTGGGTGTTCTCCTCGCTCGCCGCTGCTTGTGCACGTTGACCGCGGCTGCGCCGGCCACCGCGGCGGCCTCTGCGGCGAGGTTTGCGGGCAGGCTCGCCTTCCGTGTCCGCGCTTTCATCTCCCGCGGTCTGGACCGCGTCGGCGTCTGTCGCTTCTGAGTCGGCGCCCTTGGCGCTTGCGGGCGCTTCGTCGCCGTCACCTTGACGCCTTGAGCGCCGGCGCCGTCTCGGCCGCCGCTTGCCCGTATCGCCTTCGGCCTCGCCTGAGGCATCCGCGCCGTGATGCGCCCAATCCATCTGCACGACGGTGCTCTCGCCATCGATGAGTGCGCCTTCTGCGCCCCGCTCGATCACGAACTGCGAGATGTGCAGCTCCTTATCCGCCGTGATGGTGATCGGCACCTGGTAGCGCGCCTCGATGTCTTTCACGTGCGCGCGCTTCTGGTTGAGAATGTAAAGCGCGACATCTACGGCGGTGGTCGCCACCAGCGGCACCACGCCGTCGGTGATGAGCCGGTCTTCGACCGAGCGCAGGATATCCAGCGCCACCGATTCCACAGAACGCACGATGCCCGTGCCTTGACACATAATGCAGGCATCGGTGGAGCCTTCCAGCATGCCCGTGCGCAGGCGCTGCCGCGACATCTCCAAGAGGCCGAAATGGCTAATGCGGCCCATCTGGATGCGCGCGCGGTCGTTGCGCAGTGAGTCCTTCAAGCGTTTTTCGACATGCCGATTGTTGCGGCGTTCGTCCATGTCGATGAAGTCGATGACGATCAGGCCTGCAAGATCGCGCAAGCGCAATTGCCGCGCGACCTCCTCGGCCGCTTCGAGGTTCGTCTTGAGCGCCGTGTCCTCGATATTGTGTTCGCGCGTCGCCTTGCCCGAGTTCACATCGACGGAGACCAACGCCTCGGTCTGATTGATGACGATGTAACCGCCGGATCTGAGCGTAACCTGTGGCGAGAACATCGCCCCGAGTTGGCGTTCGACCTGGTAGCGGATGAAGATCGGCTCCGGCTCTTTGTAGGGCTTCACGTTCTTCGCATGGCTCGGCATGAGCATGCGCATGAAGTCCTTGGCCTCGCGATAGGCTTCGTCGCCCGCCACCAGAACCTCGTCGATATCCTTGTTGTAAAGATCGCGGATCGAACGCTTGATCAGGCTGCCTTCCTCGTAAACGAGGGCAGGGGCCGTCGATTCCAGCGTGCGATCGCGCACGGTCTCCCACAGCCTGAGCAGATAGTCGTAGTCGCGCTTGATCTCGGTCTTGGTGCGCTGTGCGCCCGCGGTGCGGATGATCAGCCCCATGCCTTCCGGCACTTCGAGTTCACCGGCGATTTCCCGCAAGCGCTTGCGGTCGGTCGGCTGCGTGATCTTGCGGCTGATGCCGCCGCCGCGCGCGGTGTTCGGCATCAGCACCGTGTAGCGGCCGGCGAGCGACAAATAGGTGGTCAGCGCTGCGCCCTTGTTGCCGCGCTCTTCCTTGACGACCTGCACGAGAATGATCTGGCGCCGCCGGATCACCTCTTGGATCTTATAAGGCCTGCCGCGGCGCCGGCGCGCACGCTCCGGCACTTCTTCCATAGCGTCCTCGGAGCCGACGGACTCGACGGCGTCGCCGTTGCCATCCTTCGCGGCGGCTTGCTCGCCGTCGTCATCGTCATGCTCGTCGTCGTCGCCATCGTCCGTGGACTTCGCGCCGGCTTCGGCCGCATCGTCCGTGGCATCGTCACTCTCTTCGGCGGACGCTTCAGCGGTCGCGTCGGCATCCTCGGACTCTGTCTCTTCGCCGCCGGGTTCGGCAGCCTCGGAGACCTCATGAACGAGATTGCTTGCTTCAAGTGCGATGTCGGGCGAGCCGTCGTCATCGTCGCCGGCCTTCTTGTCGACCTCGCCGTCCTCGCGGGGTGTCGTGTCGATCTCGTCGACTTCGTCGAGTTCGAACTTTGCGATCGGTGGTGCGCTCGCGACGCCTCGGGACTCAGCCTCTTGGGGCTCAGCCTCTTGGGACTCAGCGTCTTGGGACTCAGCGTCTTTGGACCTCGCCGTCTTCCGCGGCCTCGTGCTTTTTCGCGGCTCGCCACGTGTGCGTCCACGCCGGCCCCGGCGCCGTCGGCCACGGCCGTTCGCCGCCTCGTCGTCCTCGGCGGCTTCCTCGGCCGAAGCGCGGCTGTGTTCCGCCGCCTCTTCCTCGAGCAAGGCCTGCCGGTCCGCAACCGGGATCTGATAATAGTCAGGATGAATTTCAGTAAAGGCCAAGAAGCCGTGACGGTTGCCACCGTAATCGACAAATGCCGCCTGCAAGGACGGCTCGACCCGGGTCACCTTCGCGAGATAAATATTACCTCTGAGCTGCTTCTTATTCGCCGATTCGTAGTCAAATTCCTCGACACGATTGCCTTTTACTACGACGACCCGGGTCTCCTCCGGATGCGCCGCATCGATAAGCATTTTGCTTGCCATGTTGTGTGTTCTCCGCCGCGCGGGCCGAGAAGAGCGGCTTAAACAACCGCCTCGCCGGGCGTGTACCGGAAGCCCGCGCGCGCCAATGACCAATAGACCATGATTCGAAGCGACGACCCATGTTGAGCCGGGTATCCGGCCTCATGGGTTCGGCCATCCGTGGCCGCCAAGCGGTCAGTGGCATCAAAAAAGCCCGGGAATCCCCGAGACTTAGCTGACAACCCTGAGCGTGCATCGCCAAATCCTCACCTGCCGCGTTCAAACGCGGCGAGCAGTTCGATTTTAGGCGGCCATCACAATGAGAGGCCGCCTTCCTGCGTCCCGGCCGATTCCAAGGGCCTGACGCGCCAAAATAAATTGCACCCATACCGCCATATGGCGTCCAGGGGGCTCGGACTCAATGGTTTGAGTCTGTGTCCTTATTAGGGGGTTGCCCGGAGATTTGGCAAGTGCCGAAGCGAGGCCACCAAGTCGGCACAACGGTCGCTTAACCAGGCGTGGTTAACAATTGCCGTGATTTCGATCCTGATTTGGAGCAGCGCCGCCAGGGAACGGCCACGGGTCTCGGGCCGTTTAGAGCTGAAGACTGCCGGAAAAGGGTAAGGGCGAGTGGAAGCTATGGGCGTGCTGCGTGTTTTCGGTGCTGCCGCGGTACTCGCGGCCGGGGTGCTCGCGCCGGCGGGGCTCCCGGGCGCGCCCGCGCTCGCAGCGCCGCAAGGTGTCGTCGCCAACGACGCGCGGCTCGCCGGCGACCGCGAGCGCACCCGCTTCATCGCCGACCTGTCGAAGAAGGTGGATGTGCATGTCTACGCCCTCGGCAATCCCTACCGCGTGATCGTCGACGCCGCCGATGTCCATTTTCAGATGCCAGGCGGCATTGGCACGAAGCAGCGTGGCCTCGTCACGGCCTTCCGCTACGGTCTGTTCGCCCCGGGCAAATCGCGTATTGTCCTGGACGTCCGCGGGCCGTTTCTCATCGACAAGTATTTCGTCCTGGAGCCGCGGGACGATCAACCGGCGCGCCTTGTCGTCGATCTCATTCCAACAGACGAGAAAACCTTCGCCGACAAGCTCGGCAAGGCGAAGGAGGCGCGCACAAAAGCGTCCGCCGTGCCGCTGCCTCAGGCGCCCAAACGCCCAGCCAATGCAAAGCCCATCGTCGTGCTCGATCCCGGTCACGGGGGCGTCGACCCGGGCGCCAGTAGCGCCAACGGCGTGGCCGAGAAGGGAGTCGTGCTCAAGTTCGGAAAGCGCCTCAAGGAGAAGCTTCTCGCGACGGGACGGTACGAGGTCTACATGACGCGCGAGGACGACACCTTCCTGCCCCTGAAGGAGCGCGTGGCCATAGCTCAGAAGAAGGGGGCCGGGTTGTTCTTATCCATCCATGCCGACTACTTCCCGGCCGAGATCGACGATGCGCGCGGCGCCACCGTCTACACCTTGTCCGAGCAAGCCTCCGATGCCGAAGCCCGAGCGCTCGCTGCCAAGGAGAACTTCTCCGATGCCATCGCCGGCGTGGAGTTGCCGGAGGAGTCCGATGAGGTGGTTGCCAACATTCTCATCGATCTCGCCCAGCGGGAGACCAAGAATCGGTCTGTGGTCTTTGCCCGGTCGATCGTCGGCGAACTCGCCGCCAAGGGCACGCTCCACGACAAGCGCTTGCGGTCTGCGGGCTTCCGGGTGCTCAAGGCGCCCGACGTGCCGTCCGTGCTGCTGGAGCTGGGCTTCCTGAGCAATGCCGACGACGAGAAGCAACTCACCTCCGAGGCTTGGCGCGACCGGATGGCCACATCGGTGACGGCGGCGATCGACGGCTATTTCAACAAGCGCATCGCCCGCAGCCCGTTCTGAGCGGGAAGGTCTGGCCCTAAGGCTGCTCCCGCAAGGTCGGGAAATTCCATGATTTCGGACGACTCTTGCGTTTTATTGCCATATTCTTGGCTAGGTTGGTTTGGGTGCCCCGCCAGGCGGAACGCGGGGTCGGGACGGTAGGAAATTATGGACATCACGACACCAGTCACGCCGCCCAAGCGAGGGCGGAAAAAGAAACGTCGCGGCTTCTTCCTGCGCTTTCTAGGCTTCATGTTCGCAGCGGGCATGATCCTGGCCATTGGCGTGGCGGGCGCGGTTGCGTTCGTGTTGTGGAAGGCATCGCAAGACCTGCCGGACTACGAGGTGCTCGCCAAATACGAACCGCCCGTCATGACGCGCATCCACGCCAATGACGGCCGGCTCATTTCCGAGTTTGCACGCCAGCGACGTATCTACGTGCCGATTACCGCAGTTCCAAAGCGCGTGATCGAGGCGTTCCTCTCCGCCGAGGACAAGAATTTCTATCAGCATGGCGGCCTCGACATTCAGGGCATCATCCGCGCCATCGTCACCAACATGAGCGCGATGCAAGCCGGCGGCGGCCATATGGTCGGCGCTTCGACCATCACCCAGCAGGTGGCGAAGAACTTCCTTCTGACGAGTGAGCAGAACATCGAGCGCAAGCTCAAGGAGGCGATTCTCGCCATCCGCATCGAGCGCGCCTTCACTAAGGATCAGATTCTCGAGCTTTACCTAAACGAGATCTATCTCGGCGGCGGTGCTTACGGCGTGGCGGCAGCTGCGCAGAGATATTGGGGCAAAGCGCTGAACGAGCTGTCTTGGGCGGAAGCGGCCTATCTCGCACTCCTGCCGAAGGCGCCAAGCCGGTATGACCCCTGGAAGCACGCTGAACGCGCGCTGACGCGGCGCAACTGGGTGATCGACCGGATCGTCGGGAACGGCTTTGCGACGCCTGAGGAAGGCGAGCAGGCCAAGGCCGCGCCGCTCGGCGTGCTGGCGAAGAAGTACGGTCCGCAGATTCACGCCTCGGAGTATTTCGCAGAGGAAGTGCGCCGCGAGATCCTCGACAAGTTCGGCGAGGACAAGCTTTACGGTGGCGGCCTGTCGGTCCGCACCACACTCGACCCGCGGCTCCAAGCGATCGCCCGCAAGGCGCTGGTCAAGGGGCTGACCAAGTACGACCGCGCCCATGCAGGCTGGCGCGGCGTCGACAAGACCATCGAAATCTCCGGCGATTGGGGCAAGGCGCTTGCCGAAATTCCGGTGTGGAAGGATATCGCGCCCTGGAAACGGGCAGTCGTTCTCGAAGTGTCGGGCGATCAGGCAACGATCGGCATCCGGCCCGGGCGCGACAAGGAAGGCCGCTTGGTCGAAGAGCGGGAGACCGGCGTGATCCCGGCGTCGCAAGTCAAGTGGACGCGTAAGTCCATCAAGTCCGCGCTGAAGCCGGGCGATGTGATCTACGTCGCGCCACTCGAGCCCAAGAAGAACAAGGATGGCGAGGTTGCGCCGGCGGAGACGGTTGCGGGCAAGTGGTCGCTCCAGCAGCCTCCCAAGGTCAGCGGCGCCATTACGGCTATAGACCCGCACACGGGTCGCGTGCTCGCCATCGTAGGCGGCTTCAGCTTCCATCAGAGCCAGTTCAACCGCGCCACCCAAGCGCTGCGTCAGCCCGGCTCCTCGTTCAAGCCGCTCATCTATCTCACGGCCATCGACAACGGCTATACGCCGTCGAGCATCATCGTCGACGGACGCATTTGTGTAAGCCAAGGCCGCGGCATGCCGCCCTGGTGCCCCAAGAACTACTCGGGTGGAGGCGCAGGCCCCTCGACCTTGCGCCGCGGCATCGAGAAGTCGCGCAACCTGATGACGGTGCGTTTGTCGCGGGATATCGGCATGCCCGTCATTGCCGAATATTCGAACCGCTTCGGGGTTTACGACAATCTGGTACCGGCGCTCGCTATGTCGCTCGGGTCGGGTGAGACCACGCTGCTGCGCATGGTTAACGCCTACTCGATGATCGCCAATGGCGGCAAGAAGGTTGAAGCGACCTTCATCGACCGCGTCCAGGATCGCTATGGCCGCACCGTCTGGCGTCACGACAAGCGGGACTGCAGTTCGTGCAGCGCGCGCGAGTGGACCGGACAGGGCGAGCCCGAGCTTATCGATGTCCGCGATCAGGTCGTCGACCCGGTTTCCGCCTATCAGATGGTTGGCATCATGGAAGGTGTCGTTCAGCGTGGAACGGCAACGAGGCTGAGAGCGTTGAAGCGGCCGCTGGCCGGCAAGACCGGCACGACCAACGATTACAAGGACGCCTGGTTCGTCGGCTATACGCCCGACATGGCCGTGGGCGTCTATGTCGGCTACGACCAGCCGAAGCCCATGGGCCGCAGCGCCACCGGTGGCGGTCTGGCCGCGCCCATCGTCAAGGACTTCCTCGCCGAGGCTCTCAAGGACGTTCCGCCGGCCGAATTCCGGCCGCCTGAAGGGGCCGTCTTGGTCCGCGTCAACTCCAAGACGGGTCTTCCGGCCCGTGGTGGTGGAGGCGGCACGATCGTCGAGGCTTTCAAGCCGAACGAGGTTCCCCCCGGTGCGATTCCGCTGGGTCGAGATGGCAAGCCCCAGGGCCAAGCGGCCCAGGAAGGTGCGCAGCCGGACGGGTTCCCCGAGTATCCAGCTGAAGCTCAGGCGGGTGCGCCAGGGCAACCGGCTGGTGCCCAGGCCGCAGCGCCGCAGGCCGCGCCTCAGCCGCCGCCTCAGGCCGCCGCGCCGCCACCGCGCCAGCGCCGCGCACCGCGGCGCGAGCGCGGATTGTTCCGCGGTTTCTTCTAGAGCTTCGTT
>DGOS01000088.1:0-3548 GCA_002390155.1 Hyphomicrobiaceae bacterium UBA4460 | reverse complement strand
TTTGAGGACTACGCATGCGCGCCGAAACCGAGGCGGTCGTCAACGACATCAAAGAATCCTTGTCTTTGCTGCGGAGGCATCTTTGACCCCGATCAAGCAAAGGCGAGACTGAGCGCGCTCGACGCCGAGGCCGAAGCGCCCGACTTCTGGAACGATGCAGGCCGCGCGCAAACTCTGATGCGCGAACGCCAGCAGATCGAGACCTCCCTCAACGCCTTCGATCGCCTCGCAAACGAACTCGACGACAATCTCACGCTCGTCTCCATGGGCGAGGAGGAGGGGGACGACAGCATCGTCGCCGAAGCGGAGGCCGCGTTGCAAAAGCTGCGGGCCGAAGCCCACACCCGCGAGGTGGAGGCGCTGCTGTCGGGGGAGGCGGACGCCAACGACGCCTTTATCGAGATTCACGCCGGCGCCGGTGGCACCGAAAGCCAAGACTGGGCGCAAATGCTTGAGCGCATGTATCTGCGCTGGTCGGAAGCGCGGGGCTACAAGACCGAGCTGATCGGCGAGCATTACGGCGATGAAGCCGGCATCAAGTCAGCCACGATCCTGGTCAAGGGCTTGAACGCCTATGGTTGGCTGAAGACCGAGTCAGGCGTGCACCGGCTGGTCCGGATTTCGCCGTTCGACTCCAATGCGCGCCGGCACACGAGCTTTGCTTCGGTGTGGATCTACCCTGTCATCGACGAGAACATCGACATCGAGATTGATGAGAAGGATGTCCGCATCGACACCTATCGGGCGTCGGGCGCCGGAGGTCAGCACGTCAACACAACTGACAGCGCCGTGCGCATCACCCATGAGCCGACCGGCATTGTCGTGCAGTGTCAAAACCAGCGGTCGCAGCACAAGAACCGCGCTACGGCATGGGCCATGTTGCGCGCGCGGCTGTATGAAGCCGAGCTCAAGCGGCGGGAGGAGGAGGCGCTGGCCGCCGCCGCGTCGAAGTCAGAGATCGGATGGGGCCACCAAATCCGGTCCTACGTGCTCCAGCCCTATCAGCTGGTGAAGGATCTGCGCACGGGCGTGGAGAGTACGAATCCGACGGCTGTGCTCGACGGCGATATCGACGCCTTTATCGAGGCGGCGCTCGCGGAGCGCATTCACGCCGACCAGAAGCCGGAAAATAAGCCGGCCTAAAAAACCAGCCTAAAAAGCAATGAGCGGAGGGCCGCAACCGGCACCCCGCTCATCGCGCAATCTGATAGTCCGCTACTCCGCGGCGCGGCCCGAGAACGGATTTTCTTCCGAGTCGGCTGACTTTGCCGAACGCGCTGACGGTTTCTTTCCGTCGGCCATCGGATCGTCGGACCGGCGTGACTTCCCTTCGAAGTAGGCCCCTTGCTCGATAGCAAGGCTCTGATGGTGGATGTCGCCTTCGACATGGGACTGCGATTGGAGCGTCACCCGAAGGCCACGGACCGATCCCGTCACCTTGCCGCGCACCACGACGTCTTCGGCCCGGACGGATCCATTGATTTGGGCCTTGTCGCCAAGCAGCAGGGAGCCACAGTCGATATCGCCTTGAATCTCGCCATCGACCTGGATCTCGCCCTTCGACGCGACGTTACCGATCACCGTCAGGTCCTCGCCGATGATCGAGGGGACCATCTTGCTCGCGCCGGAATTGGCTCCAGCGCTCGGACTTGGGCTTGGGTTCTTTGAGTAGGTCGCGGGCCGTTCGGTGAACGGCGATGATTTCTCCGAGCTGCTCGGTCGCTCACCAAGCTTGGTGACAGCCTCGGCAGACTCAGGCTTCTTCGTGAACATACGTGGGTACCTCCCCATTCAATACGAGTGACGCAGCGCAAGACGCAAACGAGTACCAGATCCCGCGACAGGTGACAGCTAAACTGCTGAAATGGCGTGGACCCAGTGTTCAAACTCCTGACCGTGACAATATCCCCTCGACCTATCCTTGTCATGGGATTCTCTGTCCCAGAAAGGGCCCTTGCCGAGACCCGGCCAGGCCCGGTATTGGGCTTGAATCGCCTTGGTTTGGCCGATTTTCGTCCCTCTTATGCCTTGAGTCCTTGGCCTCTTGGGGTACAGAGGCGGAAGGCGGGATTAAAGGTGCGCCTTGGGGGTGCCGGTCAAGTTGCCATGAGCAGACCAGGGCTCGCTGGTGTAAAACCAGTAGCGAGGTCGGTTGTTGCGCATGGCTGCGTGCTATCCGCGGCCGCGCAGCCAAGCGGGCTTGGCCAGATTTATGGGGCCTGTGACTGAATGGGCGAACCGATCGCAGGGGCTCTGGCTAAGCTGACCGCCGGCAGCGGTAAAGCCCTTCGCGCTCTGCCCGGCCAGGGCCGGGAGCTGGTGAAGCGCGTCCCTCCGCCTGTTCAGATCCAGCTTGCCAAGCTGTCGACCCGCAGTGCCCATCTCTTCCGTGAGATTTTCGCCGGCATCTTGGTCGTCGGCTTGATTGCCATTGTTTTTGGCTATGGCCGCTTAGCCAAGGGGCCGGTTTCGCTTCCGAACTTCGTTGAGCCCATCGAGACGGCGATCAACGATCAGTTGACGGATCTGCACGTCAAGATCGACGACGCGGTGCTCCAGCGCAGTGACGATGGGCCCGGCGTGTTGTTCCGCCTTCGCGATATTCGCCTCATCGACAAGGACGGCGAGGTCGTCGCGCAAGCCCCGCTCGCCGCTATCGGCATGAGTGGCAGTGCGCTCCTTTCGGGACGAGTCGCCCCCGGAAGCGTCGACTTCATCGGCCCGCGGCTTCTGATGTCCTATACGGACGACAAAGGCCTCTCCTTGGCCTTCTCCAAGAACGACGCGCAAAGCGATCAGTTGATCCGCGGCGCACTTCCCGCAGGTAAACCGCCGTCTGATGCGTTGGTGCCGCCGGCCGCGCCCTCCCAAGCGCCGCCGGCCAGCAGCCCTCGTCAGTTCGATCTGACCAAAACCGTGGAGGATGTGTTCGACCGCACGAGGGCTGGGGACACGTCCTATCTCACCCGTTTCGGTTTCAAGGACGCGATCGTTGTTCTCAACAACGATGGCGCGCAGACGCTCTGGCAGGTTCCCGACTTTGCCATCGATCTGGAGCACCTGGACAAGCGCAGCATTCTGGTGGGGCAAGCGAACGTCGCGTCGAGCCGGGGGGATTGGCAACTCGAAGTGCGCACCGAGCAGCGTACGAGGACGAACAGCCTCGGCATTACCGCGCTGATCGAGAATCTGGTGCCTTCCGGGATTGCCGGTAACTTCCCGTCCATCGGCATCCTCAAGGCGCTCGACATGGCCGTGGACGGCAAGGCCGACGCGGAGCTTTCGAAGTCCGGCGACTTCTTGTCCGGCGAAGCGAAGCTCAAACTGGCACCGGGACAGATCACCCCGCCCTGGGATCGTGACACGCCTGTGCGCATCGATCATGGCGATTTCACCGTGCGTTACATGCCCGAGACGGACGTGGTGGAGATCGCGCCTTCGACGCTGCGCTGGGGCAAGAGCAAAGCAACGTTCAGCGGCGAGTTCCGCCCCGTCCGTGATGCCCAAAAGAAGGTCGTCACCTGGAACTTTTCGATAAAGGGCGACGA
>DGOS01000063.1:12727-13069 GCA_002390155.1 Hyphomicrobiaceae bacterium UBA4460 | reverse complement strand
TCACGCGAAGCGCTGGAGACGCTTCCCGGCGTCGGCCGGAAGACCGCGAACGTGGTTCTCAACGTCGCCTTCGGCGAGCCGACCATTGCCATCGACACGCACATCTTCCGTGTGTCGAACCGCACCGGGCTGGCGCCCGGCAAGACGCCGCTCAAAGTGGAAGAGACTTTGGAGCGCGTTGTCCCTGCGCGCTACAAGCACAACTGCCATCACTGGCTGATCCTGCATGGCCGCTATGTCTGCAAAGCGCGTAAGCCCGAGTGCTGGCGCTGCATCATCTCGGACATATGCGTCTTCAAACCCAAAACGCCCGCGCCCGCGTAAAGCCCAAACTACGCAGGC
>DGOS01000063.1:11852-12669 GCA_002390155.1 Hyphomicrobiaceae bacterium UBA4460 | reverse complement strand
AGCGGCGTCATGAGATTCAAGATCGGCACCGAGGCAAGCGCGGCGATGATCAGCCCGCAAGCCAGCACGGTGGTCCGGTTTGCTTTTCGCAAACGCTTGGCCTCGCGCCCGCTCATGTGACGCATGGCCGCGAGCTCGAAATACTCCCGGCCGAGCAGATAACCGTTGCCGACATAGAAGGCGATGAGATTGACTCCCGGGATCAGCAGCAGGAATAGCGCGAGCAAGTTCACACCGAGAACCACGAAGAAGAACTTGATGGCGAGAAACACCGACTGCGCCGTCGGCAGCGCAACCCCCGGCGGATCGTCCGGAAAGTCCGTCCGTTCGACCACCTCGGCGATGTCGTCGAGATAGAGGCCCGCGATGAGCGAGGTTACCGGCGGAATGAGAAAGATCGACCCGGCGACGAGCGCCAGTCCGCCGAGCCATTGAATGGCCGTTTCGACCCAATCGGGCCACGAAACGAGATAGGTGAAGGTCCACTGCACCGCGATAAACAACCCGGCGAGAAGCGCCAGTGTGAACCCGACGCATTTCACCATCACCGACCGAAACGGCGGCGAAAACAGTTCCTGGAAGGCTTGACCTGCGGCGGTGAGCATGACGTTGTCCTTGCGCAATCGGCACCGGGAATATAGTGGCCCGGACGCGCGACACCAGCGCCGGACGCCCCAAGCCAAGTTTGAATCAGAATGGGAGCTCACGCGAAGATGGCTGAAAAGACCTACGACGTGGTCGGCATCGGCAACGCCATCGTCGACATCATTGCGCGATGCGACGACGGCTTTCTCACCAAGCACGATCTCGACAAGGG
>DGOS01000063.1:11334-11828 GCA_002390155.1 Hyphomicrobiaceae bacterium UBA4460 | reverse complement strand
ATCGAGCGCTCCGGCGGCTCCGTGGCGAATTCCATCGCAGGCCTTGCCTCTTTCGGCGCGGAATGCGGCTTCATCGGCCGTGTCGCCGCCGACCAGTTTGGCGGCATTTTCCGTCACGACATCCGCTCGCAAGGCATCGCCTACGAGACCGAGCCGGCGCAAGACGGCGCGCCAACCGCGCGGTGCCTCGTGCTCGTGACCCCGGACGGGGAGCGCACCATGAACACGTTCCTCGGCGCCAGCGTCGACTTCGCCCCGGCCGACATGGACGCTGAGATGATTGGCGCAGCCAGAATTGTCTATCTCGAAGGCTATCTGTTCGACAAAGAAGCCGCCAAGGCGGCGTTCCGCGAGGCGGCGAAGCTTGCCAAAGCCGCCGGCGCCAAAGTGGCGCTGACCCTGTCGGACCCCTTCTGCGTCGAACGTCACCGCGACGACTTCCGCAAACTCGTCAGTGAGGACGCCGATATCGTCTTCGCCAACGAGAAGGAGAT
>DGOS01000063.1:2722-11233 GCA_002390155.1 Hyphomicrobiaceae bacterium UBA4460 | reverse complement strand
GAGGCAGGCTCGGTGATTGTGGGCCGGGGCGAAACGACGGAAGTCCCCGCCGATCCTGTGTCCGAGGTGGTGGACGCCACTGGCGCCGGAGACCTCTATGCCGCGGGTTTCCTCTATGGGCTGACCCAAGGGCTGCCCCTGCCGGCTTGCGGGCGCCTCGGCAGCGTGGCTGCGGCGGAGGTCATCTCCCATATCGGTGCGCGGCCTGAAGCTTCCCTCGCCGGTTTGGCCAAAAAGTTTAACTTTCTGGATTAGAACGGTAATTCAGCAACGATCCATTGTTGCTAAAGTGCCACGCGGGGCCAAAATCGTCGCTTGTCGACCATTTGGGGCGCTCATCCGAGGCGATTCGCCTGCTATCTTATCCACAATGGTTCGAATGTGCTTCGGGGGCCGGACGAATGCCGAGACCGCTTCGCATCTTTGCCGCAACGCTTTTCGGCGCCGTGCTGTTTGCACAGCCCGTGCTGGCGCAGGACTATGTCACGAGCACATCCGGCGGCACCCGGATTTGGGCCGGCGGTGGCGTCCAGTTCCTGTCGCTTCCCGAGATCAAGTTCACTGGAGTCGGTCGGAACGGCGGGGTTGTCCGCCAGGACAACACCGAGAAAGATTTTTGGGACGCCGGTGGTGCAGCGGGCGCCGGCATCGAGACATCGTTCGGAAATTGGGGCGGCTGGATGGTCACGGGCGCCGTCAAGGGTTTCTGGGCGAATGTCGAAACGGATCGCTTGGTCGGATGTAACGGCAGTCCCACCACCTGCGTCGTCACTGATCCGACAGGTGGCTTCACCTTCAACAGTGCGACGCTCAGCACCAAGGCAGATCGCGACGCGGATTATTGGGGCGCGCAAGCCGAGCTCAAATTCGGAACGGGCGCACCCCAAGAGGTGAAGCCTGAGATGTACCGCCACGACTACTTCATCGTCGGCTTCGACGTGCGCGGCATCGACCAGGACAATCGGATCCGCAGCGCGACTGGGACGGCCTTCACCTTACGGGAAACCCTGGATACGACCTATACCGGCGGCTATATCGGCATTGGCGGCGAGTACAGCTTTGGTTTCGTTCCGGTGGTCGGCAAGTGGCTCAAAGGCCAAGGCGGCGTCTTGGATCGTTTAGGGTTCCGCACCTATCTGAACGCGACCGCCGGCTTCTACAATGCCTCGACGGATTACAACGGCAACTTCACCGGACCCGTTACAACGCGGACGTCCACGTCCGATGACGATTTCGCCTTTATTGGCACGTTGTCCCTTGAGACGCGCAAGCAGCTCAGCGGACGCACCAGCGTGTCACTGTGGACCGACTACGAGTACATCTCCTCGGCGCCATCGATGCACTACGCCAATGGACCGGCGGATACGACGCGCATCACCAACACCGACGCGTTCGCAACGCGCACGATGCTGCGTCTGAATATCGGGCTTGGCTCCGACCAGCTCTACGCGAACGGGTACTAGGCCCGTCCCCCTTATAACTTGCGCAGTTCGACGCTCTCCACCGCGTGATCGGCGCCTTTGCGCAGTATGAGATCGGCACGCTGGCGCGTGGGAAGGATGTTTTCCGTCAGATTGAGCAGATTGATCGAGCGCCAGATCGACAGCGCCGTGTCGCGCGCTTCGTTCTCCGACAACGTCGCGTAGCGGTGGAAATAGGACGCGGGATCGCGGAACGCCGTCTGCCGCAAACGCAAGAAGCGCTCCACGTACCAGGTCTCCACGAGCCCCTCGGCCGCGTCGATATAGATCGAGAAATCGAAGAAGTCCGAGACGAACGGAATGGCGCGGCCGTCTTTCGGCAGCGTGGCCGGTTGCAGTACGTTCAGTCCCTCGACAATGACGATGTCGGGCCGGTCGACCACGAGCCTCTGGTCTTTCAGTACGTCGTAGACGAGGTGCGAGTAGACAGGTGCCTCCACGGCCGACCTGCCCGACTTTACGTCTCCCAAAAAGCGGAGCAGCCGCTTCAGGTCGTAGCTCTCGGGAAACCCTTTGCGGCCCATGAGGTCGCGGTCCTCGAGCACCGTATTGGGAAACAGGAAACCGTCCGTCGGTACCAGCGCCACGTTGGGATGGCTTGGCCAGCGCGCCAATAGCGCCTGAAGCACACGGGCGGTCGTGCTCTTGCCTGCGGCCACGCTGCCGGCGAGCCCGATGATGAAGGGCATCTTGCCGGCGCCTTTGCCCAAAAAGTTTTCCGTATCGCCGTGCAAGCCTTGGCTGGCTTCGACATGAAGATTGAGGAGCCGGCTCAAAGGCAGGTAGATCTCCACCACTTCGTCGGTCGAGATTCGCTCCGTCAGGCCCGAAAGATTTTCGAGATCCGCCTCGTTGAGCGTCAGGGGCGTGTCGTCGCGAAGCCGCGCCCACTCCTCGCGCGAATAGGTCGAGTAGGGAGAGAAGACGACGGACGGCCGGAGGTTCATGACGGAGTGCGACGCACCGGTCTACTCGACCGAAGCGGCCTTTCGCTTCTTCTCCTCGGCCTCTGCGCTGCGCCGCTCGAGTTCGGCGTAAATGTCCTCAAGGCTCACATCCCGGGACTCCAGCACCACCAGCAGATGGTAAAACAGGTCGGCGGTCTCCGAGATCAGTGCGGCCTTGTCCTCAGACACAGCGGCAAGCGCCACCTCGACCCCCTCCTCGCCCAGCTTCTTGGCGGGCTTCAACGGGTGGGACAGGAGGCGCTTGGTATAGGACGCCTCATCGGGCGCATCGCGACGGGCCTTGATGGTGGCCGCAAGCCGCTCCAATGCATTCTTGCTCATAGGGATCCTCGCTCAAGCTCAAGGCTCATACACCGTGGCGGGGACGGTGGGAATAGTCGACCATGGGCCAATCGCGGCCTTTAGGGATCGAGCCGCATGGGCAGCCCGGCATCGGCCATGTAGCGCTTGGCCTCGCCGATCGTGTGTTCGCCATAGTGGAAGATCGAGGCGGCCAGGACCGCCGAGGCATGCCCCCCCTGCACCCCGTCCACCAGATGCTGCAGCGTGCCGACACCACCGGACGCGATTACCGGAACCGAAACCGCATCGGCGATGGCGCTGGTCAGCTCAATGTCGAAGCCCTCGCGCGTGCCGTCGCGGTCCATGGAGGTCAGCAGGATTTCTCCGGCGCCGAGCGACACGACCTCCTCTGCGTAGGAGATCGCCTCGATGCCCGTCGGCTCGCGGCCGCCATGGGTGAAGATCTCGAAGCGCGGCGCATCGCCGTTCGCGCTGACACGCTTGGCGTCGATGGCAACGACGATACATTGCGCGCCGAACTTCTCCGCTGCCCGGCGCACCAATTGCCGGTCGTTCACCGCTGCGGTGTTGATCGAAACTTTGTCGGCGCCCGCTTCGAGCAGCGCCCGCACGTCTTCGGTCGCCCGCACGCCACCGCCAACCGTGAGCGGCATGAAGCAGCGCTCCGCCGTGCGGCAAACGATGTCCAAGATCGTGCCGCGCTTTTCGTGGCTCGCGGTGATGTCGAGAAAGCACAGCTCGTCCGCGCCGGCTTCGTCGTAGGCCGTCGCCGCCTCCACCGGATCGCCCGCGTCGCGCAGGTCGACGAAGTTCACGCCCTTGACGACGCGCCCGTCTTTCACATCGAGACAGGGGATTACTCGTACCTTCAACATGGGATCAGTACTGCCCCGTCACGCCGTGATGGCCGTAGCGCGCGACGATCAGCGCCAGCGCTTCTTTCGCATCGAGACGTCCGTCATAGAGCGCCCGGCCGGTAATGGCGCCGTCGAGTTTTTCGTAAGCCGGTTCGAGTAGCCGCTTGATGTCGTCGATCGAGGCAAGCCCGCCGCTGGCAATCACTGGAATGGCGACAGCGTCGGCGATTTCTTTCGTGGCGTCGAGATTGAGTCCTTCGAGCACGCCGTCGCGCGCAATGTCGGTGTGGATGATCGCCGCGACACCAGCGTCTTCGAAACGGCGCGCAAGATCGAGCGCGGTCGTCTGGCTCGTTTCCGCCCAGCCTTCGATGGCCACCTTGCCGTCGCGCGCATCGATGCCGACGGCGATGCAGCCCGGAAAGTCATGCGCCGCCTCGCGCACGAGATCGGGATCGCGCACCGCCGCAGTGCCCAAAATCACGCGGTCGATCCCCTTGTCGAGCCACATGGCGATGGTGTCGAGGTCGCGAATGCCGCCGCCGAGCTGGATGGGCAGATGCGTCGCCGCGAAGATCGCCTCCACCGCCGCGCCATTCACAGGCTTGCCTTCGAATGCGCCGTTGAGATCGACCACGTGCAGCCACTCGAAGCCTTGCGCCTCGAAGTCCTTTGCTTGTGCGGCCGGATCGGCGTTGAACACCGTCGCCTGGTCCATCTCGCCCTGGACGAGCCGCACGCATTGTCCGTCTTTCAAGTCGATGGCTGGATAAAGGATCATGGCTGCCACTTTAGAAAGTTGCCGATCAGCGCCAGGCCGAGCTTCTGACTCTTCTCCGGGTGGAACTGGCTTCCCGCCATATTATCGCGCGCGACGAACGCGGTCACCGCCCCACCGTAATCGGTGGTCGCGATCAGGTCCGCCCCATTTTCCGGCACGAAGTGATAGGAGTGCACAAAATAGGCGTGCAGCCCCTCATCGCCCGTCGGAATGCCGTCGAGCAACGCATGGCGTTCCCTAAGCTGCAACGTGTTCCAGCCCATATGCGGGATCTTGAGCGAAACGTCGTCCGGTGCAATCGCGCGCACGTCGCCGGAGATCCAATCGAGCCCTCGCGTCACGCCATGCTCCAGGCCCTTGCTGGCCATGAGCTGGAGCCCGACGCAGATGCCGAGAAACGGCTTCCCACGATTCAGTACGGTCTCTTCCAGCGCTTCGATCATGCCGGGAACGGCCGAGAGCCCCGCCTTGCAATCGGCGAACGCGCCGACCCCCGGCAGAACGACGCGGTCAGCCGCGAACACCTCCTCCGGTTTCGCGGTGACCTTGATGTCGAGCGGCGAGCCCTGCTCGCCGGCGGCGCGCTCGAAGGCCTTGGCGGCGGAGTGAAGATTACCGGAGCCGTAATCGATGATGGCGACGTGCATCGGTCAGCTCCGCGGAAACGACCCGATGACCTCGTCGGTGTCACTGGACTGCGGCGCCAAAGGCGCCTGTACGAGGGTTGCGGATTTTTCGCCAGCTTGTTTCGCTGCGCGGGAACGGCCCGGTTGCTCCTTGAGCCACGCGGTGAAGAAGGAGCGTTCCGCCTCGGCGCGGTCGCGGCCCGACGCGGTACCTACGAACCGGTAGCCGCGCCGCTGCAATGCCCAGCCGCGCAAATTGTTTGCCTCGAACGCAAACAGCACGGTGAGCGCGAGCGTCACGAGGCCCGCCACCTGCCGGCCGGCCTCGCCAGGCCCGAACACCCATTGCATTCCGGCGATGATCACCAGCACCGCGATGAGTTCGATCCACATGCGCTGAAACAGCAGCCAGAACACCGGCACGATGAGCGCAACCCAGTTGAACCCATCTTTGACGAAGGTCACTTTGTCGGCGCGCGCCAGCGTATCGGCGTCGTCGCCTTCCGGGGGCTCGTACACGTTATAGACGGTCACGTCAGATCACTCTTGGCCGGCGAACATTGCGGCCGGCGCCTTGTTTAGAGCTGGCCCTTGGTGGAGGGCACCCGTCCACTTTGCCGCGGATCGATGGCGATTGCTTGGCGCAGTGCGCGGGCGAGCGCCTTATAGCAGGTCTCGGCGATGTGGTGGTTATTCTCGCCGTAGAGATTTTCCACATGCAGCGTGATGCCTGCGTTCTGCGCGAAGGCCTGGAACCACTCGCGGAACAGCTCGGTGTCCATGTCGCCGATCTTGGCGCGCGTGAACTCCACGTCCCAGATGAGGAACGGCCGCCCCGATACGTCGAGCGCCACGCGGGTCAGCGTCTCGTCCATCGGCAGGTAGGCCGCGCCATAGCGCGTGATCCCGGCTTTATCGCCGAGCGCCTCGGCCAAGGCCTGGCCCAGCGCGATGCCGCAATCCTCCGTCGTGTGGTGCTGGTCGATATGAAGATCGCCATCACACGTCAGGGCGATGTCGATCAGCGAGTGCCGGGCAAGCTGCTCGATCATGTGGTCGAGGAAGCCCACGCCCGTGGAGACGTCGTAAGCGCCCGTCCCGTCGAGGTCGACGGTGGCGCTGATCTTGGTCTCCTTGGTGCGGCGATCGACGCTCGCCGTCCGGGATTCCGGTGATTTTGTTCGCTTCTGCATGTTTGTCAGCTTAGCTCCAAGGCCTTAAGCAAAAGAGACCTGAGGCCCACGCCCCGGCTTATACGCCCCGTCATCCATCAGTGCTATGGCGGACGCTCACAAGGTAAGGAATCCCCATGCGCCGACTGTTCTTGCTCCTGCTCATCCTCGCCGTCGCCTATCTGGGCTACCCCTTCCTCACGCTTTACTGGATCGACAAGGCCCTCATGAACAACGACAAGGCCTCCCTGGAGCAGCTGGTGGATTTCCCCAAATTGCGGGCGGATATCCAGGCGGACGCGAAGGGCCAGGTCATGGCCAAGGCCGGCCAAATAGCCGAAAAACGGCCAATTTTAGGGGCTTTTGGCGAGGTGCTGAGCCAGCTGTTCGCCCCCGACCTGGTGGACTCGACGGTCGAAAGCCTGGTCACGCCGGAGGGGCTCTTGGAGGCCCCCGTCGTGGTGGAGCACCGGCGACAAGGCGAGGGCTTCGCCGATTTCGTCAAATGGGCCTTCTTCTCATCGCCCACCACCTTCACCGTGGACCTGAAGGACCCGGATAAACCCGATTCGCCCACCGTGGGGACCGTAATGGCATTGGAGGGCCTGCGCTGGCGGGTCGTCGGGGCCAACCTCCCGCCGCTTCAGGACCTGGTGCGCTAGGCGGTCGTGGTGGCCTGGAGCCGCTCGGAAATCGCTCAAGCCCAAACGCCCCGTTAGGCACAAGGCCCAGGCACGGCTTGACGAATGGGCCGCGTGAGCCGATATCGCATTGCAGCAATGAGTTCATCCCACAATTCCCCCAACACGTGGCACGGCACCACGATTCTGACGGTCCGCAAGGCCGGCAAGGTGGTGATCGCCGGAGACGGCCAGGTCTCCCTCGGCCAGACCATCATCAAGGGCTCGGCCCGGAAGGTCCGCCGGGTGGGCTCCGGCCAGGTCATCGCCGGATTCGCCGGCTCGACCGCCGACGCCTTCACCCTCTTTGAGCGGCTGGAGACCAAGCTGGAGCGCTTCCCCGACCAACTCAAGCGCGCCTGCGTGGAGCTCGCCAAGGACTGGCGCACGGACCGCTATTTGCGCCGGCTCGAAGCCATGATGATCGTCGCCGACCCGGACGAGACTCTCGTCCTTACCGGCACGGGCGACGTGCTGGAGCCGGACGACGCGGTGATGGGCATCGGCTCGGGCGGCGCTTACGCGCTCGCCGCCGCGCGCGCGCTGCTCGACACCGACCTCGACGCGGAAGGCATCGCGCGCAAGGCCATGGCCATTGCCGCCAAGATTTGCGTTTACACCAATGACGACGTGACCGTCGAAACGCTCGATGCGTCCAAGTAGCGAGTAACGGAGTTCATGACCGCCTTTTCCCCCCGCGAGATCGTTTCGGAGCTCGACCGCCACATCGTCGGCCAGCGTGATGCCAAGCGCGCCGTCGCTATTGCCCTTCGCAACCGCTGGCGCCGCCAGCGCCTCGAAGGCGACATGCGCGAGGAGGTGCTGCCGAAGAACATTCTGATGATCGGCCCGACCGGCGTCGGCAAGACAGAGATCTCTCGCCGTCTGGCAAAACTTGCCGGTGCGCCCTTTATCAAGATCGAGGCCACCAAGTTCACCGAGGTCGGCTATGTGGGCCGCGATGTGGAGCAGATTGTCCGTGATCTCGTCGAGACGGGCATCGGGCTGGTGCGCGACACCAAGCGCAAGGAGGTCGAGGCCAAGGCGCAACTCAACGCCGAGGAACGCGTCATCGATGCGCTGGTCGGCGCGGGCGCGAGCGAGTCAACCCGGGAGTCCTTTCGCCGGAGATTGCGCAGCGAAGAGCTCAACGACAAGGAGATCGAGATCGAGGTCGCAGAGGCGCCGTCCATGCCGTCCTTCGACATTCCCGGCATGCCCGGCAGCCAGGTCGGCATGATCAATCTCTCCGATATGCTCGGCAAAGCGCTTGGCCAGCGCACCAAGTCGCGCACCGTCACCGTTGAGGACAGCTTCGACATTCTGATGGCCGAGGAGTCCGACAAGTTGATCGACGACGACATGATCGTGCAGGAGGCCATTCGCAACGTCGAGAATAACGGCATCGTGTTTCTCGACGAGATCGACAAAATCTGCGCACGCTCCGAGCGCGTCGGTGCCGACGTGTCACGCGAAGGCGTGCAGCGCGATCTCTTGCCTCTCATCGAAGGCACCACGGTCGGCACCAAGCACGGCCCCGTCAAGACCGACCACATTCTCTTTATTGCCTCGGGCGCGTTTCATATCGCCAAGCCCTCGGACCTGCTGCCCGAACTGCAAGGCCGCTTGCCGATCCGCGTGGA
>DGOS01000063.1:782-2608 GCA_002390155.1 Hyphomicrobiaceae bacterium UBA4460 | reverse complement strand
GCCGTCGAGGTGAACACATCTGTTGAGAATATCGGCGCGCGGCGTCTGATGACCGTGATGGAGCGCGTTCTCGACGAGATTTCCTTCGAGGCCGCCGACAAGCACGGCGAGACGATCACCATCGACGCAACTTACGTGCGCGATCACATCGGCGACCTCGCCAAGAACGCTGACCTCTCGAAGTTTATTCTTTAGCGTCCAGCCCGCCTCAGCCGCACATAGAGTGCGCCTTCGCCGCCGAGCCGGCGCGGGGCTTCCGAGACGCTGACGACCAGCGGCGCCAGATCGCCGTGGGTGAGCCAGTGCGGCACGGCCTGGCGCAGCACACCGCGGGCTTCTTCTTCGTAGAAGCTTTCAGGCGTCGCGCGGGGCGTTCCCTTTCCCGTAATGACGAGGACGTGGCGGTAGTCTTTCACTTGCGCCCATTTGATGAACTTGCGCAGCGCGGCGTGCGCGTCCCGCTGGCGCATGCCATGAAGGTCGAGCTTGGCCTCCACCGCGATCCGTCCCTTGTCGAGCTTGCGCGCCGTCTGCCGGTCGAGACCGGATTTGCTTGGTGTGTGGCTTGGCCGTGGCACGGCCGCGGGCTCGGCCCGCGCCGCCACCTTGGCGGCTGTCTTGGTCTTCGGCGGGACGGCAGGCTTCGGCGCCGCGCCGACCCGGGTGACGCGATTCTTGTTCTTGAGCGGCGTCGCCGTCTGGGCGATCCGCACCCACAAGTCAGCGTCGTCCTCGATGTCTGATTTTTCGCCGTCGCGCTTGCCCATCGGGGCGGACCATAGCGCGAATTCCGTTAAGGGTTCGGCAGCAGGAAGATGAAAACCGCCAGATGCCGCGTGGTGCCGGCGATCGCCCCGGCGGCCTCGCCCGAGCCCCAGAAGATATCGCCACGCTCAGGTCCGCGAATTGCCGAGCCCACGTCCTGCGCAATCATCAGCCGGGCGAACTCCGGGCCTCTTTCGGACGGCAGATTGGCGGCAAGCAGATAGACCGGACAGCCGAGCGGCGTGTAGACCGGATCGACGGCGAGACTCCGCCCCGCGGTGAGCGGCACGCCTTCCGCACCCAAGGGACCGTCGCGTCCCTCGTCACGCTCAAGTTCGCGGAAGAAGATGTAGGACTGGTTCTCCTGCATCAGCGCGCGGCCCCGCTCCGGGTCGGCGCGCAGCCAGGCCTTGACCTTCTCCATGTCGATGTCCTGCGGCAACACTTCGCGCCGGTCGACCAGCTGCCGCGCGATGGACGTATAGGGATGACCGTTCTTGCCGTCGTAAGCGAGGCGCACTTCAGTGCCGTCATCGAGCTGCACCAGCCCTGAGCCTTGCACGTGCATGAAGAACGTCTCGATCCAATCGTCGAGATAGAGCACCTCCAACCCGCGATCCTTCAGAGCGCCGTCTTCGATCTGCGCGCGCGTGAAGTAATCCTCGAGCGCGTCACCGCAGTCCCGCCGCGCGCTGACCCTGTCATTGGCCGCCGCGCGGTAGAGATCATCGGAAAGCATGACGAGATCGTCGGGCCGGCCATAGACGGGAACGCAATATTGCGCGCTCCGTTCGCGTGCGCCGCGCACCATCGGTTCGTAATAGCCGGTGACGAAGCCGTCATCGAGCCGGCTGTCATACCGGCACCGGGGCGTGAAATGCGTCTCGAAGAACTCGCGCGCGGCGTCTTTGCCGATATCGGGGCCGAGCGCCAGGGCCTCCTCGCGGGGAAAACTGGCCTTCTCGAGATCGCTCAAGGCGTCGTGCTCGCACGATCTCAAAAAGGCGCGGAAGGCGGCGAGGTGATCGTCGTCCTCCCAACCTTCCAGCATGTCGAATGAG
>DGOS01000063.1:0-696 GCA_002390155.1 Hyphomicrobiaceae bacterium UBA4460 | reverse complement strand
CCGGCTAGTTCGCCGCTTCGGTGGCGACGAGCTTCCAGTTGGGATTGCGCGAGTCAATGCCACGGGCGAACGTCCAGATGTCGGTCACCTCGCGAACTTTCGTGGGATCGCCGTCAACGACATCGCCTTCGCCGTCCCGCGTGACAGAGATCAGCTCGCTCACGAATTTCACCGTGACGAAAGCCTGCTTGTCCTTGATCTCGGCTTCCAGAATGTCGGCCTTGTCGATGCCGACCAGTGTCGTCTGCGCCTGTTCGCCGCGCCCTTCGCGCTCGTCGATCGCCCGCATGAAGCCGTCGAGCACGTCGTCGCCGAGCCATTGCTTCAGCGTCTTCTCATCGCCGTCGGCGAACGCGCCCACGATGACCTCGTAGGCAACCTTGGCGCCATCCAAGAACTGTCCCGGGTCGAAGCTGGGGTCGACCTTGATCAGTGCCGTCAGCGACTTGCCGAGCGGGCTGTCCTTAGTGGCATAGCGTTCGAGCCGTTCGTCGATGTCTTCTTGCGTCGGTCCGGCGTTCTCGCCGGCCGGTTTGCCCGTGCGGCCGCGCGGCAGCGCCACCACGGTGCCTTCGGGCGTCCCCGCCTGCTTGGCATCGGGGCGCGTGTAAGGATCGTAAGGCGGGCGTTCATTGCCCGTGCGCCGTCCTAGTACGCCGCGCAGCCGGATGAAGATCACGACCGCGAGCACCAGGA
>DGOS01000087.1 GCA_002390155.1 Hyphomicrobiaceae bacterium UBA4460 | reverse complement strand
GGGGCCTTCGTGTTCCACGACCCCAAGCTCGGCGCCGACCTCAACCTCAACTTCGAAAAAATCAAAGTCGTTCGCGGCATGGAAGGTTATGGCTGGTTTGCCAATGCGATCTTCCACGACAAGGACGAGCCGAAGAAGCAATACGCCATCGACTTCTGGTTCAAGCCGGATGGCGAGCAGCTCACCCTCATGGATATCCGTGTTCAGAAGGGTCCGAAGCGCGACGGTGACGGCTACTTTATGATTACGCGGCTGCCTGTCGCCTGGTGGTGGCTGCCGGTGCAGGAGCACCCTGGCAGCATCGAAGGCGCACGGGCGTGGCACGTGCTAGCGGCCATCCATAACTACATCCTTGAGAACAAAGATGAGGATGGAAACATCACCGTGAAGGACGAGAAGACGGGCGAGGATCTCAAGCTGCAGTTCGTTGAGATGCATCGTCCAGTTCGCCACTTGAAGGGCGACGGCAAGTACTTCGCCTGCAGCGACTTCCGCAAGCCGGGCAGCAAGGACGAGTACTACGACCTCGACTTCTGGGTCGACGAGGACAGCGGTGATCTCAAGGTCAAAGAGGTGAAGGTGCACAAGGTCCCGGTACAGGAAGATGGCATCTGGACGCAAGTTGACCGCTATACCTTCGAAGGCATGGACTTCGAAGAAACGCTGTAGCCCGCGCCCGGCCCGCCCCCCAACGCGCCGGGTTGCGAAATTGGCCCGCTCTCTATGCAGAGAGCGGGCTTTTTCTTTCCGACTTTCCCGTCCGTGCTCGCGAAATTGTGAACGGCTCTTCGTGACCCCAGTCACACAGGTCGGACGTTGTTTCCCAGTAGTTTGAGGTCAACGCGGATGGCACTCGCCTTCGCGTGATGCTCTCCCCAATCGAAACAGACCTGGAGGAAATATCATGAAGACCATCTACCTCGTTCCGGCGCTTGCGGGCGCGCTTGTGTTCTCCACGGCCGCGGTGGCTGCGACCGGCGAGTACGGCGATATGTGTGCCATGGGCCTTGCGCTCGAGAAGAAGGTCGAGACCGACTGCTCGATCAATGGCGTGATCGGCGGCAAGACCTATTGCTTTGGCAATCAGCAGGCCAAGACCCTGTTCATGAAGGATCCGGAAGGCAACCTCGCCAAGGCTCAGGCGTACTACAGCAAGCAGTAGAGACGCATCGACCGCTCTTGCGGTAGGAGGCCCGCCGAGGTTCGGCGGGCCTTTTTCGTCTGGGGCGCGCCCTGCCATGATTTGGCAGCACAATTGCCCATTGACCTCAGACGTTTTTTCTGACGATTCAGGTATGCATTCCCGGCCGACACGGCTCAAAACAAAGGTCTATGAGGAGATGTCTATGAAGAAGGTTGTTCTTGCCACCACGCTTGCTGGCGCCATGATGATTGCTTCCGGTTCGGCTGCACTCGCCGCCGGGGATTTGGGGGAATTCGGCAACAACTGCGCCTATGGTCTGACCCAGGGCAAGAAGAAGTTCACCGACTGCTCGATCCAGGAGATGGTCGGCGAAAAGCGCTATTGCTTCAGCAAGCAATCCGCCAAGGTAGCCTTCATGAAGGACCCGGAAGGCAACATCGCGAAAGCGGAAGAGGCCTTCGGGGCCGAGTAGCCGTCAAGATCGGCCAAGCTATTGAAGAGCCCGCTTCTCGCCGGAGCGGGCTCTTTCTTTCAGCTCACTACCTGCCGCCGCGCAGCCAAAAGCTTCGCCAGCGTGTCACGGGTCGATCGGTCGGCCCGGCCGTCGACCCGTTCGGGCCGAAAGTGCATCTGAAAGGCCTCCACCACCTTCTCCAAGCCTTTGCCGAAGGTCGAGGTCACCTCAACGCCATACCCATACTCTTGCAGTGCGCGCTGGAAGGCGGCGATGTCGTCGGATTCATCGCCCACGCCAAACCCTTCATCGCCCATCACAGGCGCCGGCGCGACCATAAGTCCGATGCCGGCGCGCGCGAGCCTCGCCCAGTCGAACTTCTCGCCGGGATCGCGTTTACGCCCCGGTGCGATATCGGAATGCGCCAGCACGCGTGACGCCGGGATCGGATGGCGGCCGAGAATATCGAGGCAGAGCGCCTCGACGGCGCGCATCTGCACATCCGGAAACGCCGGATAGTCGAAGTCGTGACCCGGGTTGTGGATCTCGATGCCGATGGAGCAGGAATTGAGGTCGGTCTCGCCGGCCCAATAGCTTTGGCCTGCGTGCCACGCTCGCGCACTCTCGGCGACTATCTGCACGATACGCCCGGACTCATCGATGAGGTAATGGGCGGAGACCCCGGACTCCTCGCGGGTCAACCAGTCGAGCGCGCCGGCCGCCGTCTCCATACCGGTGTAGTGGAGGATCAGCATGTCGGGTGTGCGCGCTGCGACCCGCGCTTCGCAGTTCGGCGATGGACACCACTCGGTTGCGTGTTTGCTATCCGGGGCACTCATTCAGTCGGCCCACACACCGGCAGCGCTTTAGAGACCACGCTCCTTGGCGATCGCCTCGTAGGCCTCGTTGATGGTCGCGACCTTCTCCGTGGCGATGGAGACGAACTCCTCCGGAACACCGCGGGCGATCAGCTTGTCAGGGTGGTTCTCCGCGATGAGACTGCGGTAGTGAGCTTTCAGCTCGTCATTACCAATCGCGGGCTCAACCCCGAGCACGTCATAAGGATTGCGCTTGGCAGCGACCACGTGGCGCGCCTTGATGTAGCTGAACTCCGTCTCGGTGAAACCAAAGCGGTTGGCGACTTGAGCGAGGAACTCTTCCTCCCCGGGATGAAGCTGGTCGTCGGCCTTGGCGATATGGAACAAGCCGTCGATCACGTCCTCGAGCAGCTTCCTGTTGCCCTTGAACATGGTCGCCAGCTGTTCGGCATATGCCTCGTATCCGGACACGTCTTGCTTGGCCAGGTTGAACACGCGGGCCACGTTCTTCATCTCGCCTTCCGGCACTTTGAAGACTTCCTTGAAGGCGTTGACCTCGTCCATGGTGACGACGCCGTCCGCCTTGGCCATCTTGGCGCCAAGTGCGATCACGCCAACGGTAAAGGCAACCTGGTCGCCGCCTTCTTCGCCGTCTTTCACCTGATCGCGGTCGATCACATAATGTCCGGCCACGCCGCCAAGGAGCGCGCCGATGGGCCCTCCAACCGCTAGGCCTGCGGCAGCGCCTGCGAGCTTTCCCCAAACTGACATGACCGTCGTCCCCTAAGCTTTGATGCGTTGGTCCAAGCATACGGGCCCTTGTCCAGAGCCGCACGCGCGTAAATCCTTGATCCCTATCCCCGCAGAGTGGCGAGGATAGACATTTTCGGCTCATCGACCTCCAAACCGGACCGCAAGCGGCGCTCCACATGCCAGGAGCGGACGAAGGTCCAGATGGCAAACCAGATGGCGGCCAAGGCGTTGGCGGCACTGGCGATCCAGAGAAATGTGACACCGAGCTCGAACAGGTTGGCGGCGGCAATAATGAAGGCCTGCACCACAATGGCGAAGCCGCCGGCCATGACGATGGCGGCACAGAGCGAAATGATGAAGACGACGAGCGGATTTCCGCTCTTTGCGGCGCTCTCGGGCGCTGGCGTTTCGGACGCTTCGGTGCTCATCGGCTCAGGCGGATCCTCGAAAAATTGGCTCCGGGACCTTCCAAAATGGCCCGGGGACCCTTCATTAGCCGGGCCAACCCCGGGTTACAAGGGCTCAAATAGGCAACGATTGGGGGGTCAAATCGGGGCCGATTGGGGGCCCTTCCGCTACGAAGCGGGACGGAGGCATGACAAGGGCCGGCTGGCGGTCTATCCACACCCCTTCCAGCGCGAGGAGCAAGAGGCGAGGCATGGCGATTTACGAGCTTGACGGGCAGAGCCCCGAGTTCCCGGCGGACGACCTGTATTGGGTGGCCGAGACCGCAACCGTGGTCGGCAAGGTGCGGCTCCATTCCGACGTGAGCATCTGGTACGGCTCGGTGCTGCGCGGCGACAATGAGTGGATCGACATCGGCGCGCGCTCGCAGATCCAGGACAACGCCACGCTCCACACCGACCCCGGCTTTCCGTTGGACATCGGCCACGATTGCGTCATCGGCCACAACGTCATCCTGCATGGCTGCACCATCGGCAATCAAACCTTGATCGGCATGGGCACGACGATCCTGAACGGCGCGAAGATCGGCGCCAACTGCCTGGTCGGCGCCAACGCCCTCATTACCGAAGGCAAGGAATTTCCCGACAACTCTGTGATCCTTGGCGCGCCGGCCAAAGCGTTGCGCGAGGTCGACGACAAGGCTCGCGCCATGATCGCGCGCGGCGCCGACGTCTACGTAAAACGCTGGAAACAATACGCGGCGGGCTTGAAGCGCATCGCCTGATGCGGGGACACTCCGCATCATGAGCGGCACAACCCAAGCAACCTGGCAATTCTTCATCGATCGCGGCGGCACGTTCACCGACATCGTGGGCCGCGCGCCTGACGGCAGGCTCGTCACCACCAAACTCTTATCCGAAAATCCGGCGGCCTACGACGACGCCGCCATCGCCGGTATCGCTGATCTGATTGGCGTGCCGCGTTCGAGGCCGCTGCCGCCGCAAGCCATCGGCAGCGTGCGCATGGGCACGACTGTTGCCACCAATGCGCTGCTGGAGCGCAGGGGCGATCCCACGCTCCTGATCGTCAGCCAAGGGTTCCGCGATGCGCTGGAGATCGGCTACCAGGCACGGCCCAAGATCTTCTCGCGGCAAATCGAAAAACCGTCGATGCTTTACCGCGCCGTCGCCGAAGTACCCGAGCGCGTGCGTGCCGACGGCACCATTGAGGTGCCGCTCGATCTCGACGCGACACGCTCTGCCATGGAGGCCGCACGAAAAGACGGCCTCGATGCGGTCGCCATCGTGTTCATGCACGCTTATGCGTTTCCGACACACGAACGGGCCGCCGCCGAGATCGCCCGCGAACTCGGCTTCACGCAGATCTCCGTGAGCAACGAGGTCAGCCCGCTGGTCAAGTTCGTGGGCCGTGGCGATACAACCGTGGTCGATGCGTATTTGTCGCCGCTGCTCCGCCGCTACGTGGACCGCGTGGCGCGGGCGCTGTCGGCACATCGCGAAGACGCCGGTCCGCGATTGCTGTTCATGCAGTCCTCGGGCGGGCTGACGTCGGCGAATCTGTTCCGCGGCAAGGATGCGATCCTCTCCGGCCCCGCGGGCGGCGTGGTGGGCGCGGTGGAAACGGCGGATACCGCCGGCTTCACCAAAGTCATCGGCTTCGACATGGGCGGCACCTCCACGGATGTCTGCCACTATGACGGAGCGTATGAGCGCACCTTCGAAAGCGAGGTAGCGGGCGCGCGCGTCCGTGCGCCAATGATGCTCATTCACACGGTCGCCGCGGGCGGTGGCTCGATCCTTCATTATGACGAGGCCCGGTTCCGCGTGGGTCCGGATTCGGCCGGCGCGGATCCAGGACCGCGCGCTTATGGGCGCGGCGGCCCGCTCACGGTCACCGACGCGAATGTCATGACCGGCAAGCTCCAGCCGGACCTCTTCCCAAAGATCTTCGGACCCGGTCAGGACCAAGCGTTGGACCGCGCCGCCGTCGCGCGCGCCTTCAACGCGCTGGCGCGCAAGCTCGGCGATGGGCGCAACGCGGAAGAGATCGCAGACGGCTTTATCAGAATTGCCGTCGCCAACATGGCGAACGCGATCAAGACGATCTCCGTGCAGCGCGGCTACGACGTCTCCGAATATGTGATGAACTCGTTCGGTGGCGCCGGCGGCCAGCATGCCTGCCTTGTGGCCGAGGCGCTCGGCATCAAACACGTGCTGCTGCATCCGCTGT
>DGOS01000004.1:894-3303 GCA_002390155.1 Hyphomicrobiaceae bacterium UBA4460 | reverse complement strand
ACATAGTCCATCCACGCCTGATCGGCGGAGATAAAGATGTCGGCCTCTGCGCCCTGCTCGATGTGCTTGGCCAGCGCGGGCGTTGCCGCATACGCGATCACCGGCTTCCGGCCTGTCTTCGTTTGCCAGTCGCCGGCCACCGCATCGAGGGCGGTCTTCAGGCTGGCCGCGGCAAACACGGTGGGGCCCGCCTCGTCCCCGGCGTGGCCTGGCTGCGACATCAGCGCAAGCGGCAGCGCCGAGAGAAGGGATAGCGTCAAGAAGACGGCAATACCAAGCGTTCGGGAGCGATCCTTGAGCATTTGGGGCGTTGTCGGCCTTGATGGCGGCGATCTTCGAACCGGGCTAGGCTAACACGAGAGTATCGTGGACGGTTGGACGAGCCTATGAGCGGCGACAAAACGCAAGACAAACCACAAGACATTTCATGCGACGTCGCCGTGGTGGGGGCCGGCCCCGCCGGCATTGCCGCGGCCCTGGCGCTCGCCCATGTCGGCGCCGATGTGGTGCTGATTGGCCCTGAGCCGCCCAAACCGAGCACGGCGCAGCAAGACACGAGGACGGCGGCGCTTCTGACCAGTTCGGTCGATTTCCTGAAGCGGCTCGACGTCTGGGAGACGCTTCAGGGGGTCGCTGCACCGCTCAAGGTCGTCCGCATTGTTGATGCATCGCAGAGCTTGGTGCGGTCTCCGGACATCGCCTTCAAGGCCAGCGACCTCGATCTCCCCGCCTTCGGCTACAACATTCCCAACGCGGCACTGACAGCCTCTCTCTATGCCCGCGCCCGGGACACGGGGCCCACGCTCATCACCGAGAGCGTCGAAAGGATCGAACATGACGATGCGTCGGCGCGGCTGACCTTAAGCAGCAACGGCACGGTCACGGCCCGGCTTGTCGCCGGTGCGGACGGACGGCGGTCGGTGTGCCGCGAAGCGGCGGGCATCGAGACGCGCGTATGGCGCTACGATCAAGGCGCTATTGCCGCAAGCTTCCATCACGCGCGTCCGCATGACGGCGTCTCCACCGAGTTCCATAAAGAGCACGGCTCGTTGACGACGGTGCCGATGCCGGACCCGCTACAGTCGGCGCTGATCTGGATCGGCTCCCCGTCTGAGACGGACGCACTCATGGCCTGCGACGACGCCGAGTTCACCGCCGGTCTCCAGACCCGGCTCGGAGACACGCTGGGCCCAGTGACCTCGTCAGGCCCACGCGCGAGCTTCCCCGTGGCCGGGCTTACCGCCAAGCAGCTCGCCCACAACCGCACGGCCCTGATCGGCGAGGCGGCGCATGTTATGCCGCCCATCGGGGCGCAGGGTCTCAATCTGGGGCTCCGGGATGCCGCCGCACTTGCCGACTGCGTGGCGCGAGCGCTCGCACGAGGCCAAGATCCGGGCGGATTGGCGGCTCTGACCGAATTTGCCCGTGCCCGGCAGCTCGACGTGCTCTCGCGGTCCGTCGGCGTCGACCTCCTGAACCGGTCACTGCTGACCGGGCTCCTGCCCGTGCAAGCGGCCCGCGGCGTCTTTATGGCCGGGCTCAACGCCTTCGCGCCTTTGCGCCGGCTGGTCATGCGGGTGGGACTTGAGCCGCCCTCGGCCCTGCCCTCCCTCATGCGGCCGGCGGCCTGACGGGGTGCCCGCAACCGGGCGACGCTTGACGCCATAGCTCAGTTTGGCCATGAGGATGGTCTCTCAACGCTCAAGGCCACCCACAAGATCACGCGAAGGACGCCTCCTTGGCCAACGCTTACAATCTGCCTTTCATGCTCGATCTGCGCTACCGGCTCGAATATGCGGGTTTGCGCTTTCTGATCGGCATGGTGCGCCTGTGCCCGCTCGATATCGCGTGCAACATCTCCGCCTTCTTCTGGCGCTTTCTCGGCAAGCGCAACCGGCGGCACGCCCGGGCGCTGGCCAATCTGGAGCGGGCTTTCCCGGAGAAGTCGCCGGAGGAACGCGAGCGCATCGCGCTGGCCGCCTGGGACAATCTCGGCCGCGTCATGGTCGAGACCATGAACATCGACAGGATCATCAAAGACCCGGGGCGCCTGCACGTGACGAACGGTCACTGGGTCCAGCGCTACAAAAACAAGATGGGCCCGGCGCTGATCGTCACCATGCATATGGGTAACTGGGAGCTCGGCATGTGGCCCGTGACCATGGCCGGGGTGAGGCCCGCTGGTGTCTACCGTCAGGTGAAGAACCCGTATGTCGACCGTTATCTCCGCGGGCAGCGCGAGAACCTCTATCCTGGCGGCTTGTTCGGCCGCGGACGCACCGCCGGTGAGGACGAGACACAGAAGACCGCGCGTCTGATCATGGACTATGTGCGCCAAGGCGGCCGGCTCGGCTTTATTTCGGACCTCTACGACGCCAACGGCATACCCGTGCCCTTCTTTGGACATCC
>DGOS01000004.1:244-883 GCA_002390155.1 Hyphomicrobiaceae bacterium UBA4460 | reverse complement strand
GGCAACCGGTCCGTGTTCGATGTCAACGTGAACGAACTCCACATTCCGCGCACGAGCAACCAAGCGGAAGACATCCGATCCATCACGGCGGCGATCCAGCGCTATTTCGAGGCGTGGATACGCGAGACGCCCGAACAGTTCATGTGGTCCAACCGCCGTTGGTCCTAAAATCCAGCGTTATCTGCGTTGACAGCCTCTCGGGGCCGCGATCTTATCTTCACAAAGTCTCGGGGACAGGTGTCGTTCGTCATGTCTACAGTCCGCAATGCCAGATATCAGATCGGGCAAGTTGTGCGCCATCGGCTCTACCCGTTTCGTGGGGTGATCTTCGACGTCGATCCGACATTTTCAAACACTGAAGAGTGGTACGCCTCAATTCCTGAGGACGTCCGGCCGACCAAGGACCAGCCGTTCTATCACCTGCTCGCCGAGAACGCCGACACGGAGTACATCGCGTATGTGTCGGAGCAAAATCTCCTGCCCGATGCCTCCGACGAACCTTTGCGCCATCCACAAGTGCCGGAGCTGTTCGAGGATTTGAGAGACGGCGTGTACCGGTTCCGCTTCTTGCAGGAACACTAAGGCGCCGCAGCCGAGCGGTTCACGCCCCTGCCGCAAAAAGAAAGGCCGCCCCGGAAA
>DGOS01000004.1:0-123 GCA_002390155.1 Hyphomicrobiaceae bacterium UBA4460 | reverse complement strand
CCTTGCTTGGCCTTGGCGGCGAGCTCTGCCTGCCGCTTGCGGAACATCTCCATCAGCTTGCGGCGCTGCTCCTCGTACTTCTGATTGTCGACTGGAGGCCCGTCATAAGCCTTGCTGAAACCG
>DGOS01000119.1 GCA_002390155.1 Hyphomicrobiaceae bacterium UBA4460 | reverse complement strand
TCAATTGACCGGCACGCGCGACGCCATCGCGGCGCTGACGCAATGCGTCACCGCGCATCAAGGCACGAACCGCGTCCAGCTGTAACACCTAGCGCCGGTCGAACAGCTTCTCGATGTCGGTGAGTTTCAGCTCGACGTAAGTCGGACGGCCGTGATTGCACTGGCCGGAGAACGGCGTCTCCTCCATACCGCGCAGAAGCGCGTTCATCTCCTCCGGCGACAGACGCCGGCCCGCGCGCACGCTACCGTGGCAGGCCATGGTGGAAAGCACATAGTCCAGCCGCTCGGCGAGCAGCCGGCCGGCCTCGCCGTCCTCCGCTTCGAGGAGTGTGCTTGCGAGCTCGGCAAGCAGTCCTTTGACATCGCAGGTGCCGAGCAACCCCGGCACTTCGCGTACCGCAATCGCCGAAGGCCCAAACGTCTCGATGACAAGACCGAGCCGCTCAAGCGCATCCGACGCCGCAAGCAAGGCTTGGGCTGCGTCCGCATCGAGCTCGACGACTTCAGGGATCAACAGCATCTGCCGCGCGATCCCGCCATTGGCGAAGGCGCGCTTCAGCCGTTCATAGACGAGGCGTTCATGGGCCGCGTGCTGATCGACGATGACGAGCGCGTCGTCCGTCTCGGCGATGATGAAGGTGTCTTGCACTTGCGCGCGGGCGGCACCCAGCGGGAAGTCGGTTGCCGTTTCCTCCTCCGTAGCGGCCCCGCGCATATCGGCCGAGGGCACGGAAACTTCTGCAAGCGGGGCTTGCGACCGTTCCGCGAAGCCCACGTCGCGCGGGCGCGTGTGGCTCCGGTAGGAAGGCACCGGCGCTTGAGCACTTGAGCCAACGGATGGCGGGGCCATGCGTTGCAGCGCCTCCTGCGACAGGCTCTCCGTGGCGCGGTGACCGGCGGCACTCAAGGCCTCCCGGATCGCGCCGATGAGCAGCGAGCGCATGGCGTTGGCGTCGCGGAAGCGCAGCTCCGTCTTGGCCGGATGGACATTCACGTCCACCTCCTCCGGCGGCACGTCCAGAAAAAGCGCCAGCATGGGATAGCGGCCCCGCGGCACGAGGTCGCCATAGGCCGCACGCACCGTCCCAGCGAGGAGCTTGTCGCGCACGGGGCGTCCGTTCACCACGAGATAGAGCTGCATCCCGTTGGGGCGGTGAAGCGTGGGGAGGCCTGCAAAGCCTTCGACGCGCATTGTCCCCCGCTCGGCGGAGACGGGAAGCGCGTCCTGCACGAATTCCGCGCCCATGATGCGGCCGAGCCGCGCGAGTGCGTGATCGAGGAGGCCCGGCGGGCAGGCCTCCAGGCGCAACGTGGTTCGTTCGCCGGTCGATAGTGAGAAGGCGATTTCCGGATGCGCCAGTGCCAGCCGCTTGACGGCGTCGGAGATGGCCGCAGCTTCGGCGCGCTCAGACTTCATGAATTTTAGACGCGCGGGCGTCGCGTAGAACAGATCGCGCACCTCCACGTCTGTCCCGCCCGCGCGCGCCGCCGGCTTCAACGGCGCTTTCCGGCCCCCATCGACCGCGATCGTGTGGGCGTCCTTGGCGTTTTCAGCACGGCTGGTGATGGCAAGCCGCGCCACCGCTCCAATGGAGGGCAGCGCCTCGCCGCGAAAGCCGAGCGACAGAATATGAGAGAGGTTGTCCCCGGCGAGCTTGGAGGTGGCATGGCGCTCGACCGCCAGGGCCAAGTCCTCCGCAGCCATGCCGGCGCCGTCATCGGCCACGCGGATCAGTGACAGCCCGCCGCCCGTGACCGTCACGTCGATACGGGCCGCGCCCGCGTCGATCGCGTTCTCCACCAGCTCCTTGACGACACTGGCAGGCCGCTCGACGACCTCACCCGCGGCAATGCGATTTATGAGGTTCGGCGGCAGCTGACGAATGGCCATGGTCTGCCTCCGCTTTTGGCCTGATTCCGCTTAGCGCTGCCCCAACAGTTGGGGCCTTTAGCTTAAGCCGATTCTAGGTGTGGAGGGCCTAGCCTGGCGCGCCCGCGGGCACGACTTCCGCAGGTTCCACAGGCTTGCCGACGATTGTGGTGATCAGCCGGTCCGGCGTGAGCAGGCGCTTCGCCACGCGCTTGATGTCATCCATGCTCACGGCATCGACGAGGGCATTGCGCCTGTCGACATAGTCGATGCCAAGATCCTCGATCTGGATCCACAAGAGCTGGCTGGCGATGCTTACAGAGGATTCGAAGCGCAAGGGGTAGGCGCCGGTGAGATAGGCCTTGGCGCTCTCCAGCTCCTCCGCCGTGGGACCCTGCTCCGCGATGCGCTCAAGCTCATTCTGGATCACGGACAGCGACTGGCCAACGGCCTCGTTCTTAGTAGCCACGTGGCCGATGAAAACGGGGCCGTGCATATAGGGGTAGAGGCTGGAGCGGACAGAGTAAGCAAGGCCACGCTTCTCGCGCACCTCTTCCATCAGCCGCGAGGAGAACCCGCCACCGCCAATGATGTAGTTGAGCACGTAGGCCGGAATGAAATCGTCGTCGTCGCGCGGGATGCCGCGCAGGCCGAACTGCGCCACCGACTGCGGCACATCCATGGCGATGACCTCGCGGGTGGGCCCAAGGGGCGGCGGCGCGTCGGCAACCTGCACCAGGTCCGAGCGCTCCGGCAAATCGCCGAACAGCTTGTCGAGCACCTCGCCCAACTCCTCGGCGTCGATGTCACCGACCACGGCGACGGCAAGCTTGTCGCGGGCAAACACGCGGCGGACATAGTCCCTGAGATCGTCCGCGGAGATCTCAGCCACGGAGTCTTTCGTGCCCTTCACGGGGCGGCCATAGGGATGATCCTGGAACGCGATCCGGTCCCAGGCGAGCGACGCCACGGTCTCAGGATCGTTCTCGTCGAATTTCAGTCCAGCCAAGATCTGCGCGCGCACGCGCTCCAGTGCGTCCTCGTCGAAGCGGGGCTGCGACATCGCCAGCCGCACCAGGTCAAAGACGTCGTCCTTGTTCTCGGTCAACGTCTGGATCCTGCCGAGCATGACGTCGCGGCCGGCGTCGAAGTCCATCTTCATCGCCAGCGCTTCCTCGCGCTCTTGGAACGCGATGGCGTCGAGGTCACCGGCGCCTTCGTTCATCATTGCCGTCACGAAATAGGCTTGGCCTTCTCTGCTTGGCGCGTCTTGCGATGCACCGCCGAAGAAGGCAAAACGGATCGTGATCAGCGGATTTGCATGGCTCTCCACGAGCCAGGCCTTGATGCCGCCAGGGCTCGTCACCTCTTGGATTTTCATGCCACTCCCTTTGGCCGCGGCGGGCGACGCCAGAAGCGCAACCGCCAGCAGTGTCGTCCCGAGCCACAGCGTTGCGGCGAAGAGCGAAGAGCAAATCCTGGTCCGCATCTACGACTTGCCGTTTCCAGCAGCTGGGGCGGGCTTTTCGCCGGCACTGCTTGTGTGTTCGGGCTCCGGTTTGAGAATGCCCGTCACCGAGTTCTCCTCGTCAAGATATTTGCGGGCCACGGCGCGAACGTCGTCCACGGTGACCTGCTTCATCCGCTGAGGCCACGCTTCGACGTCCTCTATGGTCATGCCGGCGGCCAGCCGCCATCCATATTGGCGAGCCATCTTGGAGATGGAGTCGGAACTGTAGACGAACTCGGCAATCTGAGAGGCGCGCGCCCGGTCCAACTCGGCTTGGCTGACGCCGTTCTCGCGCAAGTCCTCGACCGTGCGATCGATCGCCGCCTCGATCTCCTCGGGCGCGGTCTTTGGTCCGGCAATGGCATAGAAACCCAAGCGCCCCGAATCGAGCCCGGAGTCGGAGTACCAGCCGCCTGCGGACGCAGCGACATGGTCCTTCATTACCAGCTGCTTGTAGATGCGGCTGGTGGCGCCATGAGCGGCGACGCGCATCAGCAGATCCAACGCCTCGGCCTCGCCGGGCTCCGCCGAGGCGTAACTCGGCGCGATGTAGTAGCGCTGCACGGTGGTGCGGCCGGCGCGCGGATCCTCCAACGTCACAGTGAGAGGCGCATCGTGCTCCGGCTCACTGGGACGCGCCCGCTGCTGCGCCTCGCCGTTGCGCGGGATCTTCCCGAAGGTCTTCTCGGCAAGCGCCTTTACGTCGTCCGGCTCGACGTCCCCGGCGACGATCAGGATCGCGTTCTCCGGCGCGTAAAAGCGGCGATAGAAGGCGAGCGCGTCCTCGCGGTCGAGCTCCTCCATCTCGTGTTCCCAACCGATGATGGGAATGCCGTAGGGATGGTTGCGATAAAGCGCGGCCATCATCTGCTCTTGGAGGATGGCGCCAGGATCGTTGTCGACGCGCGAGCGGCGCTCCTCGAGAATGACGTCCCGCTCGGTCGCCACGTCCTCCGGTGTCAGCCGAAGATTTGCCATGCGGTCGGCTTCCATCTCCATGACTTTGGGAAGACGGTCCTTGGCTACGCGCTGGAAGTACGCGGTCACGTCGTGATTGGTGAACGCGTTGTCGTCACCGCCATTCTTGGCAATGATCTTGGAGAACTGCTGGATGTTGTCGGTGCCCTTGAACATCAAATGCTCAAGGAAGTGTGCGATCCCGGAGGTGCCCGGCGGCTCGTCCGCGGCCCCTGCCTTGTACCAAACCATCTGAGTCGCGACCGGCGCGCGATGATCGGGGATAACGACGACTTGGAGCCCGTTGGCGAGGGTGAACTCGCTGACGCGCTCTGATTTCGCTTCTTCGGCAACGGCGGCAACCGGCATTGAAAGGCTCACACTGGCTAGAACCAGGCCAACACGAAGGAAGGCGGTCAATCGATCTTGCATCCACACCACCATTCGAACGAAGGCCTTTGGATTGGAATACGGGGCTCACGGCGCGCGGGAACATAAGCCTAGTAGGCTGCTAGCGCCAATGCCTCATGTCGGGCCTCAGGCCGGGTTTTTCAAGAAATGGAAGCGCTAGATTGCGACCGACGCGCGAACCGGCCGGCGAAAAGGTGACGAACGAACTCTAGTACTCCCCCATGGCCCGCCCTTGGGAGGCTCTGTTGTAGCTATCGGGCGCCGCAGGCTTGAACTCTTCCATGTTCTGGCTGGGCAAGGGCGCCTGCGGAACATGCGGTGTGTTGGGCGCGGACCGAGTCTGGGCGACAGTGGGCGCCCGATCGGACGGATCCGGCGCGGGCACGTTGGGGACGGGCTCTTCCACCGTCTTGTCGCCACCCAATAGCTTGTCGAGCAGCGTTTCCTTACCCGCATAGGGGTTCAGCGGGTCGGCGGCCGCCTGGGCCTCAGCCTTCTTGGTATTCTCTTGCTCGATGACGCGGACGCGCACCTTCTCCGGGTCGTCCGGCCAATCCTGGCGGGCCGTGGACACGGCGGCAGGGCTTTGGGTCGGCGCCGGCAATTGTTGGACGTTGGGCGGGACCATGAGCGGCGGGCGCTCACTCATCTGGACGTCGGCCTGCTGCCTGCTGCCGGACATTCCCATATAGTCGAAGACCTTGCCTTCGAACTCGACGCCGCCGCAGCCGCCAAGGAGGCTCGCGCAGGCAAGCGTGCCCGCGAGCGCGACCGTTCGACCGATGCTGGTTATGGCGCCAAGGTGCCCCAAATTTTCCCCTCAAAATCCGGCAAACCCCGGATCTAGTTACATTTTGGAGGGGTTTCCGGCCTTTTTGTGACCCCCGAAGAATGAGTCATACAGAAGTCCGATGACCCCGGCAACTATGGCCACATCGGCGATATTGAAGATGTACCACTGGAAGCCGAAAGCGTGGAAAGCGTAGAAATCCGCCACCGCGCCGTAGGCAATCCGGTCAATGGCGTTGCCAATGGCCCCGCCGACAATCAGCCCAATGGCGACGGCCGCCAGCGGCGTGGTGACCCTGGCAAGCCAGACAATGAGCGCCAGGCTGGCCACGATCGCGAAGGCGATCAGCGCCACGCGGCCGAGCGTGCTGTCCTGGGGCAAGAGGCCGTAGCTGATGCCCTTGTTCCACGCCAGAACCATGTCGAAGAACGGCGTCACCGTGACCGTGCCCTTGGCGCCGATGTCATAGACATGGAGCATGTAGAGCTTGTTGGCTTGATCGATGAGCGCCGTAGCTGACGCGACGGCCAGACCGAGTGGCGAATTGGGTCCCCAAAGCCAATGACGGAGCATGGCGTTACCGGCCCTTTCGCCCACGTGCATCGAACTGGCGCACGGCGTCGGCATCGCGCGGCGACAGCGTCGGAAACTCGAGATCGGCGCCGACATCCGGCGAGATCTTCCAGGACCGCGCGCACTTGTTCCCTTTCGCGGCGGCAAAGACCACGGCCACGCCCGGCACGTCGTCGAGACGGAAGGCGTCCCTCGGCCCCTCCTCGGGGATCAGCGTCGCGCCACTGGTAATGGCGATCTCAGCGAGATCGATGCCACTGAGCGCATCGCGCAATTCCTTGTCGGCAACATAGACCTTGGGCGCGGCTTCAAGGCTCGACCCGATGCGGCCCTCTTTCCGCTCGATCTCCAGCGCGCCCGTGACTACGCGGCGCACGTTTCGAACCTTCCGCCATTTCTCGGTGAGCGCGTCGTCGCACCACTCAGGCGCCACATCGGGGAACTGCCGCAAATGAACCGAGCCTTTGTCCTCCGGGAAGCGGGTCATCCACGCCTCCTCCATGGTGAAGCAGAGCATCGGCGCAAGCCACGCGGTGAGCGCCGCGAACAGACGGTCCATGACGGTGAGCGCGGCGCGGCGCACCACACTGTCGGAAGCGTCGCAGTAGAGCGCGTCCTTGCGGATGTCCAAATAGAAAGCCGACATGTCGTTGACGCAGAAATTGAACAGCGCGTGGAAGATGCGCTTGAAGTCGTAGGACCGGTAGCCCTCCCGTACCAGCCCGTCGAGTTCGGAAACCCGGGCCAGCATGTAACGCTCCAGCTCCGGCATCTCATCATGCGGCACGACGAGGTCGTCGCGATAGTGCGCGAGATTGCCGAGCAGGAAGCGCAGTGTGTTCCGCAAGCGCCGGTAGGAGTCGACATTGGCCTTGACGATGTCCGGACCGAAGCGAAGGTCCTCGGTGTAATCGGAGCTCATGGCCCAAAGCCGCAAGATCTCTGCGCCCGACTGCTTGATCACGTCCTGCGGCGCCACGACGTTGCCGAGCGACTTGGACATTTTGCGGCCCCGCTCGTCATTGACGAAACCATGGGTAGCGACCGCGCCGAAAGGCGCGCGGCCGCGCGTGCCGCATCCCTCGAGCAGCGAGGACTGGAACCAGCCGCGATGCTGGTCGGAGCCTTCCAGATAGAGGTCCGCCGGCCATTTCAGGTCGGGGCGCGCCTCCAGCACGAATGCGTGGGTGCAGCCGGAGTCGAACCAGACATCGAGAATGTCGCCGGCCTTCTCCCAGTCGCCGGGACTGTCGACGAGTCCGTCGAGGAAGCGCTCTTTCGCGCCATCCACGAACCAAGCGTCGGCTCCTTCCGCCTCGAAGGCGCTCACGATCCTGTCGATCAGCTGACCCGATCCATCAAAGTCCCGGCGCGGAATGACGTCGCCGGTTTCTTTGTGCACGAACACGGTGATCGGTACGCCCCAGGCCCGCTGGCGCGACACAACCCAGTCGGGCCGCGTCTCGACCATGCCCTTGATGCGCTTCTCGCCTTGCGGCGGCACGAACTGCGTTCCGTCGATGGCGTCAAGCGCTCGGGCGCGCAAAGCCTCGCCGCCCTCGAAGCCGCGGTCCATGGCGATGAACCATTGGGGCGTCGCACGAAAGATGACCGGCTTCTTGGAGCGCCAGGAGTGCGGATAATCGTGCTTGTAGCGTGCGCGGGCGATGAGCGCGTTCGCCTCGGCCAAGGCCTTAATGACCGCCTCGTTGGCATCACCGAACTTGCCCTTGTCGTTGACCACGCGGCTGCCTTCGAAGCGTGGCGCTTCGCTTGTGAAGAAGCCGGCTTCGTCGACGGTGAAGGGAATCGTGGAATCGATATCGCGCTGGCGAAGCAAGCGCTCGTTCGCCGACCAGACCTCGAAGTCGTCCACGCCGTGGCCCGGTGCGGTGTGCACGAAGCCGGTGCCCGTCTCCTCGGTGACGTGCTCGCCGGACAGGAGCGGCACCATGAACCGGTAGTCGCTCTGCCCGCGCAAAGGATGCGCGCACATGGATTGGCGCAGCATCTCGGCCGTGACGTCGCCTTGCCGCGACCAGCCGTCGATCCGCGCGGCTTCCTTGACTGTCTCGGCAAGCGCATCGGCGAGGATCAATCGCTCGCCGACCTTGGCCCAATTGTCTGCCGGCGCCTGGGTGACCTCATAGAGCCCGTATGAGATGGACGGCGAATAGCTGATGGCGCGGTTGCCTGGAATGGTCCAGGGCGTGGTGGTCCAGATGACCACGGAGGCGTGTTGCAGCGCCTGCGGGTCCTGGCTGTCCTCGCTGGCGAACATCACCGGGAACTTCACGTAGATCGTCGGGCTCTCGATCTCCTGATACTCGACCTCGGCTTCGGCCAGCGCGGTGCGCTCCACCACGGACCACATCACGGGCTTGGAGCCGCGATAGAGCAGGCCGTTCATGGCGAACTTTGTCAGTTCGCGGGCGATCGTCGCCTCCGCCTCGTAGCTCATCGTGGTGTAGGGGTGGTCCCAATCGCCCTCGACGCCGAGCCGCTTGAACTCCTCGCGCTGCACGTCGAGCCATTTGGCGGCCTCGTCGCGGCATTCGCGCCGGAACGCGATCAGCGCATCGGTATCGCTCAGGTCCGGCTTGGCGCGGCCCTTGGCGCGGTAGTTCTCCTCCTCGACCTTCCACTCGATGGGCAGGCCATGGCAGTCCCAGCCCGGCACGTAGTTCGCGTCCTTGCCCATCATGGCATGCGAACGGGTGACGGCGTCTTTGAGGATCTTGTTGAGGGCGGTGCCGATATGGATGCGGCCATTGGCGTAAGGCGGCCCGTCATGCAGCACGAATTTCGGGCGGCTCATCGCCTCCTCGCGCAAGCGGTCGTAGAGGCCCATCTTGGCCCAACGCTCGAGCAGCTCCGGCTCGCGGCGTGGCAAGCCCGCCTTCATGGGGAAGTCGGTCTTGGGCAGGAACAGCGTCTCGCTCCAGTCCCGCTCCACTTGCGGCTGAACGCGCTTCACTGCGGGCTTCGGTGTGGCTTTGGGCTTCGGTGCAGCTTTCCGGGCCACGGGCTTCTTTGCCGCCGCCTTCTTGGGGCTCACAGTGCGCGTCCTTTGCGCGGCGCGCTTCTTGGGTGCAACGCGCTTGTTGGCCGGCTTGCGGGCCTTCGCCTTGGACGTTGGGCGCCGCTTGGTGACCGTCTTCTTTGGTTTGGCTTTGGTGGCCTTGCGCTTGGCCGTGACTTTGCGCTTCGGAGCGGCTTTGCGCNNCGCGTCGTGGACTTCCTTGTCGTGCGCTTCTTTTTGGACGCGACGCGCTTTTTGACTGTGGGGCGCCGCTTGGCCGTAGCCTTCTTGGCCGTGGCCCTTTTGGCGGCGGCTTTACGCTTTGGTGCCGCCTTCCGCTTAGTTGCCACTTTGCGTTTGGCCGCGGTCTTCCGCTTCGCGGCCGCTTTCGGCGATCCAGCCGTCTTCGTGCGCTTTGCTTTTCGCGCGACCTTGCGTCTGGCGGCCGGTTTGCCGCTCTTCGTTGTCTTTGCCATGGTTTTCTTGTCCGCCCGAGCCTCGATTCGATGTGCGAGGCGTTCTAGCAACCGGCCTCGCCACAATCTAGTGCCCGGTCGGCCAGCACGTCCCCAAGCGTGAAACGCCGCATGGGATCGTCCGCGTCGACCGCGGCCAGGATCTCCTGGACCTGGCTGCAATCGTCGGCCATTTGGGCCGCCAGCGCCTCGGCACTTTCGAAGGTGTGGTCAGGCCTCACAAAATCGATGAATTCGACCTCGACCTCATGGTCGTAGAGATCGCCCGAGAAGTCGAGGAGATAGGCCTCCAGTACCGGCTCATCGCCCGCGCCAAAGGTGGGACGCGGGCCCACATAGCCTGCGGCGTGATGGCGCTCCCCGGCGTGGTGCACGCGCATGGCGTAAATCCCGTGGCAAACGTCCTGCCCCGGCGCCAGCTTGAAGTTGAGCGTCGGGAAGCCGAGGTCCTTGCCGCGGCCAGCGCCCTTGCCCACGCGCCCCCGCGCGCGCCACCAATAGCCAAGCTGCTCGGCCGCCTCGCGCACCTCGCCGCGCCGCAAGTGCTCGCGGATCGTGCTCGACGAGAAGGTGACGCCACCCGCCAAGGTGACGGGTGAGACCACGTCCACGCCAAACCCTCTCGTTTTGCCAATCAAGGCCAGGTGATCGACGGAGCCGGTGCGCCCTTTGCCGTAGACGAAGTCGTAGCCCACCACGACGTGGCTGGCGCCGAAGCCCTCACCCACTACCTCGTTGGCGAAGTCGTCGGCGGAGAGCGACGACATCGCCTTGTCGAAGCTCAGCACGAAGGTCTGGTCGAGATCCAGCGCCTCCAGCAATTCGAGCTTCACCGGCAGCGGCGTCAGCCGGAAGAAGGGCTGGACGGGTGCGAAGAACTCGCGCGGATGCGGCTCGAAGATGACCGCGCCGGCACGGCGGCCTTCGGCGGACGCGATCCGCCTCACCTCGTTGAGCACGGCTTGATGGCCGCGATGGACACCGTCGAAATTGCCGATGGCCAAAACTGCGCCCTTCAGAGCCGGCGGCGTGTCCCGCCAGGAGCGGACGATGTCCATCGGAACTCCTTCGATTGGCGCTATTGGCCTGCCGCTTTGCGGTCGACCATCATGAGCGCCTCGCCTGCGAGCACGGTCTTGCCGTTCACCGAGCAGTCGCAGGCGAGCGTCACACGCGCCTTTTCGGTGTCGACGGCGGTAATCTTGCAGGTCGCCACAACCTCGTCGCCAATATAGACCGGCCCCTTAAACTTCATGGTCTGGCTCATATAGATGCAGCCAGGCCCGGGCAGCTTGGTCCCAAGCACCGTGGAGAACAGGGCGCCCGTCAGAAAGCCGTGGGCGATGCGCTTCTTGAACATGGTGCCGGCCGCGAAATCATCATCGATATGAACCGGATTGATGTCGCCGGACAGTTCGGCGAAGGCCCTCACGTCCTCGTCGGTAATGGTCTTGGAGACGCTCGCCTCCATATCGGGGGAGAGGTCCTCCAAATAATAGCCGTGACCCAGGCTCGCGGTGCTCGTCATATGTGTTCCCTGCTTGATTTGTCGGGTTGTTGAAGCTGGGCAAAATAGCGAAGGGATTGCTGCGCCGCAATAAGGCGCCCCAGCCAATTCATCCGCACACGTCTAAAAATGCCGTGCTTAACCCCCCGTTCACGGCCACTCGTTAGGGTCTAAGCCTGATTTTTCACCCGCAGAAGGTCTCCTTTGGGCCGCCAAACCAGGCTCTTGTCTGGCGGAGGATTAGCGAAATGGCTTTCGATCCAGGCATGCCGGTGCTCGTCGTCGACGAT
>DGOS01000013.1:7443-19491 GCA_002390155.1 Hyphomicrobiaceae bacterium UBA4460 | reverse complement strand
TGTTTCGCGATCCGGCGCTGCTCATGAAACGCGAGTTGTTCTGGATCCCGCTTCACGGCTGGTTCTCCCACAAGTTTGAGATGATCCCCGTGGACCGCGACGCCGGGCCCTCGGCGCTGCGTCGCATGCTTCAAGCCGCCCGGAAGCGCATCAAGGACGGCCGGGAGATCATCATCTTCCCCGAAGGAACCCGCCGTCCGCCCGGCGCGGACCCCGCGTACAAAACCGGGATTGTCCTCCTCTACAACGCCCTGAAGGTCCCGTGCGTCCCCGTGGCGCTCAATTCGGGGCTCTTCTGGCCGCGCCGCCAGTGGACGCGCAAGCCCGGAACGGTGGTGGTCGAGATTCTCGATCCCATCCCGCCGGGCCTGCCTCGGCCTGAGTTCCTGAGCCGCCTCGAAAACGCCATCGAAACCGCATCAGACGGCCTGCTGGCTGAGGCACAGTCGACGGATCAGGCGCATTAACCCCGCGTTAAGATTTAGATGTTCATTATTTGTTCCAACAAGGGCGATCGACCGTGCATCTTGAATTTCTCGTCGATCAACCCATTTCTCGTAGTGTCGCCGATAGTTAACGGGACGAGGTTTTCGATGTGGACGAGCCAAGCTGACGCCGAGACGACCGCCTCTTCGGGGCCGGCGGACGAGCCTGCGCTGGTCTGCGCCGAGGAGGCCTTTGCCCAGGCGTTCCACTATTGGCGTGGTGCCTCGAGCCGCCGCTATCTCCATAGCGTCTACTCGCTGGTGGGCTGCCCCGCGCTACCCCAGGCGAACTACATCCTGGTGCGCCGCCACGAGGACGGCACCCGCGAGGCGCTGGCTTTCGGCGACACCAAGGACGACGCCATCTCGCTCAACCTCGCCCATCTGCGCCACGAGGGCGCCAAGTGCGGGGCCAATGAGGTTCACGTCCATCTCCTCGCCGACACGGCCCATGACCGTGCCCTGGTCGAGGCGGACCTGACCGCCGCCCACGCACGCCGCCACACGGCGAAGGCCGCGTAGAGCTGATTTTTCGGAAAATCGAAGAGCCGCTAACCGCGAGATAGCTTCTCGAGCCGCTGCTGCATGGCCTCAAGCTCGGCCTTGAGCGTGTCGATATCGTCAGCGCCGCCTGGATTGGCGCCGACCTCCGACTTCGCCTCGGCGCCTTCCCCGTGCGCATTGGCCGCATCGGATTGGGACTGGGTGAACATGCCGAGCGCATGCTCGAAGGCATCGAAGTTCTTTCGCACCTGATCTTGCATCGCATCGAAGGCCGCATTGCCAAAAGCGTTGGTGAAGCGGCGGCGATACTGTTCTTGCTGCTTGGTCAGCGAGTCGAGGCTGAATTCTAGATAGCTCGGCACAAGCTTCTGCATGCTGTCGCCATAGAAGCGGATCAGCTGACGCAAGAAACCGATAGGAAGAAGATTGGTGCCCCTGCTTTCCTGTTCCACAATGATCTGGGTCAGGACGGCATGCGTGAGGTCTTCGCTGGTCTTCGCGTCGTAGACGACGAAGTCCCGCTCTGCCCGGACCATTTCCGCCAGGTCCTCAAGGGTCACATAGGTGCTTGTGTCGGTATTGTAGAGCCTGCGGTTGGCGTATTTCTTGATTATGACCGGCCGACTCTCTTGGTCCGCGTCCCTAGCCACGTGTTTTCGCTCCCAAAGCCCTGGACCTTAGCCGAGGGCTACTCTATGCCGCACTTGCGAAAATCACTAGCACGTTCCTTGTGCATAGCACCAGAGGCTTTGCCGGGAGGATTAATGGCGACTTTCGTCGGGCTTTCCAGGCACAAACTGCTGGGGTATGACCGGGGCTCACTAGGGGTATGGAGATCAGGATGAAAGACGAGATAGTCATCGTCGGCGCAGCGCGGACGCCGGTCGGTTCCTTCAACGGCTCGCTGTCGAGCCTGCCTGCGCACAAGCTTGGTGAAGTCGCCATCGGCGCAGCGCTGGAACGCGCCAAGGTCGATCCGAGCGACGTCAACGAAGTGATCATGGGCCAGGTGCTGACCGCGGCCCAGGGTCAGAACCCTGCCCGGCAGGCTGCCATCGCCGCAGGCATTTCCGAAGAGGCGACCGCCTGGGGCGTCAATCAGGTTTGCGGTTCGGGCCTGCGCGCCGTGGCGCTGGGTGCCCAGCAGATCGCCTTGGGCGATGCCGACGTCGTCGTCGCCGGCGGTCAGGAGAACATGAGCCTGTCGCCCCATGCCGCGCACTTGCGCAACGGCGTGAAGATGGGCCCCTGCAACATGGTCGACACCATGGTCGTGGACGGCCTGTGGGAAGCCTTCAACAACTACCACATGGGCACCACGGCGGAGAACGTCGCCAGGAAGTGGCAGCTCACCCGTGAGGAGCAGGACAACTTCGCCGTCGCCTCCCAGAACAAGGCCGAGGCCGCGAAGAAGGCCGGCAAGTTCGCCGACGAGATCACGCCTGTGACGATNNTCGCCAAGCTTCGCCCCGCCTTCGACAAGGAAGGCACTGTCACCGCGGGCAACGCCTCGGGCATCAATGACGGCGCCGCCGCCGTTGTTCTGATGTCGGCCGAGGAAGCCAAGAAGCGCGGCGCGAAGCCTCTCGCTCGCATCGCCTCTTGGGCCGTCGCAGGTGTCGATCCCACCATCATGGGCACCGGCCCCATCCCCGCGTCCCGCAAGGCGCTGGAGAAGGCCGGCTGGAAGCCCTCCGACCTCGACCTCATCGAGGCGAACGAGGCCTTCGCCGCCCAAGCTCTTGCCGTGAACAAGGACATGGGCTGGGACGGCGACAAGGTGAACGTCAACGGCGGCGCCATCGCCATCGGTCATCCGATCGGTGCGTCGGGCGCGCGCGTTCTCGTCACCCTGTTGCATGAGATGCAAAAGCGCGACGCCAAGAAGGGCCTCGCAACGCTGTGCATTGGCGGCGGCATGGGCATCGCCCTGTGCGTCGAGCGCGACTAACTTGCCCCTCTTGTAAGGGCAGTTGATTTGGTGTGGGGCGGCCGAGAGCCGCCCCTTACGCCAATTTGTTTTTGAGGAAACGGGCGCCGATGTGCGCCAAGGGAGGAAGCTATGGGACGGGTGGCACTTGTCACTGGTGGTACGCGCGGCATTGGAGCCGCCTGCAGCAAGGGGCTGAAGGATGCGGGCTACAGCGTTGCCGCGACTTATGCCGGCAACGATGACGCCGCGAACGCTTTCAAGAAGGAGACCGGCATCCCGGTCTTCAAGTGGGACGTCGGCGATTACCAGGCCTGCGAACAGGGTGTCGCGGCTGTCGAGAACGAAGTCGGCCCCATCGATGTGCTGGTCAACAATGCCGGCATCTCGCGCGACGCCACGCTCCACAAGATGACCGAAGAGCAGTGGAACCAGGTCATCCGCACCAATCTCGATTCGGTGTTCAACGTGAGCCGCCAAGTCATCAACGGCATGCGCGAGCGTGGTTTCGGGCGCATCATCTCGATCTCGTCGATCAACGGCCAGCAGGGCATGATGGGCTTGTCCAATTACTGCGCCGCCAAGGCCGGCATGATCGGCTTCACCCGCGCCATCGCGCTTGAAGGCGCACGCAAGGGCATCACTGCCAACGCCATCGCCCCCGGCTACGTGGCGACCGAGCTCCTGGCCAACGTGCCGGAGAAGGTCATGGATCACATCGTCGGCCAGATCCCGGTAGGCCGCCTCGGCGAAGCGGAAGAAGTCGCCCGCTGCGTGGTGTTCCTCGCCGCCGATGAATCCGCTTGGATCACCGGCACGACGCTGACCATCAACGGCGGTCAGCTCTCCGACTAAAACACGGACGTTCGTCCCTCAGGGCTTCCAGCCTTGAGGGGCGAGCTCGAACTTGTCGAAATGGAAGCCGGGCGCCACCGTGCAGCCCACGAGCGTCCAGTCACCGAGACTGCGCGCAGCTTGCCACGCCCCCGCCGGCACACGGCCTTGCGGATGCTCCCCGCCGAAAATATCCGGCCCTACCCGAAGTTCGTGACGGCCGGCCTTGTCGGCGACCTCCAGGAGGAGCGGCGCGCCGGCGTGCCAGTGCCACATCTCGACCGCATCGATGCGGTGCCAGTGGGACACCTCGCCGGCCTTGAGCAAAAAGAGGATCGCGGTGGAATGCCCGCGGTTCTCGGGACCGGTTTCGTCCCGGAAGGTCTCGCGGAACCAGCCGCCTTCGGGATGGGGTTGAAGCTTCAGATGCGCGATCACTTCGTCAGCGGTCGGCGTCTTACCCCCGCTCGGCATCTTGCCCACTAGAAATTGTCCTTGCGCGTCCGCACCTCGGCGAAAATCTCTCCGAGCGGGCGCCCTTCCATGCCGAGCCGCGCTTGGATCTCCGGGCTCGAGGCTCGCAGGAACGGATTCGTTGCAAGCTCTTGACCGATCGTCGTCGGCAGCGACGGCGCGCCTGTCGCATCGTTCTGCGCAACTTGCGCGGCGCGGGCTTGTAGCGCCGCATTGTCGGGCTCGATGGTGAGCGCGAAGCGGCAATTGGCGTTCGTGTATTCGTGACCGCAATAGACCTCCGTCTGCGGCGGCAGCACGGCCAGCTTCGATAACGAAGCCCACATGGTCGGCGCATTGCCCTCCAGCAGCCTGCCACACCCCACCGAAAACAGCGTGTCGCCCACGAACACCGCATTCTCGTCCGGGAAGTGGTAGCTCACATGCCCGCGCGTATGGCCCGGCGTCTCGATGACGCGGCCATCGGCATGACCTATGGCAACCGTGTCGCCTTCCTTCACCTCCACGTCGAGCCCGGGGATAAGTCCGGCCTCGCGCGCCGGTCCATAGACCGTGCAGCCGGTCTTTTTCTTCAGAGCGTCGATGCCCGCCGTATGATCGGCATGGTGATGGGTGACGAGAATGTCGGTCAGCCGCCATCCCTTGTCGAACAGCGCCGCCAGGATGGGCGCCGCCTCGGGCGCGTCGATCGCCGCCGTGGCCCCGGTGTCGGGATCGTGGATCAAAACCCCGTAATTGTCGCTCCGCGTCGGAAATTGATAAATCTCAAGCTTGGCCATCACGCACTCTTCTTTCTTGCTTATTTGTCGAAGCGACGGGACCCTAGCACCGGCAACGCGCAAATTGGAACGAACTCTAAAGGCGAAAGTCCGACACTTCGGCCATGCATCTTGATGCCATCGACCTCAAGGATTTCTACGCAAGGCGCTTGGGCCTCTTGGTGCGGCGGCTGCTGCGGCGTCGCATCCGCGCGCGCTGGAAGGACGTCAAGGGCATGCGGGTGTTCGGCCTTGGCTTCGCCACGCCCTATTTGGCCGAGTTCCGCGGCGAGGCCCATGCGTTGGGCGCGCTGATGCCGGCCAGGTTCGGCGCCCTGTCCTGGCCACCCCACGGACCGTCCATGGCCACGCTGGTGGACGAGACGGAACTGCCGCTGGCCGACGAAACGGCCGACCGCATCCTTCTGGTGCATATGCTGGAATGGTCCGAGCGATCACGCACATTACTGCGCGAGATCTGGCGCGTGCTCGGGCCCGGCGGGCGGCTCTTGATCGTCGTCCCCAACCGGCGGGGTCTATGGGCACGCGTGGACACGACACCCTTTGGCTATGGCAGCCCGTTTAGCCGCTCCCAGCTCACCCAGCTTCTCAAAGAGTGCATGTTCGATCCCGAAGGCTGGCAATACGCGCTCTACATGCCGCCGTTCAATTGGCGCGTGCTGATGCGCTGGCCGACCTTCTGGGAACGGCTTGGCCTGTTCCTGTGGCCGACCTTCTCCGGCGTGATCGTGGTGGAGGCGACGAAGCAGGTCTATGCGGCGATGCCGGCGCGCGAGGCCGAACGCAAGATGCGCCGCCGCATCGTGCCGGTGCCTGCCGGCGTGGCGCCGCGCAAGACGGCCGACTAGCGCGACAGCAAAAAGACCGCCTGCTCGCCGAACAAGTTCTGGGCGAATAGCGGCATAGAGACGAGCTTAGTGCCGTAGGCATTGAGTGCCACGGCGCGCTCGACTTTGGCGCCGATCTCCTCGCACAGCACCAGAAAATCCTTGATGGAGCAGAAGTGGATATTCGGCGTGGCGTACCAGGTCTCCGGCAAATTGTCGGTGCGCGGCATGTGGCCGCCGAACATCAGCTGCGTGCGCACGCGCCAATGCCCGAAATTGGGAAACGACACCACGACGCGCTTGCCGATGCGTAAGAGCTGCTCGAGCACATGGCGCGGGTTGTGCGTCGCCTGGATGGTCTGCGACAGGATCGCGTAGTCGAAAGCCAGATCCGGGTAGTAGGCGAGATCCGTGTCGGCGTCGCCTTGGATCACCGCCAGCCCTTGCGCCACGCATTGGTTCACGCCGGCCTGACTCAGCTCGATGCCGCGCCCGTCCACGTCACGCTTCTCGGCGAGAAGCCGCAACAGCGTGCCGTCGCCGCAGCCGATATCGAGCACGCGCGAGCCCGGCTCCACCATCTCGGCAATGAGCAGCAGGTCGACGCGGGCCGTTTCGGTAGGCCGCACGTTGCGGGGATTGACCGGTGCGTCCATGGTCACGCGCCTTCGTCCGGAAGTTTGACGCCGCGATGGCGCGCCGCCGCGCTCAAGAAACCGCGCACTGTGTCGAACAGCTCGGGCTCGTGCAGTAAGAAGGCGTCGTGTCCTTTGTTGGACTCGATCTCCACGAAACTCACATTGGCGGCGACCGCGTTCAACGCATGCACCACATCGCGGCTCTCCTCGGTTGGGAACAGCCAATCGGAGGTGAACGACACGATGCAAAAACGCGTCTTCGTGCCGGCGAACGCGTTGGCGAGCACACCGTCATGGTCCGCGGCGATGTCGAAATAGTCCATCGCGCGCGTGATGTAGAGGTAGGAGTTCGCGTCGAACCGGTCGACGAAGCTCATACCTTGATGGCGCAGATAGCTCTCCACCTGGAAGTCGGCGTCAAAGCCGAACGTCACCTTCTCCCGGTCCTGCAAATTGCGGCCGAACTTGTCGTGCAGCGCGAGGTCCGACAGATAGGTGATGTGCGCGGCCATGCGCGCCACGGCGAGCCCTTTGCGGGGGCTCTTGCCTTCGTCCAGGTAGCGGCCCTCGCACCACTCGGGATCGGCCATGACGGCTTGGCGCCCGACCTCGTGGAAGGCGATGTTCTGCGATGAATGACGCGCCGCGCAGGCGATCGGGATCGCTGAGAACACGCGGTCCTGATAGGTCGCGGCCCATTCCAGCACTTGCATACCGCCCATTGAGCCGCCGATCACGCTCAAGACCTGATCGATGCCGAGATGATCCAGCAGGCGCGCTTGCGCCCGCACCATGTCGCGCACGGTGATGACGGGAAAGTCGGGCCCGTAAGCGCGCCCGGTCTCCGGGTTGATGGAGCTCGGCCCCGTGGTACCCATACAGCCGCCGATGACGTTGGGGCACAGCACGAAATAGCGGTCCGTATCGATGGACTTGCCCGGCCCCACCATGGTGTCCCACCAGCCGGGCTTGCCGGTGATGGGGTGTAGGTTGGCGGCATGCTGATCGCCGGTCAGGGCATGGCAGATGAGGATGAGGTTCGACTTCTCGGCATTGAGCGTGCCGTAGGTCTGGTAGGCGATGGACAGCGGCGCGAGCGCACCCCCGCAGTCCAGCGGCAAAGGCTCGCTGGCCGGAAAATGCACGATCTCGCTTTGGGGATTGGTGGTCTGCTCCCGCCGCTTGAGGTCGGCGAAGCGCTCCGCTCCCGGGGTCTCATTCATCGCCAAAACTGCCTACTCATGCGCGCCAAGGCCTATCCAGGCGCGCCACACGCCATTTGGCCGGGAATTATACAATTTCGGGTTAGCTATGGCCTCATCAATGAAAGTCAATCTTTTCTTTGCCTTGGCCTCAAGAATGGCCGTATGAGAGGCCCTTCGCTGACCACAACCGCTCGAAGGAGCAGAGCCATGGCGCCCAAATCGTTGGCCGCCAAAGGCGGGCCGGCCCCGCGCCCAGGCATTCTCGACATCGCGCCCTACGTCCCGGGCACGAGAACGCTCCCTGGCGCCGGCACGGTGGTCAAGCTCTCCTCCAACGAGACCCCGCTTGGACCCTCTCCAAAGGCCGTCGAGGCCTATTCGGCCGAGGCCAGCCGCCTGTCGCGCTACCCGGACGGGTCGGCAGCCCCCTTGCGTGAGGCGCTGGCCGCCCGCTACGGGCTCGATGCCGCGCGGATTGTCTGTGGGGCCGGGTCCGATGAGCTTCTGAACCTGCTCGCTTGCGCCTATCTCGGGCCGGGCGATGAGGCGATCTACACCGAGCACGGCTTCCTGGTCTACAGGATCGCCATTCAAGCGCGCGGGGCCACACCTGTGGTCGCGGCCGAGACCGATCTCACGGCAAACGTGGATGCCATCCTCGCACGCGTGACCGAGAAGACGCGCATGGTGTTCATCGCCAATCCCAATAACCCGACCGGGACCTATGTGCCGTTCGACGAGATCAAGCGCCTGCATGCGGGGCTCCCCGAGCGCGTCATCTTGGTCCTCGACGCGGCCTATGCGGAGTATGTGCGTGCCAACGACTACGAGGCCGGGATCGAGCTCGTGGCGACGAGCCCGAATGCGGTGATGACGCGCACCTTTTCAAAGATCTACGGGCTCGCGGCTTTGCGGCTGGGCTGGGCCTATTGCCCAGCTCCGATCGCCGATGCGCTGAACCGTATCCGCGGGCCGTTCAACGTGACGGGCCCGTCTATTGCTGCTGGTGTCGCTGCACTGAACGACGTGGCGCATATGGAAGTGGCCGTGGCGCACAATACGCACTGGCGCATTGTCATGACCGAAGCGCTTGCGGGCATCGGCTTGCGCGTTACGCCGAGTGTGGCGAACTTTTTGCTGGTGCATTTTCCGGACGCGCCCGGCAAGTCGGCGCGCGATGCCGACAAATTCCTGCATGCACGCCGCATCGTGTTGCGGCGCGTGGAGGAGTATGGCTTTCCGAATGCGCTGCGCATGACCATCGGCACCGAAGAGGAAAACATGGCCGTGCTCGACGCGCTGACCGAATTCATGGGTACCGAGGCCGCATGACGAAACCGCTATTCGATACGCTGGCCATTATCGGCCCCGGGCTGATCGGCTCCTCGATCATGCGCGCCGCGCGTGCGCATGGCGCCGTGCGCACGATCGTAGCCTGTTCGCGGTCGCCTGAAACACGCAAGCGCGTCGCCGAGCTTGGCATTGCCGACAAAGTCGCCGACAGCAACGCGAGCGCGGTCGAGAACGCCGACCTGGTGATCGTGTGCACACCCGTCGGCATTTGCGGTGCCGTGGCCGAAGAAATCGCGCCGCACCTTAAAGAGGGCGCCATCGTCTCCGATGTCGGCTCGGTGAAGAACGCGATCGTGCGCGATATGAGCCCGCACCTGCCGGACAATGTGCATTTCGTACCGGCGCACCCGGTCGCAGGCACCGAGCACTCCGGCCCCGACGCCGGCTTCGCCGAACTGTTCGACGGACGCTGGTGCATTCTGACGCCGCCCGAAGGCACGGACCCGCAAGCCGTGGACCGTTTGGCGGCCTTCTGGGCGCTGTTCGGCGCCAATGTCGAGATCATGACGCCCGATCACCACGACCTGGTGCTCGCGGTTACCAGCCATCTGCCGCATCTAATCGCCTACACGATTGTCGGCACGGCGGACGAGCTTGAAACGGTGACCCGCTCGGAGGTGCTCAAATTCTCCGCCGGTGGCTTCCGTGACTTCACCCGCATCGCGGCCTCGGATCCTACAATGTGGCGCGACGTATTCCTGACCAACAAGGACGCGGTGCTCGAAATGCTGGGCCGGTTCAACGAGGACGTCGCAGCGCTCACCAAGGCGATACGGCGCGGCGACGGCGATGCCCTGTTCAAGCATTTCACGCGCACGCGCGCCATCCGCCGCGGCGTCATCGACGCAGGCCAAGATACGCCGGACGCGGATTTCGGCCGCCCGCACGGCCACGAGGACTGACGAGGAGCATGTCTGAACTCTGGGTCTTCGGCTACGGCTCGCTCATGTGGCGGCCGGGCTTCCCGTTCGAGGCTCAGGTGCCGGGCATTTTGGACGGCTCGCACCGCGCGCTGTGCGTCTATTCTGTTTTGCACCGGGGCACCCGCGAAGAGCCGGGGCTCGTCCTAGGGCTGGACCACGGCGGCGCCTGCCAGGGCGTTGCCTTTCGCGTGACGCCGGGCGCGGAGGATGACACCGTTGCTTATTTGCGCGAGCGCGAACAGGTCACTGATGTCTATGTCGAGGCCTATCGGGACGTGCGCCTAGATGACGGCTCAAACCGTATGGTTACAGCGCTGACCTATCTGGCTGACTGCAACCACGCGCAATACGCCGGCCCGCTCTCGCTTGAGGAACAGCTGCGCATTGTGCTCAGATGCAGTGGGCAAGCAGGCGCCAATATCGAGTATGTGCTGAACACCGTGCAGCATCTTGAGGAGCTGGGCGTGCACGACGACATGCTCGCAAACCTCGCCACGCTTCTCAGGCGCGAAGCTTAGCTCGCGGGCTTCTGCGCCTCGCGGCCGTCCTCGTCCTTGGTGAGTTCCGGTGCGCCGAAGAAATAGCCTTGCATGTACGAGACACCGGCCTTTTCGAGCAATTGCACGGTCCGTTCATCGCCGACCCATTCGCCAACGGTGACAACACCGAAGCTTCGGGCCAGGTCTATCAGCGTGCGCACGAACATCTCGTCTTCCGCGTCCGTGCCGAGATTTTCGATGAACGAGCCATCGATCTTGACCATGTCGACACCGAGGTCCCGCAAGGAGCGGAACGAGGTGTAGCCCGCGCCGAAATCGTCGAGCGCCACGCGGCACCCCAACGTCTTCAGCGAGGACACAAACTCGATGGCGGCCTTCACGTCGGAAATGGCCGTCGTCTCCGTGATCTCGATGGTAATCCGTTCGAGGATGGACCGGTCTTTGCCCGTGAGGCTCTCAAGCGCCGAGATCCACTCCGGATTTGTCGTCGTGGCGGCAGACACGTTCAGCGCAAGCTTGACCTTCGGCATGGTACGCAGGAGTTCGATGGCGAGTTCCAGAACGCGATGGTCGATGAGCTTGGCGAGGCCAAACTGCTCGGCCACGGGAATGAACTCACCCGCGCTCACCACCGAACCATCCATGCGCCGCATGCGTAGGAGGCATTCGTATAGCTCGGGCTCGTGGCTCCGCGAGGTCACGATGGGCTGAAGCGCGATCATCATGCGGCGATCGTTGAGCGCGCGGATGATGTCGTCGGCAATGGCGACGTTTTGTTTGCGCTCGGTTTCCTTGCGCTCGCACGGAACGTAGAAGCTGAACTGGTCGCCGCGATTGACCCGCGCGACATCCAGCGCGCTCAGCACGCGTCCAACGGCGTTCTGCGCGCCGGTGGCATCGTCCGGCAGGATCACCGCGCCAATCGAAATCGTCGCAGCCACCGCGCCCACGCTCGTGTCCAGGATGCTGTCGCCGATCGCCGCCATAAGGCGCCGCGCGATGGCCTCCACGCCTTCCGCCTTGCAGTTGTGCAGGACAAGGCCGAACTTGTTGGACGAGAACCGGCCGATGCAGTCCTTGCCGCGCAGCACGCGGGCCAGCCGCTTGCCGACAATGGTGATCACCTCGTCGCCGACGTCGAAGCCATAGGTCTCGTTGATCAATGTAAGGTCGTTGACGCCCGCAAGCAAAAAGGCCCCGTTGGCAGGCGATCGTGAGGTGTTGGATAGAAGGTCGCCAAGCGCTTCGGTGATGCGGGCACGGTTCAGCTGACCTGTAAGCTCGTCGTGGCCGGAAGCGGGCTGTGTGCGATCTTCCTGGCGGCGATCTTCCATGACCCTCAGCGTGCCTTGCGCCTGGACGGGCCGCCCGTCGGCATCGGTAAAGCACACGCCGGTATCTTCGACCCAAAGCGCCGTCTTGCCGCGGCGCCCGTCGGGCAAAAATCGGTAGTGAAGCGCATAGCGTCGCGCGGCACCCGGCTCGGCACGTGGCGCACCCGTGACCCCGTCATAGCGGGCGCCGGCATGCTCCGGATCGATATGTAGAGCGAAGGCGCGGCCCTTGCCGAGCTTGGCCATGTCGGCCACCTCCAGC
>DGOS01000013.1:0-7365 GCA_002390155.1 Hyphomicrobiaceae bacterium UBA4460 | reverse complement strand
CGGGCCGGAGACGTCTCCGGCAGACTCGCTCGACGGCATGGCGCCGCCCGCAGAAACTTTGTTTGAAGACTCAACCACTCGACGCCCCCTTAGCCCCTTTGACCCACGCTGCTTGGCCAATGGACCTGCGCATGGAGCACCTTTTTAGGTGCCTGATCGTTGACCGGGAGACTAAGCGAAGAGGCTTAAGAAAGCCGAAAACCAGCCCTTCAGCCGGGCGTTCGCGCCGCAGAAATGCGGGCTATGCGCGTTAAGGCAGCGCCTTTCGTGCGAATTGGTTGACAAACGGTTGAGGGACCGAAGTGTGGCAGACAAACGAAAGCACTCCGGGCTCAAGAAGCCCGGAGCGATCAAAACCGCAAAAGAACCCGGTCTTGGCGACCTCGGCCCTTATGCCTCTTCCTTGATGACGATCACCTGACGGCTACGGTAGCGGCCGGACTTCAGGTCGATGTGGTGCGGCCGGCGAAGCTCGCCGGAGTCCTTGTCCTCGACGTAAGCCGGCGATTGCACCGCGTCATGGGCGCGCCGATTGCCACGCTTCATGCGGGACACTTTTCGCTTGGGAACAGCCATTATTCTAAACCTCTGGGCGCCTGCCGCATCGTGCGGGAGGCCTGTCGTGGCGCCCTTATAGTGGCAATCGAGCCCGGTGGCCAGTGGCGATAACCCACCTTTTTAGGGCTTCAGGACGCAGTCTGCCCGCTTGGAGATATAGGGCAGGCGCCGCTGAACGGCACTGGCGATCAGGCGCATTTTGCGGTTCGGACGGGCCGGATTGCGGGCATGCGGGTTGGGCAGGGCCGCCGCCAGCAGGACGGCCTGGCGCCGCGTCAGGCGTGAGGCGGGCTTGCCGAAATACCGCCGGCTCGCGGCCTCGGCGCCATACGTATCGGGGCCCCATTGGGCGATGTTGAGATAGACCTCCAGCATCCGCCGTTTGGGCCAGAGAGTGGTCATGGCGTAAGCCAGCGGCACCTCCAGCGCCTTGCGGACATAGTTGCGCCGCTCCCAAAGATAGAGGTTCTTGGCAACCTGCATGGGGATGGTGCTGGCGCCGCGCACCGCCTTCAGGCTCTTGGCCTTGTTGATGACTTCCCGCACCGCGCCCCAATCGACCCCGCGATGATCGCAAAAATTGCCGTCTTCGCTGGCGATCACCGCAAGCTGAAGATTGGGGGAGATCTTCTCGAGCGGCACCCATTGGCGGTGCAGCGTCCCGCCGCGCAGCTTGTCCACGACCATGGTGGCCGTGATCGGCGGATTGACGAAGCGGAACAGCACGATCGAGACGAGCACCGCGCCCGCAAGAATGGCGGCGGCGAGTCCTAACCGGGCCAGCAATAGGCGCCATCTGCCGTCCATGCGCTTCTTGCTGCGTTTCTGAGCCCCTGAACCCGCCGATGCCGCCATGGGACCGGGTTCTACCAATCCGGAACGGCGTCGGGCAACAGGCGGAGGCCTGGATTTGCACCGGCGGTTTGCGGCCCTGGCCCGCCTCCGCTATCCCTTCGGCAATGACGTTTCTCGAAGACCTTGACCGCACCGCTTGGGCTGTGGAGCAGCGTCTCGGCGAAATCCTCGCCGCGCGCGACACGACCCCGCCGGGAGGCGCCGAGCTCGCCGAAGCCATGCGCTATGGCGCGCTGGGCGGAGGAAAGCGTCTGCGCCCCTTTCTGCTGATTCAGTCGGCAGGCCTGTTCGGCGTTCCGCAAGCGTCCGCGCTCGACACCGCTTGCGCGCTCGAATGCGTGCATTGCTATTCGCTCATCCATGACGACCTGCCCGCCATGGACGACGACGACCTGCGCCGTGGCCGCCCCACACTGCACGTCGCTTTCGACGAGGCGACGGCCATTCTGGCGGGCGATGCGCTGCTGACCCTCGCCTTCGAAATCGTGTCGAACCCGCAAACCTGCGAGGACGCGGAAACCCGCGCCGAGCTCATCCATGTGCTGGCCAAGGCGAGCGGCTGGCGCGGCATGGCGTTGGGCCAGGCGCTCGATTTGGCCGCCGAGCGGCGCGCGTTTACGCCGGAGGAAACCGCTTCGATGCAGGCGCTGAAGACCGGCGCACTATTTCGCTTCGCCTGCGAGGCAGGCGCCATGCTGGGCCGGGCGGACGCGAGCGGCCGCGATGCGCTTCTGGCCTACGCCAACGCGTTCGGCCAAGCCTTCCAGCTCGCCGATGATTTGCTCGATGCGCAAGGGGACGCAGAGGCAATGGGCAAGGCGGTGGCCAAGGATGCCAGCCGCGGCAAGGCAACCCTGGTGGCGTTGCTCGGCATCGACGGCGCCACCGCGCATCTCGCAGGCCTCGTCGCTGAAGCCGAGAATGCGCTCAAGCCCTTCGGCGAGGAGGCCGCGACGCTCATCGACGCGGCGCGCTTCGTGGCCGAACGCCGCGCTTGAGACAGTAGGCGAATCCGGGTCGAATGGCGCATGGCTACCAAGCCCGCCCCGCAGCATCGCTTCCGGCGCACGCGCGTTTCGCGCTTTCTCCAGGCACGCTGGCGGTTTGTCTTCGCGGTGGCCGTGGGCGTCACACTCGGGCTATTGCTGCCGGGCGATCATGAGATCGCATCACGCTTCCTGATCGGCTTCGACGCAGGTGTCGCGCTCTATCTTCTGCTGGTGATCGTCATGATCCTGCGGTCGGACCCGGACCGCGTGCGCCGGGAATCGCCGCTTCAGGACGATGGCCGCGTCGCCATTCCCATTCTGACGGTGGCCGCCGGCATGATGAGCCTCGGCGCCATCCTTCTTTGGCTGCAATCGGCTTCGGCGAGCGACACCATTGAGCCCGGCCTTCTCGCGCTGTTATTCGCCACGACGTTGCTCTCGTGGCTGTTCATTCACACCATGTTCGCGCTGCACTACGCGCATGAATATTACGCCGAGCATCGCGGGAAAGGCGGCGGCATGCGCTTTCCAGGCGGAGGCTCGCCCGGCTATTGGGACTTCGTCTATTTCGCCTTTACCATCGGTACATCGACGGCGGTGTCGGACGTCGCGATAACGTCCCGCACCATCCGCCAGACGGTGACGGCCCATGGCCTCGTCGCCTTCGTGTTCAATGTGACGATGATCGCTTTGACGGTGTCGATCGCGGGCGACGCGATCTCGATCAAGTAGCGGCCCTACTCCGCGGCGCTGCGGCCGGCCCCGCTCTGTCCGTAGCGCTGCTCGATATAGTCCAGCACCATCTGCTTGAATTCGGCGGCGGCGCCCGGGCCTTTCAAAGTCTTCACTTTCTTGCCGTCGATGAACACCGGCGCGGCGGGCGCCTCGCCCGTACCCGGCAGCGAGATGCCGATATCGGCGTGTTTGGATTCGCCGGGGCCGTTCACGATGCAGCCCATCACTGCGACGTTCAGATTTTCCACACCCGGATAGCGGCGCTTCCACTCCGGCATCTGGTCGCGAATAAAGTCCTGGATGTCGCGGGCAAGCTCCTGGAACGTCGTGGACGTGGTGCGCCCGCAGCCGGGACAGGCTGCAACCAACGGCACGAAGGCGCGAAAGCCCATACTCTGCAGCAGCTCCTGCGCCACCTTGACCTCAAGCGTGCGGTCGCCGCCCGGCTCCGGCGTCAGCGAGATGCGGATCGTGTCGCCGATGCCTTGCTGCAGCAGAACGGACAGCGCCGCCGACGAGGCAACGATGCCCTTGGAGCCCATGCCGGCTTCCGTGAGCCCCAGATGCAGCGCAAGGTCGGAGCGCGCGGCAAGCATCGCATAGACGGCGATCAGATCCTGCACGGCGGAAACTTTCGCGGAGAGCACAATCTTGTCCGCACCCATGCCGAGCTCTTGGGCGCGCTCTGCCGAGAGCAGCGCCGACTGCACGATGGCCTCGTGCATCACCTCGCGCGCATCCTTCGGATCGTCGCTTGTAGCGTTCTCATCCATCAGCCGCGTCAGCAAGTCCTGATCGAGACTGCCCCAATTGACGCCGATGCGGACCGGCTTGTCGTGGCGCAGCGCAATCTCGATGATCTGCGAGAACTGCTTGTCGCGCTTATCCTTGAAGCCGACATTGCCGGGGTTGATGCGATATTTCCCCAGCGCCTCCGCACAGGCCGGATGCTCGGCGAGCAGCGTGTGGCCATTATAGTGAAAGTCGCCGATCAGTGGCACGTCCACGCTCATCGCATCGAGCCGCTCGCGGATCGTCGGGACCGCGGCGGCAGCTTCCGCCCGGTCCACCGTCACGCGCACCAGCTCGGAACCCGTGCGGGCGAGCGCCGCCACCTGCGCGACCGTGGTCTCCACGTCCGCGGTATCCGTGTTCGTCATGGACTGAACGACGATGGGCGCACCGGCACCCATGACGACGTTTCCGATCCGAACGGGGACGGTGGATTTGCGCGGCTTGATCTCCATGGGGGGAGGATACATCACATTTGTGGAGGCCGCGCTACTGCGCCGAACTCAAGCGTTTCCGCGCCTTTTCCGAAACGTTAGGACAGCATCGGCCAGCAGCGCGGCCATAGCCACGGCGGCAGCGGCAGCCAGCGCGGTACCGATATCGGGCGTGCGGTCCGGGGTGAGCCCTTGCGCCGCTTCAAGACCGACCGCGACCGGCAGCAACACGGCCGCCACGAGCATAGGCCGCGGCCAGATGAGGCAGGCGAGCAGCGTCAGCGCGAAGAAGACGAGAAAGTGCTCCACCAGCCAGTGCAGCCCGAGCCGAACCTGCCAGTCGGCCGGCGCGAGCGTGGCGTAGAGAATCGCGGCACTGAGCCCCGCCAGCAACAACCACAGCCATGTCCGGCGACTGGGCACGTCATCCCTCGTCCTAAGACGACAGCGCCGCGGTCAGCGCTCCGACGTTATGGCGGAACATGTCGAGATAGGTCGGCGCGGGGCCGTCCTCGTCCGACAGCGCGTCCGAATAGAGCACGCCGCCGACCTTCGCGCCGGTCTCGCGCGCGATCTGATCGAGCAGCCGCCGGTCGGTAATGTTCTCGATGAACACGGCCGGGATGTTCTCTTTACGGATCTGCCGGATGATCTTGGCGACGTCCTGTGCCGATGCTTCGCTCTCGGTGCTCACGCCTTCAGGTGAAATCACCTCGATGCCGTAGGCGTCTGCGAGATAGCCGAAGGCGTCATGAGAGGTAATGATCCGGCGGCGAGACTGCGGCAAGGCCGCCAGCGCCGCCTTCGCCGCTTCGTCTTCTTTCTTTAGCGCCGCCAGATATTTCTCGGCGTTAGCCTCATACACCGCCTTGCCGTCCGGATCGGCAGCGATCAAGCCGTCACGGATATTGGCGACGTAGACCGCGCCATTGGCAAGGCTCTGCCAGGCATGCGGATCGGCGTCCTCGTCGTCGTGATGCTCCTCGGCGGCCGCGTGCTCCTCATGACCGTGCTCTTCTTTGGCATTATCTTCGTGGTCATCATGATCGTCGTGACCTTCTTCCTTGGCGTGGGCATCGTGATCGTCATGCTCGTCAACCTCACCGCCATGATGGTGATCGCCGGCCATTTCGAGCGGCGCGACACCCTTGCTCGCCACCACGGTCTTACCCTTGAAGTCGGACGATTTTTCCAGCCGTTCCATCCAGCCTTCGAAGCCGAGACCGTTCACGAAGAACAACTCGGCGCCGGCAAGCGTCTTGGCGTCGGCGGGCGTGGGACTAAATACATGCGCATCACCGTTGGGGCCGACCAGCGTCGTGACCTCGACGCGGTCGCCTCCCACGGTCTTCACCATGTCGCCGAGAATGCTGAACGAAGCGACGGTCTTGAGTTTGTCGGCGGCGTGCGCTGATGCCGACACACCGAGCAAGAGCGCCGCGGCGGCAAGTGCAGTGATACGAGAACGCATCATTGAAAACTCCATGGGGTAAGAGATCACGCTTCCAAGTGCTTGCGCGGCATGAGTCCCCAGAGGACGCCGCCCCGGATACCGACAAGCATCGAGAGAAAATAGAAGACGCCGCAGGCCAGAATCACGGCGGGACCCGTCGGCACGTTGAAGTGGTACGAGACCAGCAGCCCGGCAAGGCTCGACAAGACGGCCGAGGCGACGGCAACGGCAACCATCCCGGCAACGTCTTCGGCCCAGAACCGCGCGGCGACGGCCGGTAGCAACATAATGCCCACCGCCATCAGCGTGCCGAGCGCCTGGAACCCGGCTACGAGATTCAGCACCACGAGCACGAGAAACGTGAGATGCGTAGGCCAGCTCATGCGGCTAACCGAGCGCAGAAACTGCGCATCGAAACACTCGAGCACGAGCGGCCGGTAGATCACGGCGAGCGTGACCAAGGACACCGTGGCGATTGTGGCAATCAACAACAGTGCGGGATCGTCCAGCGCCAGCACCGTGCCGAACAACACGTGCAGCAAGTCCACGTTGCTGCCTTTGACCGAGACGAGCAGCACGCCGAGCGCAAGCGATACGAGATAGAAGCCCGCGAGGCTCGCGTCCTCTTTTATGACAGTGGAGCGCGCCACGAGACCCGCGGCGAGCGCCACCGCGAGCCCTGCGGCAAACGCCCCAAGGCTCATGGCGAACAAGGAAAGTCCCGCCAGCAAATAGCCGATGGCGGCGCCCGGCAGCAGCGCGTGGCCCATAGCATCGCCCATCAAACTCATACGCCTCAGCACGAGAAAAACGCCGATGGGCGGAGCGGTGAGCGAGATCGCCATGCAGCCCACCAGCGCCCGGCGCATGAAGGAGAACTCGATGAAGGGCGAAACCAGAGCGTCGATCATACCGCCTCGCGCTCTAAACTCTCATCGCGCGCGCACACATCGGCGTGCGAATCGAATGCCATCTGGCGAGACTTGGCCAGGTTCTCCTGTGTGAGAACCTCGGCCGTGTCGCCCCACGCCACCACCTCGCGCGCCAGAAGAAGCGTGCGCGGGAACGACGCGCGCACCTGCTCGATGTCGTGCAACGCCGCGAGCACGGTGCGGCCTTCCCCGTGCCAGCGTTGGATCAATTGGATGAGATCCTCCACGGTCTTGGTGTCGACCGCACGGAACGGCTCGTCGAGCAGGATGACCGCGGCGTCTTGTAGAAGGAGCCGTGCGAACAGCACACGCTGAAACTGCCCGCCCGACAGCGACCCCACGGGCCGGTCGGCGAGCTCGGTGAGCCCCACCGTGTGAAGCGCGCGCGCCACGTCTTGTTCCTCGCGTGCATCAAGCCCGCGCCAGGCGCCTATCTCACGCCACAGCCCCATGGCCACACAGTCGAACACGCAAATGGGGAAGGAGCGGTCGATCTCGATAACCTGCGGCAGGTAGGCGATGTCGTGCTTGCGCAGGCCATGGAGATCGAGACTGCCGCCGAGTGGCTTCAGCTCTCCGACAATGCCCTTCAGCAAGGTCGACTTGCCGGCGCCGTT
>DGOS01000009.1:14776-16526 GCA_002390155.1 Hyphomicrobiaceae bacterium UBA4460 | reverse complement strand
CCGCGGCATCGCCATGCTGGTGCCCGCGCTGGCCGGATTGCCGATCGCCGAATACGCGCCGAATGCGGTGAAGAAGACCGTGGTCGGGGCCGGCCATGGCAACAAGGACCAGATCCGCGCCATGGTGAAGTGCTTGCTGCCGCGCGCGGTGCCCGACAGCGCGGACGCGGCGGACGCGCTCGCCATCGCCATCACCCACGCCCATTCGCGCAGCTGGGCCAAGCTCGAACAGTCCATCGCCGTTGCGATGAGGGCCGCGCCATGATCGGCAAGCTCACAGGCACGGTCGATTCGGTTTCGCTCTCCACGGCAATCATCGATGTTGGCGGCGTCGGCTACGAGGTGACGCTGGGCGCGCGGCAACTCTCCGCACTCCCGCCCGTAGGCGAGGCGGTGACTCTCGCCACCGACACTCATATGCGCGAGGACGGCGTCAAGCTCTACGGCTTCGGGGCCGAGCACGAGCGCGCCTGGTTCCGCGCGTTGCAGACGGTGCAAGGCGTGGGGGCCAAGGTGGCGCTCGCCGTGCTGGGTACGCTCTCCGCCGCCGATCTCGCCAACGCGGTGGCGCTGCAAGACAAGGCGCAAGTGGCGCGGGCCCAAGGGGTCGGGCAGAAGGTCGCCGCGCGCATCGTCGCCGAAATGAAGGACAAGATGCCAGCGCTGGCGCCCGCCATGGCACCGGGCTCAGGCCCTGCGCCCATCGCCATCCTGCCCGAAGGCTTGGCCGCGCGTGATGCGGTCTCCGCGCTGACCAATCTCGGCTATGCCCATGGTGAGGCGGCCGCGGCCGTATCCTCGGCAATTGGTGTCGCCGGCAACGAGGCGAAGGCGGAAGAGCTGATCCGTATTGGCCTCAAGGAGCTTGCAGGATGAGCGAGCGGGTCCTGGCAGCAGCGAAGAAAGACGACGACCAGCCGGAGGCGGCGCTGCGGCCGCAAACGCTGGCCGAATTCATCGGCCAGGAGAAGGTCCGCTCCAACCTCAAAGTCTTTATTGATGCGGCGGGGTCGCGGCGCGAGGCGCTGGACCATGTGCTGTTCGCCGGGCCTCCGGGGCTCGGCAAGACCACGCTCGCCCAGATCGTGGCGCGGGAGCTTGGGGTCAATTTCCGGGCGACGTCGGGACCCGTCATCGCCAAGGCGGGCGATCTCGCGGCCTTGCTGACGAATCTCGAAGAACGCGACGTGCTGTTCATCGACGAGATCCATCGCCTCAGCCCGGCTGTGGAGGAGATTCTCTATCCCGCCATGGAGGATTTCCAGCTCGACCTCATCATCGGCGAGGGGCCGGCGGCGCGCTCGGTGCGCATCGACCTGGCCAAGTTCACGCTGGTCGCCGCCACGACGCGGACGGGCCTTCTCACCACGCCGCTTCGCGAACGCTTCGGCATTCCCATCCGGCTGGAGTTCTACACGGTGGAAGAGCTGGAAGAGATCGTGCGGCGTGGCGCGCGGCTGCTTCAACTGCCGCTGACGCCCGAAGGCGCCCATGAGATCGCGAGACGCGCGCGCGGAACGCCGCGCGTGGCGGCGCGGCTCTTGCGCCGCGTACGGGACTTCGCCGCCGTGGATGGCAACGGCGCGGTCGATGCCAAGCTCGCGGGCAGCGCGCTGTCGCAGCTAGAAGTGGACGGGCGCGGGCTCGATGCGCTCGACCACCGCTACCTGAAGCTCATCGCCGTGAACTATGGCGGCGGGCCGGTGGGGATCGAGACCATCGCCGCTGGCCTGTCGGAGCCGCGCGATGC
>DGOS01000009.1:3916-14738 GCA_002390155.1 Hyphomicrobiaceae bacterium UBA4460 | reverse complement strand
CGCGGCCGTGTGCTCACCGGGCTCGCCTTCGAGCATCTCGGGGTCACGCCGCCCGCTCAGCCGTCGCAGTTCCCGCTCTTCAACGGCGGTGAGAATGGCGGCGAGGCAGAGTGAGTAACTGGCCCGACCTTGCCGGACGCATCGAGGGCGACACCCATATCCTGCCGGTGCGCGTCTATTTCGAGGACACGGACTTCGCCGGCCTCGTCTACCACGCCAACTATCTGAAGTTCTGCGAGCGGGGCCGCTCTGACTTTATTCGCCTGCTTGGAATCCATCACCAGGACCTCGCCAATCCCGATCAGGGCGAGGCATCCGTCTTCGTCGTGCGCCGCGTGGAGATCGATTATCTGAAGCCGGCCAAGCTCGATGATGTGCTCGAAGTGGTCACCGCTTGCGTGGAGACCGGCGCGGCGAGCCTGACGCTGTCCCAAGAGGTCCGGCGCGACGGCGTCGTCCTGGTCCGGGCCAAGGTCGTGGTGGTGCTGGTCTCGGAGGCGGGCAAGCCTCAACGGCTGGGACAGTTGGTCCGCGGGGCACTTGAACGATTCGTTAAGTAAGCAAGTTGAACTTAGCGAAGAGGGCGGAACAGGATTTTGTGCCGGCGGCGGCCGCCCAAATTTGACGCTTGGGTCAAGCCGAATGGCTTGATTTTATAGCGTTTTTGGGCCGCTGCCGGTGAACGATGAATAGCCCGCGATGGTGCGCCTCGCGGGGGCCAAGAGCCGGTGCCGAAAGGTGCCAGCTTTTGGCGTTGATGCCATGAGGGCCGTGAATGAATCCGGATGTCGCCGTCGATCTGTCGATTTGGGAGCTGTTCAAGAACGCCCATATCGTTGTCCAGATCGTCATCGTTGGGCTTCTTGCCGCCTCGGTGTGGAGTTGGGCGATCATTATCGAGAAGTTCTTCCTGTTCGCCCAGACGCGCAAAGAGGCGGACAAGTTCGAGCAGGTGTTTTGGTCGGGCCAGTCGCTCGATGAGCTCTATCAGGCCCTCGCCCAGCGGCGGAACACGGGCATGGCGGCGCTGTTCGTGGCGGCGATGCGCGAGTGGAAGCGATCGACGGAGCGCGACAGCGGCGACCGGTCCACGAAGCCCATGCCGGGCATGCAGCACCGCATCGAGAAGGTCATGGACGTGACCGTTTCCCGTGAGGTCGAACGGCTCGAACGGCGGCTGACGTTCCTCGCCACGGTGGGCTCGACGGCGCCCTTTATCGGCCTGTTCGGCACGGTCTGGGGCATCATGACGAGCTTCCAGGCGATCGCGACCACCAAGAATACAGGGCTTGCGGTCGTGGCGCCCGGCATCGCGGAGGCCTTGTTTGCGACTGCGCTGGGCCTGCTTGCCGCCATTCCGGCGGTCATCTTCTACAACAAGTTCAACGCTGAGGTCGGGCGGCACGCGGCGCGGCTTGAAGGGTTCGCCGATGAGTTCGCGGCCATTCTGTCGCGCCAGATCGACAAGACGCTGTGAGGGCAAGGATGGGCGGAGCACTTCAACCCGGTGGCGCATTGTCCAACCGCCGCGCGCGGCGCCGCTCCCGCGTGCCCATGAGCGAGATCAACGTCACGCCCCTGGTGGATGTGATGCTCGTGCTCCTGATCATCTTCATGGTGACGGCGCCGCTTCTGACCGTGGGCGTCGACATCGATGCCAAGGCCTCGCTGCCGGACGTCAATTTGCCGAGGACGGAGGCCGGACAGGTGGCGCCGGAGCGAGCACCGCTCAGCATCACGATCGAGGCCGACGGCACGCTCTCCCTTCAGAACGCGCAGATCAGCTTTGAGGACCTTGCGCCCAAGCTTGCCGCGATTCGCGATGCGGGCGGTACGGCACAGGTCTGGGTGCGCGGCGACACTCAAGCCGCCTATGGCGATGTCGCCAGGGTGCTGGTCAGGGTCAAGGAGGCGGGGCTGCCCGTGACGCTCCTCACCGACCAAGTGGCCCCGCGCTGAGGTCAGCGCTACCGGCGGGGCCCCAAAGGCCTCGCTGTCACGTTCTTCTTGGATTTCGCGCATCTCTCACGACGCAATCTGACGCGGCGCAACCGAGGGGTTGTTTCTGGGGTCAAAATTGGCTCGATTTGGCTTTTGCCACGCGATCAGTGCCTGATTTTTCGGCATATTCCCGAGCGGTTGTCGGTTTACCCGTGCGGGTTGCGGCTTATTTGCAACAGTCGCTTACCTTTTGTTAATCCGAGTGCCCCAACGTCGTTAACCACATCTTGATCGGCGTCCCCGTGGGGGATAGCTTGCAAAAGCTGGAGGATGAGATTCGGCGTGGCATTTTCGCATCATTGATCGCCAAATCGGTCTCGGGACTGCAGTCCTGGCTTGATCCGATTGAGCCGCACCGGTAAATGCAAAGACGGCTATTGCCGTTTTAACCAAAGGAGAGAAGACCATGCAGGGTTTGAAAGGCGTTATCGCCGCTGTAATGCTGGTGGCTGCCGCCGTTTCGCTTGGTGGTTGCTTTGGCCATCACGAGAAGGCCGTTATCGTTGAGCCGCTGAAGCTCGGCTAAGCAACGGCTTCGGGAAACTTTCGGGTTTCCCCCCACGGGATTTGGGATGCTCAGGGCGCTGGAGATATCGGCGCTTGGAGCATCCTTTTCCTTTTTTGGCCTCCATTTTTCTATTTCGCCCCACGCATCTGCCTGGCTAAGGCATCCTTAAGCCTCGCCCCCTAGGATTTCCTCGGGTTTGGGGGATTGGGTGTTTTCAGTCATGCGTTTTGGTGGGATCGGCCGCGCTTGCGTGGTCGTGGCGGTGATCATTTTGGCCTTCAGCGCGGGCGCTTGTTCGCGCCAGCCGCAGCAGCCCAAGGGATTTGGCCTTGGCGGGGCGGCTCCGGCCACCCCTGGCAGCCCTGAGGACTTCGCCGCCAATGTGGGCGATGTCGTTTATTTCCAAGGGGATAGCGTGGTCCTGACCGGGCATTCGCGCGCCATCCTGCGCCAGCAGGTTCGCTGGCTGAACCAGCACCCCCAATATCAGGTGATGATCGCTGGGCACGCGAGTGAGCCGGGAAGCCGGCAGCACAACCTCGTGCTGGGGGCGCAGCGGGCCATGGCCGTGAAGACCTTCCTTGTGCGCCACGGCCTCCGCGCGGGCCGTCTTCACACCGTCTCCTATGGCCGGGAGCGGCCGGTCGCGGCTTGCGACGACATCTCCTGCTGGTCCCGGAACCGGCGGGCGCAGACGGTCCTTACCGGGGGCGCCGTCGCTAGCTACTAGGCCTTGTTCCACGGCGCGTTGTGGGCCACACACATGGCCTAAACGCCACGGCAACGAGTCGGTTAAGTCGCCTGGCTATGCCGATAAGGTCGAAGGAACCCGTGCCCTCACGTTCTCATTTATGGCGTGCCGTGCTCGCGGCGTTCGCTCTTGCCGTGCTCCTGCCAATGGGCGCGAGCCTCGCCGAAGAGACTGAAAGCTCAAAGACCACGGATGACGTCGCCACGCGTGTGGCCAGGCTTGAGGCGGAGATCTCCGCCCTGAGGATCATGGTGGGCGCTCTCGAGGCCGCCGTGATTGCCAGGCCGAGCCTTGCCCCCGATGGCGTGGATGCCACGCCCGCCGGTGACGACGACCTCAAGGGGCGCCTCCGTGGCCTCGAGGTCCAGATCGGCGCCTTGACCCGTCAGATGGACACGTTCTTGAGCAAGCTCAACGAGATGTCCGAAGCGGCGCCCGCCGACAAGACAATGCCCAAGCCAAAGGTTGCCGCACCGGACCCGAAACCGGAGCGCGCCAAAGAGAAAGTCGCCAAAGACGAGACCGCCAAAGACGAGACCGCCAAAAAAGACGCCCCGGCGATGATTACCGATCCTGAGCCGAGGCCGCGCGCGGCGACGGCGCCTAAGCCGAACGTTCCTGAGCCCAAGGTTCCCGAGACGAAGATTGCCGAGCCGAAGGTTGCCGATCCCAAGGTTCCCGCACCGGAGCGGAAGCCGCCGATCGTTGAGGCAAAGCGGGAGCTCAAGCCAGAGCCCGAGCCCGAGCCAGAGCCGCAAGACGAGGACGTGCCCATTCCGCCCTCGCTCGCACCTGTGGTTCCACCGGCGGCGGAAATCGCCGATCCGTCGAAGCCGCGCTGGTATGGGCCGCGGCCCCAGCCAAGCGACGATCAGGCCACGCTATCCAGCACGATCACGACCGGGTCGCTGCCGGACAAGGCCAGCCCCGCGCCGCAAAATCTGTTTCCCAGCAAGGCGGCGCAGGCCCGCTACGAAGAAGGCTATGGAGATTATCTCCGGCGCGACTATGCCGGCGCGGAGGCGGCGTTCGGCAAGCTGGTGAGCACCTATCCCAGAGATCCGTTGGCGGGCAGCGCGCAATATTGGGTGGGCGAGAGCCAGTATCTGCGCAAGCAGTACCAGAAGGCAGCCGACAGTTTCCTCGACGGCTACCGCAAATATTCCGGGAGCGATAAGGCGTCCGATACGCTCCTCCGGCTCGGCATGTCGCTTGCGGAGCTCGGCAAGACGGAGGCCGCGTGCGCCACCTTTAAGAAGCTCGGCGCCAGGTTTCCCAATAGCGCGCAGCGGGGGCAGGCGAAGACCGCGGCGGGGAAGGCGGGCTGCCCATGACGGCGGCGCCTGTCACGCACGACGACGCCGAGGTGCTGTTCGCGCCGCTCGCGCATCTCCCGCGCGTCGCGCTCGCCGTCTCCGGTGGGCCCGACAGTCTTGCGCTCATGCATTTGACCGCGCAGTGGTGTGCGGCGCGAAGCGACGGGCCTGAACTCGTCGTGCTCACGGTCGATCATGGCTTGCGCACGGACTCGCGCGACGAAGCGTTGCTGGTGTCGCGCGCGGCGGAAGCAGCAAGCCTCCTGCATGTCATCCTCACCTGGGAGCATGATGGGGTGGACGAGGGCCTTCAGGTGCGGGCGCGGGAAGCCCGTTACGATCTGATGGCGGCCTATGCTCATGCGCACGACATCGGCGCGCTCGTCACCGCGCATCATCTCGACGACCAAGCCGAGACGTTCTTGATGCGACTCGCGCGCGGCAGCGGGCTCGACGGCCTTGCCGCCATTCCGGAGGAAGGCTCGTGGGCCGGGCTGACGTTGCTCAGGCCGCTACTCGATGTGCCGAAGGCGCGGCTCGTGGCAACGGTCGAGGCGGCCGGTATCGCCTACGTCACCGACCCATCCAACATCGATCCAAAGTTCGAGCGCGGGCGGGTGCGCAGCGCCATGGAGACGCTCGCCGGGTTTGGGCTCAGTGCAGATGCGATCGCGCTGTCCGCCAAGCGGCTGCGCCGGGCGCGGGCCGCGCTCGATGCGGCGGCTTGTGACTTTCTCGACAGCCACGCCGAGACCAGCGCGGCGGGTTATGCGTCAGTGGACGCAGGCGCAACTGACGCTTTGCCGGAGGAGGTCGCCCTTCGCGTCCTGTCCCGCCTCCTCGCCACAGTTGGCGGCGGGATGGAGCCGGTGCGGCTCGCCAAGCTCGAGGCGCTATACGCCGCACTTAAAGAGTCGCCGGACAAGGCGCATACGCTGGCCCGCTGCCGTATCGCGCCGAAGGGCGGGCGTCTGTTCGTCTTCCGCGAGATGCGTCACGAGGGCCTGCCGGAGCTGGAGCTGAGCCCAGGCGAGCGGACCTTGTGGGACAACCGCTTTGCCATCGAGCTCGGGGCCGCGGAGGAAGCGCCCATTATCGTCCGCGCTCTGGGTGAGGAGGGGGTGCGCGTCCTAAGAGAGCGAGAGGCCATGCCGGCGTCCTTGCCGGGCCCGGCGGCCCAGGCGCTGCCGGCCTGCTGGCGGGGGAGGAGGCTCCTTTGCCTGCCTGATTTCGGTCAGGTTGAGCCATTCATGTCGCCACTGTCGCGCCATGAAGAGGGCCTTGACTGTCGGGCAAGGTTCCTCACGGGGCTGGGCGCGACGAAAGGCCCGGGATATTGAGGACGCGTGCACTTCTTCGCGTTAGCTTTACTTGGCAAAAGTAGTGCCCGTTCTTATGTTAATAGGGCCTAGTAAGCCTTTCTGCGCCGCAATTTTGGGGGATTTCTCACCCCATGGCGTGTCTTTGAGATCAAGCCGTCAGGTCAGTGCATGAATTCGAATTTCCGTAACTTCGTCATTTGGGTGTTTATCGGCCTGCTGCTGGTCGCACTTTTCAACCTCTTCAATACCCAAGGCGCTCAGGTCCGCGGTAACGAGATCAGCTTCTCGCAGCTTCTCTCGGAGGTCGATGCCGGGAACGTCCAAGACGTGACCATCGCCGGCAATCAGATCGCCGGGCATTACACCGACGGCCGGAATTTCCAGACCTACGCGCCGAACGATCCGAACCTGGTCGAAAAGCTGAACACCAAGGGCGTGAAGATCACCGCCAAGCCGTCCGAGGAGGACGTGCCGTCGCTGTTCGGTGTGCTGATCTCTTGGTTCCCCATGCTACTCCTGATTGCGGTGTGGATATTCTTCATGCGCCAGATGCAGTCGGGCGGTGGCCGTGCCATGGGCTTCGGCAAGTCCAAGGCGAAGCTGCTCACCGAGCGTCATGGCCGCGTCACCTTCGACGATGTGGCCGGCGTTAACGAGGCCAAGGAAGATCTGCAAGAGATCGTGGAGTTCCTACGCGATCCTCAGAAGTTTCAGAAGCTCGGCGGCAAGATCCCGCGCGGCGCGCTGCTGGTCGGCCCTCCGGGCACTGGTAAGACGCTGCTGGCGCGCGCCATCGCTGGCGAAGCAAACGTGCCGTTCTTCACCATCTCGGGTTCCGACTTCGTCGAGATGTTCGTCGGCGTGGGCGCAAGCCGCGTGCGCGACATGTTCGATCAGGCGAAGAAGAACGCGCCGTGCATCATCTTCATCGACGAGATTGATGCGGTCGGCCGTCACCGCGGCGCAGGCCTCGGCGGCGGTAACGACGAGCGCGAGCAGACGCTGAACCAGTTGCTTGTCGAGATGGACGGCTTCGAGGCGAACGAAGGCGTCATCCTCGTCGCCGCGACCAACCGGCCTGACGTGCTCGATCCGGCGCTGTTGCGGCCCGGCCGCTTCGACCGCCAAGTGGTCGTGCCGCGTCCGGACATCATCGGCCGCGAGAAAATTCTCAAAGTGCATGTGCGCAAGGTGCCGCTGGCACCGGACGTCGATCTTCGCGTCATTGCGCGCGGGACGCCCGGGTTCTCCGGCGCCGATCTTGCTAACCTCGTGAACGAGGCGGCGTTGCTCGCCGCGCGTCGCTCCAAGCGGCTCGTCACCCAGCACGAGTTCGAGGACGCCAAGGACAAGGTCATGATGGGTGCGGAGCGCCGCTCCATGGTCATGACCGAGGAAGAGAAGACGCTGACCGCCTATCATGAAGGCGGGCATGCGCTGGTCGCGATACATCAGCCGGCGTCCGATCCCGTCCACAAGGCGACGATCATTCCGCGCGGCCGCGCGCTCGGCATGGTGATGCGCCTGCCGGAGCGGGACATGCTGTCTCACACCCGCGCGAAGCTTAAGGCGGATATCGCCGTCGCCATGGGTGGCCGCGTCGCCGAGGAGATCGTGTTCGGCTACGAGAAGGTGACCTCGGGCGCGTCGTCCGACATCAAGATGGCCACGCAGCTCGCGCGCGCCATGGTCACGCAGTTCGGCATGTCCGATAAGCTCGGGCCGCTGGCCTATGGCGACAACGAGGAAGAAGTGTTCCTCGGCCACTCCATCGCGCGGCAGCAGAACCTGTCCGACGAGACCCAGTCCATGGTCGATGAGGAAATCCATCGCATCGTGGACGAAGGCTTCGAGACGGCGCGAAAGGTCATCTCTGAGAATATCGACGATCTGCACGTGGTGGCGCGCGGGCTTCTCGAATACGAGACGCTCTCCGGCAAGGAGATTAAGGACCTTCTGAATGGCAAGCCTCCGGTACGGGACTTCCCCGCGGAGGAAGAGTCGCCGTCTGGGCCGACCTCCGCCGTGCCGACCGCGGGCCGGGGCAAGAAGCCCCCGGAGCCGGACACCGGCGCGGGTGGCATGGAGCCCCAGCCGACTTAAGCGGCTTTCGATAATTTGCTTTTGCGCATGCCCGGCCTTTCGCCGGGCATGTTGCTTTGTGGTAAGGCTCAGGCGCCATGGGGGATCAAAAGCTCTATCTCAGACCCATCGGGTTCTTGTACGGACCGCCCGCGGACGCTGCGGTCGAGGACGGTCTTGCTCTGCCGCTCGCCGGCGGGCCGATCGCCTTCACCGAAGCGGTTCTGATCGAAGGCGATCCGGCGCGGTCGCAACGGCGTCTCATCACGGCGTCCGCGCTCGCCGAGGTGGCCGACGCCGATCTTGCCAATCTGCGCGTCCGGGTGACGGGCCCCCGGCCGCCGTTTGCTGGGCTGGACCTTTCGCGGCCCGTGCTCATGGGCATCGTCAATGTCACGCCGGACAGCTTCTCCGACGGCGGGCTCTACGATCAGACGGAGGGCGCTGCGGCCCATGCCGCCGAGCTCGCCTCCGACGGTGCGGCGATCGTCGATATCGGCGGGGAATCGACGCGGCCGGGCGCCGATACGGTCGCAGACGACGACGAGCTGTCCCGGGTGGTGCCGGTGCTAAAGGCGTTGAAGGGCTCGCCCGCGGTGATCTCCATCGATACCCGGAAATCGGCGGTGGCGCGCGCGGCAGCACGCGCGGGAGCCAAGATCCTCAACGACGTCTCGGCGCTGACCTACGATCCGGCCTGTCTCGATGTGGCGGTGGAGGAGGGGCTGGACCTCGTCCTGATGCATGCCCAAGGCGAGCCCAAAACGATGCAGGACAACCCGACCTACGACGACGTGGCGCTGGAGGTCTTCGACTACCTTGAGGAGCGCATTGCGGCTTGCGAGGCGGCGGGCGTGCCCCGCGCCCGCATCGCCGCCGATCCGGGGCTCGGCTTCGGCAAGACGCTGGCCCACAATCTCGCGCTCCTCGCCAATATCAGCCTGTTTCACGGGCTTGGCGTGCCTCTCCTGATCGGGGCCTCGCGCAAGCGCTTTATCGGCGGGCTGGGCCAGGAGAAGGACCCGAAATCGCGGGAACCGGGCAGTCACGCGGCGGCCATCGCGTCCGCGGCGCAAGGGGCCCAAGCCTTCCGCGTCCACGATGTGGCCGGCAGCCGCCAAGCCCTTGCAGTCTGGCGCGCGAGCATGTTTGGTACTGAAAGTTAAGGCGGAATCCACGCCAATCTCGATCCAGGCGTGTAATTTTTGCTTACATTATTTGAATGCAACTCGATGGGGACCGGGAGCATAATCCCTCCCCGCGCCGGGCAAGTCCGAGGGAAGGAGCAGCCTGGCCGCGTAATCGGGGGAAAGACCGGGATGGCTCGTAAGTTTTTTGGCACGGACGGAATCCGTGGCAGCGCCAACTCGAATCCGATGACCTCGGAGGTGGCGCTCAAGGTCGGCATGGCTGCCGGCAAGCTGTTCACGAATGGCGCCTACCGGCATCGGGTGGTGATCGGCAAGGACACGCGCCTGTCCGGCTACATGATTGAATCCGCCATGGTGTCGGGCTTCACCGCCGTGGGCATGGATGTATTCCAGCTCGGGCCGATGCCAACGCCGGCCGTGGCGATGCTGACCCGCTCCTTGCGCGCCGATCTCGGCGTGATGATTTCAGCTTCTCACAATCCGTATATCGACAACGGCATCAAGCTGTTCGGACCGGACGGCTACAAGCTTTCCGACGAGCAGGAAGCCGAGATCGAAGCGTTGATGGAGGGCGATGCCGCAGCGCTGCTGGCGCCGCCTGAGCATATCGGCCGCGCGACCCGCATCGACAGTGCGCGCGAGCGCTATGTCGAGTTCGCCAAGCGCACGCTGCCCCGGAATTTGCGCTTCGACGGCATCCGCGCCGTGATCGATTGCGCCAACGGGGCCGGCTACAAGGTGGCGCCCGAGGCTCTGTGGGAACTCGGCACCGAGGTCATCAATATCGGGGTCGAACCGAACGGCCTCAACATCAACAAGGATTGCGGCTCGACGGCGGTGCAGAACCTGATCCGCAAGGTCAGCGAAGTGCGCGCCGATATCGGTATCGCGTTGGACGGCGACGCCGACCGCGTGGTCATCGTCGACGAGAAGGGCCGCATTATCGATGGGGACCAGCTGATGGCCGTGATCGCGGAGTTCTGGCTCAGGCGTGGACGGCTCGCCGGCGGCGGCGTTGTCGCCACGGTCATGTCCAATCTCGGCCTGGAGCGGTTCATGGAGGATTTGGGCCTCGGGCTCGCGCGCACGTCTGTGGGCGACCGGTACGTGACCGAGCATATGCGCCAGCACGGCTACAATGTCGGAGGGGAGCAATCCGGCCATATCGTGCTGTCGGACTTCTCGACCACCGGAGATGGCCTGGTGACGGCGCTGCAGATCCTCGCCGTGGTAGCCGAGAGCGGCAAGCCCGTGAGCGAGGTCTGCAACCGGTTCGAGCCCTTGCCGCAAGTGTTGGAAAACGTGCGCTATAAGAACGGCCTGCCGCTCGATAATCTGGGTGTGCAGCGGGCGATCAACGACGGCAAATCGCGGCTGGGTACCGCCGGACGGTTGGTGATCCGCCCGTCCGGGACCGAGCCGGTGATTCGCGTGATGGCGGAAGGCGACGACGAGGGCCTCGTGAAGACCGTCGTCTCCGATATCGTGCACGCGCTGTCCGACGCCGCCGCGGCCTAACGGCGAGCCCCGCGCGGGTTTCAAAAAGCATTATTTTTCAATAGCCTACGAGACCATCACTAGGCGGGGCGGCTCCTGTTCCAGTTTGGCACCGCCTTTAGGTCTCCATTAACCATTCTCTCCGATCATCCCCACACGAGACAGCTAGCGGACCTCAAGCCCAGCGGGGCTCC
>DGOS01000009.1:0-3897 GCA_002390155.1 Hyphomicrobiaceae bacterium UBA4460 | reverse complement strand
GCGGTTTTGGCCGTTGCGCCAGCCACGGTCGCGAATGCCGCCGATCTCGGGCTTCCGCCGCCGCCTATTGAGGTGGCTGCGCCTTGCGTGGGGTGCACGGGGCCGGTCTACTTAAAGGGCTTCGTCGGGGCCGCCAACCCGGTGGTCGGCAACATTTCCACCGAGCTCTTCCAATACAACGATTTCATCGTCGAACATGAAGGCATCAAGAGCTCGCCGCTCTTCGGTGTCGGTATCGGCTACCAGTTCAATACCTGGCTGCGCTTCGACATGACCGGTGAATATCGCGGCGACGCCTTGTTCGTTGCGCATGATCGTTACCCGGGCGGCAACGGCACGTTCAACCGGGGCAGCAATGACTTCGCAGGTGAGTTCCTGCCGGGTACCAACGAGTACACGGCAAACATGGAAACCTGGCTCGGCCTGTTCAACGCCTATGTCGATCTTCCGACCGTCTTGTGCGTCACGCCTTATGTCGGCGCCGGTATCGGTATGTCTTCGATCTCGTTCTCGGTCTCAAGGACGTGAACGTGCCGAAAAATTCGGTGTTCTACGGAGCCGATAACACGGAGACCAACTTCGCCTGGGCCGTCTATGGCGGTCTCGCCTATGACGTGAACCCGTCCGTTACACTGGACCTCTCCTACCGCTATGCCGATCTCGGCGATGCACGGAGCGGCACGGTCACGGTCTATGACGGGTCGAGCTCGTATGCGGGCGTGAACATCGACGACGTCACCTCGCATGACTTGATGCTCGGCGTGCGCTGGAAGCTTGGTCACACAGTGGCCGCGCCTGTGCCGATGCCCGTCGCGTTCAAATAATTTACCACCCACCCACCACACCAACTGCCGCCCGTTCTTTCGACGGGCGGCTTTTCTTTGTGATGGCGGCGCATCCGGCGCGCCCTTGACGGCGATTTCCGCCCCCCGTATGGGCATTCGAGCCCCCTTATGCGGGGGCTCGTTCTTTCGGAGTTTCGCCTTTGACCTTGCCGCCAAAACCGACCAAACGGCCGGAAAATCCGCGCTTTTCCTCGGGCCCGTGCACCAAGCACAAAGGCTGGTCGCTGGACGCGCTGAAGGGCGCGCTTCTGGGGCGCAATCATCGCGGGCCCGAAACCAAGGCGCGGATCGAGGCCGCGCTTCTCAAGACGCGCGCGCTGCTTCAAATTCCGGACGCGTATCGGGTGGCGCTGGTGCCCGCCTCCGACACGGGCGCCGTGGAGATGGCGCTGTGGTCGCTGCTCGGCCCACGCGGTGTCGACGTGCTGGCTTGGGAAGCCTTCAGCAGCGATTGGGTCACGGACATCGTCGAGCAATTGAAGTTGACGGACGTTCGCGCGCTTGTCGCGCCCTATGGCGCGCTGCCGAACCTTGCCGACGTCGACTTCGACCGCGACGTGGTCTTTGCCTGGAACGGCACGACGTCGGGTGTGCGCGTGCCGAACGCCGAGTGGATCGCGGCAGACCGCGCGGGCCTCACCATTTGCGACGCGACATCCGCCGTGTTCGCGCAAGACATCGATTGGACGAAGCTCGATGTGGCGACCTATTCTTGGCAGAAAGTGCTGGGCGGGGAGGCGCAGCACGGCATGCTGATCTTGTCGCCGCGCGCAATCGAGCGGTTGGAAAGCCACACGCCGTCATGGCCGCTGCCGAAGCTGTTCCGCCTAACGAAAGACGGCAAAGTGATGCAGGACCTGTTCGAGGGCGCGACCATAAACACGCCGTCCATGCTTTGCCTGGAGGACTATCACGACGCGCTGTCTTTCGTGGAGCGTATCGGCGGACTGGAGGGCGCGATCGGCCGCGCCGACGCCAATGCGAAAGTAATTGCGGACTGGGTGGCGAAGACGCCGTGGGTCGACTTCGTGGCGGTAGAGCCTGCGACGCGCTCCAACACGTCCGTGTGTCTTAAGATCGTGGACCCCGAGATCGCCGCTCTTTCGGCCGATTTGCGCGATGGCTTTCCGCGGGCCATGGCGGCGCGGTTGGAGGAGGAGGGCGTCGCCTACGACATCGCCTCCTATCGCAGCGCCCCGGCGGGCTTGCGCATCTGGACCGGCGCCACAGTCGAGACCGACGATGTGGCGGCGCTGATGCGCTGGCTCGACTGGGCCTTTGCCGCCGAGAAGGCGGCAAACTCCAAAGCGGCCTAGAGCGTCGCCGGAAGGCTCGCATCCCGCGCGCGCCCACGCTATAACGGGACACGGCCCGGCACGTTTGCGGGGCCGTTTCTGTGTTTCTTCCAGGATTTAGGGGATTTTCGAAGTGGCCAATGTTGTGGTCGTCGGCTCCCAATGGGGCGATGAGGGCAAGGGCAAGATCGTCGACTGGCTGTCGGAGCGCGCCGACGTGGTGGTGCGTTTCCAGGGCGGCCACAATGCCGGCCACACGCTGGTGGTCGATGGGACGACCTATAAGCTCTCGCTCCTGCCCTCTGGTGTGGTGCGTAAGAACAAGCTCGCCGTCATCGGCAACGGGGTCGTGGTCGATCCTTGGGCCTTGGCGGACGAGATCGACCGCATCGAGGTGCTCGGCGTCACGATCGGCCGCGACAATCTTCGCATCGCCGAGAACGCCACCCTGATCCTGCCGCTCCACCGGGAGCTCGACGCGCTGCGCGAAGCTGCGGCCGGTGCCGGTAAGATCGGCACCACCAAGCGCGGCATTGGTCCGGCCTATGAGGACAAGGTCGGGCGCCGGGCGGTGCGCGTCATGGACCTCGCCGACCTTCCGTCGTTGAAGCCGAAGATCGAGCGCATCCTGGCGCACCACAATCCCTTGCGCCGGGGCCTCGGCGAGCCGGAAATCTCGGCGGATGAGCTCTGCAGTCAGCTCACCCAGATCGCGCCGAAAATTCTGCCCTATGTGGACAGGGTCTGGACCCTGCTCGATCACGCGCGGCGGGACGGCAAGCGCATCCTCTTTGAGGGCGCGCAAGGCGCGCTGCTCGACATCGACCATGGCACTTATCCGTTTGTCACCTCGTCGAACACGGTGGCGGCGCAAGCGGCCACGGGCGCTGGCGTCGGGCCGGGTGCCATCAACTACGTGCTCGGCATCACCAAGGCCTACACCACACGGGTCGGCGAGGGGCCGTTCCCAACGGAACTTATGGACGAGACGGGCAAGTTGATCGGCGAACGGGGCGCGGAGTACGGCACGGTGACGGGCCGGGCGCGCCGCTGCGGCTGGTTCGACGCCTGCCTGGTGCGCCAGACCTGCAAGGTGGCGGGGATCAACGGTATCGCGCTCACCAAGCTCGACGTGCTCGACGACATTCCGGGCGGCACGCTCAAGATCTGCGTCGGCTACAAGCTCGACGGCGAGGAGATCGACTACCTTCCGGCCGCGCAAGGGGCGCAAGGCCGGGTCGAGCCGATCTACGAGGAGATGGAAGGCTGGACGGAGTCGACGCATGGCGCGCGGTCCTGGGCCGAACTCCCCGCGCAATGCATCAAATATGTCCGGCGCCTGGAGGAGCTGACAGGCGTTCCCGTGGCGCTGCTGTCCACCAGCCCCAGGCGCGAGGACACCATCCTCGTGCACGATCCCTTTGTGGATTAGGCTGTCCCATGGCCGATACGGGATATCCCTGGAAGGTGGTGTGGATCACCGGCGCGTCCGGCGCGATCTGCGGTGAGATCGCGCGGCGGCTTGCCGCCAAAGGCGTAAAGGTCGCCGCCACGGCGCGGCCGAGCGAGCGGCTTGATGCGCTGGCGGCTTCGAGCCCCAACATCGCGGCGTTTCCCGCCGACGTGCTGAAGCCTGACGAACTCAAGACTTGCGCGGCGAAGGTCGAGGCGGAGCTCGGGCAGATCGATCTCGCGCTATTCGGCGCAGGGATGTATGTGCCTTTCGACATCCGAAACATCGATCTCGACGGTTTCCG
>DGOS01000086.1:6888-7056 GCA_002390155.1 Hyphomicrobiaceae bacterium UBA4460 | reverse complement strand
GTCGCAACTCGTCTCGATCCCGAGCACGGTCAGGGCGGAGGCGTTCCTTGTCATGCTTCCTTTTATACGGTCCGCGCGGAGATTGAAGCCGGCGCCGAAACAAGCCATTAATGCGGGCGCCTGGCCCCTTTATCCAGACAGCTCAAGGAGTTCCGCCTTGCCGGCAAC
>DGOS01000086.1:5146-6879 GCA_002390155.1 Hyphomicrobiaceae bacterium UBA4460 | reverse complement strand
AGCCCGCTTGCCCTGTGGCAGGCGGCCCATGTGCGCGACCGGCTGCATCAGACCCACGGGCTGGACCGTGGGGCGGTGGACCTCAGGGTTATCACCACGAGCGGAGATCGGATTGAGGACAAGGCGCTGCGCGACTTCGGCGGCAAGGGCCTTTTCACCAAAGAGATCGACGAGGCGCTTNNACTCCATGAAGGATCTGCCGACGGTGCTACCGCAAGGGATTTCCTTGGCCGCCGTGCTCCCCCGGGCCGACGTGCGCGATGCTTTTCTCAGCCCAAGCGCAGGGTCTCTCGCGGACCTGCCACCCGGCGCCGTGGTCGGCACCTCATCTTTACGCCGTGGTGCGCAAGTGCGCCGCTCGCGTCCGGACCTGCGCGTCATCGACTTCCGCGGCAATGTCGAAACGCGCCTCAAGAAACTCGACGAAGGCGTCGCCGACGCAACACTGCTGGCCAAGGCGGGCCTCGACCGTCTCGGCCTCACGGACAAGGCCGCATCGATCCTCGAAACCGAGGAGATGCTCCCCGCTGTCGCGCAAGGCGCCATCGCCATCCTCGCCCGCGACGGGGATGAGGAGACGAGACGCCTGCTTGCACCGCTGAACGATCCCGCAACGGCAACGGCGGTTGCTTGCGAGCGCGCCTTTCTGGCTAGGCTCGACGGTTCGTGCCGCACGCCGATCGCCGGCCTTGCCGAGATCGGAGACGACAAGACTTTGCGTTTTCGTGGGTTGATCCTCTCGCCAGGGGGCGCAGAATGGCACGATGTCGAGGTGACCGGCGCGGCGGAGCAAGCNNGAACAGATTGGCCGCGATGCCGCTGAAGACTTGCTGGACCGCGCAGGCCCCAACTTCCTCGCCCAGCTACCGTGATGGATGCGATGCGTTTGCTTGTAACGAGGCCGGAGCCCGATGCGGGTCGTGAGGCCGACGCGCTGATTGCACTGGGCCATGATCCGGTGCGCGCGCCGCTGCTCGAAATTGAATTTCTGTCAGACGTGCCGCTGCCGCTCGATGACGCGCAAGGCGTCGTCATCACCAGCCGGAACACGATCCGCGCGCTTGCCAATCACCCGGACGTGGATCAGGTGCTGGAACTGCCCGTATTCGCGGTCGGTGAGGCAACAGCATGGGCGGCGCGGCAACTCGGCTTCCGCGAAGTGACGATCGGTCCAGGAACAGGTGCCGGTCTGCCGCCGCTCATCCGTCGTGAGGTGCACCGGGGCAAAGGTCCGCTTGTGCATATCGGTGCCGAGAAGGTCGCATTCGATCTAAAGGGTGCGCTGGAGGAGGATGGCTTCGAACTGCGGCGCGTCGTCTTGTATCGCTCTCATCCGGTCGACACGCTAACGCAAGAGGTCGTCTCTGAACTGAAGAGCGGCGCAATCTCGGGTGTTCTGCTTATGTCGCCGCGAACGGCCAGAACCTTCACGAGGCTCGCGCAGGCCGAGGGCTTGGTCCCGGAAGCGAAGGGACTTGTTTGCTATTGCCTGTCGAAGGCGATAGCAGAGGCCGTCGCGCCCTTAGGGCTACCGGTTCGCGTGCCGACATATGCGCGGGAGGAAGATCTCCTTGCGCTCCTGAACTCCGGCGCGTCATCCTCGTGAGTGGCGCGAATCTCTGATGCGAAGGTGATGAGCTGATGGCCGGCTCTTTCGACGACAAGAGCAGCAATTCCGATCAAGCGGGCAAGCGACCGACGCCAACCATCGAGGGCACGGCGAAGGAAGTCTC
>DGOS01000086.1:4628-5086 GCA_002390155.1 Hyphomicrobiaceae bacterium UBA4460 | reverse complement strand
TCCCTCGGAGTCCGGCGAGGATGCGCCCGCGACCGAGCCCAATGGATCTGCGGCAACGCAATCGGAAGAAGGCCGGCGATCGTTCGGCGCGAGCCTCCTGGCGGCGCTGACCAGCTTCACGACCCATGCGGCGGCGGGCCTTCTCGGCGGTGCGCTTGTGCTCGTTGGCATGGGCTTGGGTTATGTGCCGACGCCGACGTCAACCGATCCGGACGAAGCCGCATTGCTCAAGGCCCGCATCGCCAAGCTCGAGGCCGCGCCGCAAACGCCGGACAGCANNGCCTGGAAAGCAAGACGCCCGACACGCCGCCGGAGTTGGCGTCTTTGGCCGAGCGTGTGGATCAGCTCGACGCCAGCCTCAAATCCATGGCGGACGCGGTGAAGGACGGCGGTTCCGTCGCCGACGCAGCGGCGATCGGTCAGCAGATTAACGCGGCCGAAGCGCGTCTCGATGCCAA
>DGOS01000086.1:0-4620 GCA_002390155.1 Hyphomicrobiaceae bacterium UBA4460 | reverse complement strand
ATCAATGAGACGTTGGCGAAGACGGCGGGCGCGGATGGTGCGTCCATCGCAGGCCTAAAGAAAGAGGTGGCTGGTCTCGAGGCCAAGTTGAAGGCACTCACCGAAGCTGAGCTTGGACAAGGCGAGGCCTCGCGATTGGCGCCCGAAGTGGCGGAGCTCGACGAGCGGCTGGACAGGCTGGAGTCGACGCTGCCGCCGCTTCTCGAAGCGGTCGACAAGGAGGCCGCGGATACCAAGGCTGCCACGCTCGCCATGGCCTTCGCCAATCTGCGAGCGTCGGTCGACGCCGGCCGGCCCTACGCCACCGAGCTGTCGACCTTGGCTGCGCTGTCACCCGGCGCGGGCGATATCGGCCCCCTACTCGAATATGAGGACGACGGCATCCCGACGCTTCGGCAGCTCACGGTTTCGTTCAAGGAGACACGGGACAAGGTGCCCGCCGCGCCGTCGGCAGATGACGACACCTTCCTCAATCGACTGATGTCGAGCGCAGAGTCTCTCGTGAAGGTCAAGCGTGTCGATGGCGCCGCGGAGGGCGCGACACCCGACGCCGTGCTGGCGCGTGCCGAAGCCAAGCTCGCGCAGGGCGATCTGGCCGCCGCTGCCGCGGAGGTCGGCACACTGCAGGGTCCGGCGCGCACAGCGTTTGCCAAATGGCTCGATCAGGCGCGTGCACGGCTCGATGCCGAAGAGACGCTGCAACGGCTCCAGAAGATTTTGCTTGTCTCCCTTGGCCGGAACGCGCCGAGCGTCAGCGGCAAGACGAAAGAGGAGCCACAAGAGCAGAACTAGATGACCCGCATTCTGATTTTCGTTCTTCTCATTGTCGCAATCGCGGCGGGACTTGGCTGGCTGGCCGACCGGCCCGGCACGGTGACGATCGAGTGGCTGGGCTACGAGATCGAGACCAGCGCCTTCGTGGCCGCGGTCGCCGTTCTTGCGCTTGCCTCGTTTTGCATCCTTGCATTTGCGTTTCTGCGCTATGTGTGGACGCGGCCTGCGGCGGTCACATCTTATGTGCGCGAGCGCCGGCGGCAGCAGGGCCTCGACGCCCTGTCGCACGGGCTCTTGGCTATCGGCGTCGGTGACCGCGCACAGGCACAGCGTTACGCCGGCATTGCGGGGCGCTATCTGCCGCGCGAGCCGTTGACGGCCTTGCTGCGTGCGCAGGCCGCTCAGCTCAAGGGCGACCCGGCTGCGGCGCGCCGCGCGTTCGAGGCCATGCTGGACCGGCCCGAGACACAGCTTCTAGGCGTGCGCGGCCTGTTCTTGGAAGCAAAGCGCGGCAACGACCAACACGCGGCGCATGCGCTTGCCGAGCAAGCGGTCAAACGCGATCCGAAACTCGCCTGGGGTGTGAACGCGCTGTTCGACATTCAAGCGCGCGCAGGCGATTGGGAAGGCGCAATGAACACGCTGGCCATCGCGCGGCAGAACGGTCACCTGGATACGGACACCGCCAACCGCCGCCGCGCCGTGCTGCTCGCGGCCGAGGCACGCGAGGCGGAAAGCGCCGATCCGGACAAGGCGCTGACGCTTGCCAACGAAGCGCTGCGTCTTGCGCCCTCGCTTGTGCCGGCCGCAGAACTTGCCGGCCGCGTCTTCACGACCAAAGGCGAAGTCCGGGCTGCCTCGCGCCAGATCGTACGGACTTGGAAGCTGTCGCCCCACCCCGACCTGGCATTGGCCTATGCGTTCGCCAAACCCGGCCTGTCGCCCAAGGACCGCCTGAAGCGGGTGGAATATCTCGCGGGCCTGACGCCGGACGACATCGAGGGCGCGCTCGCCATCGCCGACGCGGCCATCGAGGCGCAGGACTGGCAGCAGGCGCGCGATGTCCTGGCGCCTTATCTGGAGGACCATCCGTCCGCGCGCATTTGCACGCTGATGGCTCGGATCGAAGCGGGTGAGGGTGACAAGGGGCGTGAGCGCGAATGGCTGGCGCGGGGCTTGCGGGCACCGCGCGACCGCGCCTGGATCGCCGACGGCTATGTTTCCGACCGCTGGCTGCCGGTGTCGCCGGTCACCGGCGCGATCGATGCATTCGAGTGGCAGGCGCCTGTCGATGCGATCGGCCGCGGCGAGGACACGCCGTTGATCGAAGAGAGGATGGAAACGCCAAGGGACGCCAGCGCCATGGCGCGAGACCCCGCGGCGGCACCTGCGGTGGTCGATGTGACCCCGACGGTGCATGACGAGAAGCCGAAGGACGGCAAGGCCGAGGACGCGCAGGCGCCCAAGGTCAATGAAGCCGGGACTGAACACCCGCCAACACGGCCGCCGGACGATCCTGGCGTTGCGTCTACGGACTCCGAAGAGACTCAGATGTCGCTTGAGCGTTTGCGCGCTGCCCAGATTCGCTGATTGCGCGGAGGGGACCGGCACTGGCGTCCAACTTGCGCCAGCCCAATATAGGCATTAAGCACTGGGGCCGAGATTGCCCTGGAGCCTGGAACCCAAGGCTTGCTTTACCCCACGACTCTAGGTCACCACGGTTCGCGGGGCACGGGGCCGCAGTAGCTCAGTCGGTAGAGCATCGCATTCGTAATGCGGGGGTCGGGGGTTCGAATCCCTCCTGCGGCACCACTTCCTTCGGCTTTCCGCGACCCACTCACCGCGATCGGATCGTCTTCGGACGAGGGCCTAGCGCCACCAGCTGAAGCGGTAGCCAAGCCCGATCGTGCCGGAGACTTGGTCTTTGGTCTCAATTACGGGGCTGTCCGCCGCATCACCCAGCAGCCGCCCGTAGCGCGCGCCGGCCTTCAAGAGCCAGCGGTCGTTCAGATCCACCGTCGAGCCAACCGCTACAAAGACATCCTTGACCCCGCCATCGGGCGTGTAGACCGGTAGTCCCGCACGCGATCTGCCGCTCTGGGCCGCCGTCACGCCGAAATAGGTTTGCATGTAGTCTTCGCTAGCGATCGTCGTGCCGACGCGGATGCCGAGACTCACGCGCTCGGTGATCTGCCGTGAGGTCTCAATGCCGAGGCGGAACTCGGGGCCGGCATCATCGCCGGTGACCTTCTCCATGACAGCCGCATCGAAGGTGAAGGCACCAAACGTGAAGGCCGAATAAGCGCCGAGCACGAGACCGCCATCGATATCGCCTAAGCCCTTAAGGAGATCGCCGTCGTCTTGGTCGCGCTTGGTGATGTAGCCGGTCACCGCGCCGATTTGAAACCGCTCGCTGCCCAGCACACGAATGCGAATGTCGTCCAACCCGCGAAATTTCACGCGCTTGCGGACTGCCGTCACCGCGGAATCGTCATTGGGGTTCTCGGTGAACTTCGGAATGATGATCGGGATGGGGATGACTTCGTGCTCGTTCGAGCCTTCGTATTTCGGCTTGATAACCGCCGCGGCCCCGAGCGTCACGGATTCCGGTGCGGCGGATGCGGACGGCGCAGAAAGGCATGCGGCCGCGACGAGCCCAGCGCTAGTGGCGCAAGCAAGAGCCCGCGCGCGAGGACGCCAAATTAGCATGGAAAAATTCCCCCAATGAATCTTGAGGTTAATGTCGCATGCGGGGTTCGGTCATGTAAATCGCTAAACGCCTACCTGGCGAAGATTCTTAATAGGCATCGGCGATGAGAACAGCCTCAAGCATGCGCGCGATGGCTGTGATGCCACGCGGCCTTGATCTTCTTCGTGTCGAGCGTTCCGCCCACGAACAGAAGCGAAATGACGGCGCCACAAACAGCTAGGATCGCGTCGGCCAGGAAGGCGATGTGGATGCCCTCGGCCATGTTGGACGCGCTTAGCACGATCGCGGTGTTGGCGCCGAGCCCGATGGACCCGCCGGCGATCTGGAACATATAGACGATTGCGCCGGCGAGACTCGACCGCGACGGGTCGAGCGCCGTAATGCCGGCGGTGGTGATCGATGAATAGAACAGCCCGACACCAATCCCGAGCACGACCATGCCGAGGATCAGCTCGTCGTAGGTCGTGGTAGAACTGATGCGCGACAGCAGAAACATGCCGGCGGCCAGGAACAGCGCGCCGCCGGTGACGGTGACCTTGGGGCCGAGTTTCGCGTAGAGCCGCCCCGAGATGAAAGACGTCACCGCGAATGTGCCCATCATGGGCAACAACCCTGCGCCCGATTCGATTGCGCTGAACTTCAACACCTTCGACATGAACTGCGGCAGGTAGAGCAGCGCGGCGAAGAAGATCGCCGACATCATCAAGACAGTCAGGCAAGCGGCGGTGAAGCTCAAATTGCGCATGACGTCGTCGGGCACCAGCGCGCTATTGCCCGCGCGCCGTTCGACGAAGAAAAATTTGGCAAGCGCAACGCCGGACATCGCGAACAGCCCGACAATAATTGGGCTGTCCCACCCCATGCGTGTGCCGAGATCGAGCGCGAGCAGCATCGCGAACAGGCCAATGGTGAGCACGCCCATGCCGAGATAGTCAATTCCTTCGTGATCCTTGCGGTCTGCGTCACGCGGCACCACGAGATAGGTGATGAGCACCCCGGCCAGAGCGATGGGAAGGTTGAGAAAGAACACCCATTGCCAGCCAACAGTGTCGGTCAGGACGCCGCCCAGCAGCGGGCCGAAAGCATTGCCGAAGCCGGCCGACCCCATGATCAGTCCGCCCGCGAGCCCTGCCTTG
>DGOS01000047.1 GCA_002390155.1 Hyphomicrobiaceae bacterium UBA4460 | reverse complement strand
ATGATTGCGCCGTGCGATCCGTATATCGAGAATTTTGCCGAGGCCGGTGCGGACATGGTCACGGTGCATGTGGGAGCGGGGCCGCACCTGGACCGCTCGTTACAGCTCATCCGTAGCTTCGGTATGCGGGCCGGCGTCAGCCTCACGCCCTCGACGCCTGAGAACACCATCGAATATGTGCTCGACAAGGTGGACCATGTCCTGGTGATGACGGTGAACTCCGGCTTCGGCGGCCAGACCTTCATCCCGGCGCAGCTCAACAAAATCCGCGCCATCAGAAAGATGATCGGCGGACGTCCCATCCATCTCGAAGTCGATGGCGGCGTGCATCTGGAAACCGCGCCTCTCGTCGTCGAGGCCGGCGCCAATGCACTTGTCTCCGGCTCTGGCGTGTTCGACGGCGGGTCTTACGTTGAGAACATCAAGGCGCTTCGAGAGGCCGCGATGCGTGGCCGCGGCGTCTAGCCTACGAGAACTTGTGTTTGCGGTAACGCTCGATCAGGGCATTGGTCGAACTGTCATGTGACAGCTTCGGCGCGGCCTTCGCTTCCAGCTCCGGGATGATGCGTACAGCGAGCACCTTGCCGAGCTCCACGCCCCACTGATCGAACGAGTCGATGTCCCACACGGCGCCTTGGGTGAACACGCTGTGCTCGTAAAGCGCAACCAATCGCCCCAAAGTTTTGGGATCGAGCTTTTCGGCGAGGATCATGTTGGTCGGCCGGTTGCCTTCGGTGACGCGGAACGGCGTCTGCTTCGCGGGCGATCCTTCCGCCGTCAGTTCCGCTGCCGTCTTGCCGAACGCCAAAGCTTCAGCCTGCGCGAACAAATTCGCCATCAGCAGATCGTGGTGGTGGGCAAGCGAGCTCAACGGGTCAAGAAAGCCAATGAAGTCGCACGGGATCAGCTTCGTGCCCTGGTGGATGAGCTGATAGAACGAGTGCTGGCCGTCCGTGCCAGGCTCGCCCCAGATGATCGGCCCGGTCTGGTAATTCACATGCGCCGCGGCAAGATCGACATGCTTGCCGTTGCTCTCCATTTGCAGCTGCTGGAGATAGGCGGGGAAGCGCGCCATGTGCTCGGAGTACGGCATGACGCCGAGGGTCTGCGCGCCGAAGAAATTGTTGTACCAGACAGTGAGCAGGCCCATCAGCATGGGCAGGTTCTTCTCGACCGGCGCCGTCCTGAAGTGCTCGTCCATCTCGTGGAAGCCCGCGAGCATGTCGCGGAAGTTCTCCGGCCCGATGGCGATCATGGTCGACAGGCCAATGGCGGAGTCCATGGAATAGCGGCCGCCGACCCAGTCCCAGAACTCGAACATGTTGGCGGTGTCGATGCCGAATTTCTCGACGCCTTCCGTATTGGTGGAGTTGGCGACGAAGTGCTTGGCGACGGCGTCCTCCGAGCCGAGCTTCTCCACCGCCCAGGCCCGCGCCGTGGCGGCGTTGGTCATGGTCTCCAGCGTGGTGAAGGTCTTCGACGAAACGATGAACAGCGTCTCTTCGGCATTGAGGTCGCGCGTTGCTTCGTCGAAACAGGCGCCGTCTACGTTGGAGACGAAGCGGAAGGTCATGTCGTGGTCCGAATAGGGGCGGAGCGCCAGATACGCCATCTCCGGTCCGAGATAGGAGCCGCCAATACCGATATTGATGACGTTCTTGATGCGTTTTCCCGTGTGACCTTTCCATTCGCCGCTACGGATCTTATCGGCGAACGCCGCCATGCGGTCGAGCACGGTGTGCACGTCCGGCACCACGTCGTGCCCGTCCACCTTGATTACCTCGCCGCGGGGCGCGCGCAAAGCAACGTGCAGCACGGCGCGGTTCTCCGAGACATTGATCTTCTCGCCACGGAACATGGCATCGCGCCGCTCGGCGACCTTCCGCTCCTTGGCGAGGCTCGCCAGAAGACTGATCGTCTCTTCGGTAATGCGGTTCTTCGAGTAATCGAGGGTCAGCCCGGCGCCTTCGGCTGTGAACCTACCTGCGCGTTTCGCATCGCCGGCAAACAGATCGCGCAGATGCGCATCCTTGATCTTGGCGTGATGGGCGGACAGCGCCTGCCACGCTGGCGTGTCGGTCAATTGCGTGGACATTGGCAAGCCTCCCTAGCCTAGCGCCTTGGATTTTGTTTCGATGGATTGGAGCAGGTTCTGCCACGATTTCACGAAGGAGTCGGCGCCGTCTTTTTGAAGTTGCGCCGCCAGTCCCGACACCGAAATGCCCACCTTCTCATAGGCCGCGAACACCTCTTTGCAATTGCCGCCGTCCGGCGACAGCGCGCCGTTCAGTTTGCCGTGATCGGCGAAGGCCTCCATCGTTTTGTCGGGCATGGTGTTGACCGTGTTCGGTGCGGCCAGCCCGCCGATATAGAGCGTGTCGGACGCGCGCGGATCCTTGGTGCTGGTCGAGGCGAACAGCAAGCGCTGCGGCCGTGCGCCGAAGGACTGGAGCCGCTGCCAGCGATCGGAGTGGAGTCCGGCGCGATAGTCGCGATACGCCTCGTGGGCGACGGCGATGCCGAGCTTGTCGCGCAAATCGTCGGAGACCTTATCCATGACCGCCTTGTCCCAGCGGCTGATGAAGATCGAGGCCACGGAGCGCACGTCCGGGTCGAGGCCTGCGCGCACGCGGCGCTCCAGGCCCCGCATATAAGCGTCCGCCGCCGCCTTGCAGTGCTCGGAGGAGAACAGCAGCGTGACGTTGACGTTCACCCCCGAGAAGATCGCCTCTTCGATGGCGGGCAGCCCTTCCTTGGTGCCGGGGATCTTGATGAACAGGTTCGGCTTATGCGCCCGTTCGAAGAGACGCTTCGCCTCGGCGATGGTGGCCTCGGTGTCATAGGCGAGGAGAGGGGAGACTTCGAGCGAGACCATCCCGTCGACAGTGGCGGTCGTCCAATGGATCGGCAGGAACAAATCCGCCGCTCGCGACAGATCCTGCAACGCCAGCTCGAAGAACAGCGCTTCGCCGGAATAGCCAGCCTTCTTCAGGCGTTCGATCTCCGGATCGTAGCTATCGCTCTTGGAGATGGCGTTGTCGAAGATGGTCGGGTTCGAGGTCAGCCCGGTCGCGGAGAACTCGTCGATGTATTTCTTCAGCGTTCCGCTGTCGAGCATGTCGCGGGTGATGTTGTCGACCCATAGGCTCTGGCCCAGGTCGTGCAAGGCTTGCGTGGGTTTCACGGGTTCGTCTCCTCCTCAGGCCGGCGGAAGCGCCGAAAAATCGTGTTCCATCAAATCGGCGATGCGTTCGATCTCGATATCCGCTGGTTGTGACCGCGCCAAGACCTTCGCATCGTTGGCATAGTGTCCCTGGAGCGGAAAGACCGTAGTGACGCGCGTCCCCCACGCTTTCTTCACCGCATCCAAAAGGCTGAGCTTGTCGTCGATCAGCACGTAATGCTTGGCCGGATAGGCGCGGGCAACGGCGTCCAGCTCCTGCTCCTTGTGGACATAGTTGAGCACATGGCCGCCGAAGGCCCCCAAAAGACCCGCCCGCTCCAGCTTGTGTGGCTGGAACACGCCGTCGCCGTCAGTGAGGATCACCGGCAAGCCCCATTGGCGAACGTGGCGCACCACGCCGAGGGCGCCGGGATAGAGGCATTCGATAAACGGATAGTCCATGACCCAATTTGCCAGCTGCAGAATGTGCGGATCGTGCAGATGCGCCAAGCGGAAGCGTTCCAGCGTGCCGAGGAAATCCGCATAGCCGTGTTTCACGCGCTCTTCATCGTATAGATTCCAGAGTTCGTCCCGCGCTTCGGGGCCGAAGGTCTGGCTCACATAGTCGCCGAGATCGCGCTTCATGCGGTCGTTGTCGAGCAACGTGTTGTCCACGTCGAACAAGAAGACAAGGTCGCGCGTCTCGGACATCGGGCCCCGTCTACACAGGTTTGGGGTCGAGCCACGGACCGTCGCGGCCGATCAGCTGCTTGCCCTCGCTGGGCCCCCAGGTGCCAGGCTCGTAATGGTAGACCGGGGTCACATCGCCGAGCACGTCGTTCACGATGCGCCATTCCGCATCGACGATGTCCTCCCGCGTGAACAGGTCGCTGATGCCTTCCATGGCGTCGCCCAAGAGGCGCTGGTATGGCGGTTTGTCCACGCCCGGTTGCCGCGTCAGGATCAACTCGACGTCCTCGCCGATCATGCGTTCGCCCGGAACCTTGACGCGAGTGCCGAAGGCGATGGTCACGTCGGGCTGGATGCGAAAGCGCATATGCCCGCAGCCGAGCGAGTCGATCTCGCCGAAGGTCTCGCGCGGCGGCTTTTTGAACTGCACCACGGCCTCGGCGATGCTGACAGGCAGACACTTGCCGGTCCGGATGAAGATAGGCACGCCTTCCCAGCGCCAGCTGTCGATGCACAGCTTCGCGGCGGCGAAGGTTTCGACCGTCGAGCCGGGCTTCACGCCCGGCACTTTCTCGTAGCCGGTATACTGGCCGCGCACGATGTCGTCGGAGTCCAAAGCCCGCACGGCCTTCAGCAGGCTTGCTTTGCGATCGCGGATCGCTTCGTGGGCTTGGCCCGTTGGCGGGTCCATGGTCAGGGATGCGAGAATCTGCAGCATGTGATTTTGCAAAACGTCACGGATTGCGCCGGCGCTGTCGTAGAACGCACCGCGGTCCTGCACGCCGAAATTCTCGGCCATGGTGATCTGGATGCTGCGCACGAAGTGGCGGTTCCAGACCGGCTCGTAAATCGAATTGGCGAAGCGGGTGTAGAGAATGTTCTGCACCGGTTCTTTGCCCAGATAGTGGTCGATGCGGAAGATGTTCCGCTCGGAGAAATACTGATCGAGGATGCGGCTGAGGTCGTTGGCCGACCGGCGGTCGCGGCCGAACGGCTTTTCGACCACGAGGCGCGCATTGTCCGCGCAGCCTGACTTGGCAAGCTGCGAGGCGACCACGGAGAACAGTGCGGGCGGAATGGCGAGATAGTGCAGGGGAGCCTTGGCGTCGCCCAGCTCTTTGCGCAGCTGCTTGAACACCTTGGGGTCGTTGTAATCGCCATCCACGTAGCGCAACAGGCTCAAGAGCTTTTTAAAGGCCTCGGACTTGATGTCGCCGCCATGGGCTTTGACGCTGTCCGCCGCGCGGCCTTTCAGCTGATCCAGCCCCCAGCCCGCCTTCGCGACGCCGATGATGGGCAAGGACAAGCCTTCGTCGCGAATGAGCCCGTAGAGCGCGGGGAAGATCTGCTTGTACGCGAGATCTCCGGTGGCGCCGAAGAAGACGAGCGCGTCGGAATGCTCTGGAGCGTCTACGCCGTTCGCCATTACGCTTTCTTCTCGTGATGACCGCCGAACTCGAACCGCATGGCCGACATCAGCTTGTCGGCGAACTCCGCATTGCCGCGGGAGGCGAAGCGCGTGAACAGTGCCGAAGAGATAACCGGAGCCGGCACGCCTTCGTCGATCGCCGCTTGCAGGGTCCAGCGGCCTTCGCCGGAATCCGATACGCGGCCTTCGAACTCGGCCAAGTCGGGACTGTGACGCAGCGCCGCCGCAGTGAGGTCGAGCAGCCAAGAGCCGATCACGCTGCCGCGCCGCCACACCTCGGCGACTTCCGGCAGGTTGATGTCATATTGATAGTACTCGGGGTTGCGTAAGGGTGCGGTCTCCGCGTCCGTGTCGCGCTTCACCTTGCCGGCGTTGCCGTGCTTCAAGATGTTCAGGCCTTCGGCGTAAGCGGCCATGACGCCGTACTCGATGCCGTTGTGGACCAT
>DGOS01000054.1 GCA_002390155.1 Hyphomicrobiaceae bacterium UBA4460 | reverse complement strand
TAGAACGTATCGGAGTCGAGGATCAACGAGCCGTCGCGGTTGTAGATGCGCGCGCGGCTTCCCGTCGGCTTGACCAGCGGCCTCAAGATCGGCGCCGCCCGTTCCGGATCGATGGTGAAGCCGAGCGTGTTGGAAAACGCATGGTCGGCGCCGCCATGCCCGGCGTGGCCCAGCTCCGTTTCCAGGAGTGTCTCCGGATCGACCTGGACTTCGTTGGTATCGACGCCGGCGGAGGCGGCGATCGCGCGTGCGATGATCTCGCCCTGCGTCAGAAGGCTTTGCACCTTGGCGTCGATCAGGCCGGCGCGGAACTGATTGAGATACAGAATGCCCGAGACCAGGATGGCGAGCCCGATCAGGTTGAGCACGACGATACGCCGCGTCAGGCTGGAGAAGCCGTACCGGAAGGGGCGGTGCTCGCCCAGCCAACCCGGCACGCGTTTCAGCCAGTCGAGAACGCCGCGCGCCGTCCGGCGGGCACGTTCCTTGAACGAGGCATCGTCCCGCCAGAACCTATCGGTCTCGGCGGTCATCGATCTTGCCCGCTATTCTTTGAATCGATATCCCACGCCATAAAGCGTCTCGATCACGTCGAAGCTTTGGTCGACGGCCTTAAACTTCTTGCGCAACCGCTTGATGTGGCTGTCGATAGTGCGGTCGTCGACATAGACCTGATCATCATAGGCTGCATCCATCAGTGCGTCCCGGCTTTTTACCACGCCTGGCCGCTGGGCAAGCGCCTGCAAGATCAGGAACTCGGTCACCGTCAGGGTCACCGGGCCTCCGTCCCACACGCAGGTGTGGCGCTCCGGGTCCATCTTGAGCTTGCCGCGTTCCAGGACCTTGGATTTGTCCTCGACGATCTGCGCCGTGTCGCGCGGCTGCGAGCGGCGCAGAACCGCCTTGACCCGCTCGACCAAGAGGCGCTGCGGGAAGGGTTTGCGGATGTAGTCGTCGGCGCCCATTTTGAGGCCGAACAGCTCATCAATTTCCTCGTCCTTGGAGGTAAGGAAAATGACGGGAAGCTCGCTGCGCTGGCGTAAGCGGCGCAAGAGCTCCATCCCGTCCATGCGCGGCATCTTGATATCGAGAATGGCAAGGTCGGGCGGATGCTCGGAGAAGCCGTCCAGCGCGCTGGCGCCGTCATTGTAGGTCTGGGTCTTGTAGCCTTCCGCCTCGAGCATCATGCGCAAGGAGGTCAGGATGTTCCGATCGTCGTCGACTAAAGCGATAGTGGGCATTGGGGGGCCTTTTGCGCGATTGACGCGATTTGCAGGGTGCTATGGTCTTAGGGCCGCTCTAAAAGTGGCAGCATCGGGGCGCTTCGCGCCGCACCCATCGGCTTCGGGATGCAACAAAACTCGTTATGGCGCAAGTAAATAACTCTCCAGATATGCCCGATAAGGTAGAGATCGCGGCGGATGCGCGCAGCCTCACGCGGGCCGCCTTCAAGGGGTCTCTGGCGAGCCTGGACAGCCCAACAGGCGCCCCCTACGCATCGCTGATTACGGTGGCTACGGACGCCTCTGGCGCGCCGATCTTCCTGATTTCCACCCTGGCCCGGCATACGCGAAACCTGGTGGACGACCCCCGCGCCGCAATCCTGATCGATGGCTCCGGCGTGGCGGCCGATCCCCTCCAAGGCGCCCGGCTGACCCTCTCAGGGACTGCCGGACGGGTCGACGACGAGGCGGTGAGCCGCCGCTTCTTGGCCCGGCATCCAGAGGCGGCGTTCTATGCCGATTTCCCGGATTTTTCCTTTTGGCGCCTGGACTTGGAGGGTGCGCACTATATCGGCGGATTTGGCCGCATCGTGGACCTGAGCCCCGGCGACCTGCTCGTGCCGCTAAAAGGGGCGGAAACCCTCCTCGCGGCCGAGCCGGACATCGTTGCCCACATGAACGATGACCACGCCGACGCCATCGAGCTCTATGCCCGAGCCTTCGCCGGCCGCCATCCTGGCCCCTGGCGTATGACCGGTATCGACCCCGAAGGCTGCGATATCGCGCTTGGGGTTGATGGGGCCCGGATTTCGTTCGAAAAGTCCGTCCTGACCCCGGCAGATGCCCGAAAAGAGCTGGTCCGCCTGGCCGAAGAAGCCAGAAGCGCGGTCAATTCCTCTTGAAGCCTTGCGGGTTCCATCGGAAGTCGCCTCTCTCACAGGACCTTTCTTGAAAGCCCTCAAAGTTCAGGGTAGCTAGAGGGCGATCCATAGCGATTTTTTCCATCCATTCGAGATTTAGGGACGAAACCGTATGAACGTTCAGTCGAAAATTGCGCCCACCACGAACAAGAAGGTCTTGGCTTTCGTGGAAGAGGCAAAGGAGCTCTTCAAGCCGGACTCTCTTTATTGGTGTGACGGCTCCCAGGAAGAGTATCAGGCGATGCTGAAGGCGCTGGTCGACGGCGGCACTGCCATGTGGCTCAACGAGGAGAAGCGTCCCAACTCGATTCTCGTTCGCTCCGACCCCAAAGACGTCGCCCGCGTCGAGGACCAGACCTACATCTGCTCCGAGAGCGAGGCGGACGCCGGCCCGACCAACAACTGGTTCGACCCGGCGAAGATGAAGGAGACGATGGCGAAGCTCTACGACGGCGCCATGCAGGGCCGCACCATGTATGTCATGCCGTACTCCATGGGCCCCGTCGGCTCACCCATCGCGGGCATCGGCGTGATGGTCACCGACAGCGCCTACGCCGTCGCCAACATGCACATCATGACCCGCGTCGGCGATGCGGTATGGAAGGCGCTCGGCGACTCCGCAGACTTCGTGTGCGGCAGGCACACGGTTGGCGCGCCGCTGACCTCGGACAAGCAGGCCGACGTGCCGTGGCCGTGCAATGAGACCAAGTACATCTCGCACTTCCCGGAGACGCGCGAGATTTGGTCCTACGGTTCGGGCTATGGCGGTAACGCGCTGCTCGGCAAGAAGTGTCACGCGCTGCGCATCGCGAGTGTGAAGGCGCGCGACGAGGGCTGGATGGCCGAGCACATGCTCATCCTCAAGCTCACCAACCCGGAAGGCGACGTGAAGTACATGGCAGCGGCTTTTCCCTCCGCCTGCGGCAAGACCAACCTCGCCATGCTCGACCCGACGATCCCAGGTTGGAAGGCCGAGTGCATCGGTGACGACATCTGCTGGATGAAGTTCGGTGAGGACGGGCGCCTCTACGCCATCAACCCGGAGACCGGCTTCTTCGGTGTGGCGCCGGGAACGTCCGAGGCATCGAACCTCAACGCTATGAAAGCGCTCGACAAGAACTGCATCTATTCCAACGTCGCGCT
>DGOS01000012.1 GCA_002390155.1 Hyphomicrobiaceae bacterium UBA4460 | reverse complement strand
ACGCGACCCGCGCGGCCGTCGAGGAAGGCATCGTGCCCGGCGGCGGCGTAGCGCTGTTGCGCGCGATCGAAGTGCTCGATGGCGTCAAGGGCGCCAATGACGACCAGAAGGTCGGCGTCAACATCGTGCGCCGCGCGCTCCAGGCACCTTTGCGTCAGATCGCGGAGAACGCGGGCGAAGACGGCGCCGTGGTCGTGGGCAAGATCCTTGACAAGGATCAGTACAGTTACGGCTACAACGCCACGACAGGCCAGTACGGCAACCTCGTGAAAGAGGGCGTGATCGACCCCGCCAAGGTCGTGCGCACGGCGCTTCAGGATGCGGCGTCCGTCGCAGGTCTCCTCATCACCACCGAGGCCATGGTCGCCGAGCTGCCGAAGAAGGGTGGTGCGGCCGCGCCCGCTATGCCTGGCGGTGACATGGGCGGTATGGGCGGTATGGGCTTCTAGTCTTGCCGCGTTCAGTTGCGTAAGCGTCTGTAAGCGTAGGTTGCGTCGCGTAAGTTGCGTCCCTGCGTAAAAGTACCCCCAGAGTATTGAGCCGCGCCTTCGGGCGCGGCTCTTTTGTTATGTGCGCACCAACGCGGCGATGAGGCGATCGAGCGGTTGAATTAGGACGCGCTCGCCTTTGCCATATGCGCCTTCGCCCGTTCGAGAAGCTTCTCGCGGGTCTCGGCAAAGCCGCCGTCGATCCAAGCTTGTTCGACCGCGCGCAAGAGCGCACCGATCTCCGGTCCCTTGAGGTTGCCGAGCGCGGTGACGTCCGGCCCGCGCAAAGGAAAGACCGGCGCCTCCCACCGCGCCGGCAAGGTCAATACTTCGCGCCAATCTGAATCTTCAGGCGCCGCATCGCTGCCGGCCCAAGCAAGCAAAACCTGCAAGGCAAATCGGTCGGGCCCGAGCCGGTAGAGCAGCCGCTTGGCGGCATCTTCGTCCGGCAGCGCACCATCGAGCCCGTCGTCGGCGCCGAGCGCCAGCACGGCCTGCTCCGCATTGGATAGTTTAAAGCGCGCGGCGAGCCGTGGCGCATCTTCGCGCACGAACACCGAAAGCGCGGCAAGTCGAAGCGCTGGATCGGGCGCGCGCGACAAACCCTCTTCAATCGCGATCAACCGCGATAGACGGTCAAGCCGCGGCGCTGCGCTCAAGACCCCGCTCAACAGGCCATAATCGAACAAGGCCTTTACCGCAGCAAAAGCCCGAGGCGCGATCAGAATACGCCGCAACTCGCCCGCCACGCGCTCTGCGGACAGCTTGGCAAGTCCGGCATGCTGGCGCACGCACGCGGCAAGTCCAGCCGGGTCAAGCCCATCCTTGCCGTAATAGGCATTGAAGCGGAAGTAGCGCAGGATGCGTAAGTAGTCTTCTTTGATGCGTTCGTCCGCCTCGCCAATGAAACGCACGCGCCCCGCAATCAAATCGTCATAGCCGCCAAGCGGATCGTAGAGCGTTCCGTCGGCATCGGCATAGAGCGCGTTCAGCGTGAAGTCGCGCCGCTGCGCATCTTCGGTCCAGTCCTCCGTGAAGGCGATCGTGGCATGGCGGCCAAAAGTTTCCACGTCGCGCCGCAGCGTCGTGACCTCGAAGGACTCGCCGTCCACCACAACCGTCACCGTGCCATGCGCGATCCCGGTGGGCACAGCTTTGAGACCGGCCTTGCGCGCCATCATCATGACCGTTTTCGGCAGCGCCGTGGTGGCGAGGTCGACTTCCGAGACGTCACGCCCCAAGAGTGTGTTGCGCACCGCGCCGCCCACCGCGCGCGTTTCGATACCGTCGCCCGTGAGCGCCGCGAACACGCGACGCGTCTCCGGCCGCTGGAGCCATGCAGCATCCTTCAGCGAAGGCGGCGCCACGGCGCGGGAAGAAGAGTGCTCGGCCATGAAGCCTCTAAAGGTCAGTCGACACTGCCGGGCCTGATCACGCCATCTTCGAGGACCGGCGGGTGATAGGTGCCCTCACGGTCGCCGCCGGAGAACTGCACCAGCACCAACATCGCGACGAGCAGCAACCCGACGGCCGCCGCGAACAGCCACAGGAGCGGCGCGCCCTGCCACACGGCCGACGGCGGCGCGCCTTTGACCCAGATCACGTAGACCGCGTAGAGCAGGAAGGGCACTGCAAAAATCAGAAGGTCGATGAGGGCGATGCGCAACATCGGCTGGATGGTCTCCTGGCGTTTCGATTGTCGGGAACCTTAGCTTTGCACGCCGCGCAATGCGAGTGGGCTTCAGTCCCCGTCCATAGGAAAGGCAAAGAAGGCACCGCCGCTCCACACGCCCGTGCCCTGCTCCGTCTCCACCGCGAGCTCCGTGAGCTCATAGTAGACGGGACGCGCCAGCTGCGCCCGCAAACCCTCCCGCACCACGACATAGGGCGCATGGCCGCCGCCGGGCTCGGACCGAAAGCCGATTTCGTGCCCCGGCCCCGCGGTCGCCTCGTCGTCCACATTGGTCCGGAAGGAGAGACGCTGGCTGGGCCCCTCTCCCGCGGCCGTCATCTCAACCGCAATAAAGGGCTCGCCCTCGACCGCGATCGGCACCTTCTCCACGGGCGTCACGAGATAGAAGCCATCCTCTTCGCAGCGCAACACGGAGGCGAATAACTTGACCAGCGGCTTCCGGCCGATGGGGCTCCCCTGGTAATACCAAGTCCCGTCGCGGGCTATTCTCAGGCCGATATCCCCGCAAATATTAAGGTTTGGCAATAATGGCTTGCGTGGTTTGCCGCCGTCTTGGGCAGATGTTACGAGTCTTTCTCTTTCAACTTGGTCGGGCATCACCATATTCGCCTGTCGGCCATCGTCTTTCTCTTCCGAAGCGCCGCTGCAGCAAACGGTATTGTGACCCAATTACCGATCAAAGTGTTCCGCTTTTCCAGGCCTTTGGCCCTATATTTTCCCATCATCAGGATCGAGCGAAACTGGAGCCATGACGACACTTGAATCCGATACACAACTGGTCGACCGCCTGGACGAAATTGGCGCGAAGATTCAGGACGTAAGGGAGACGACCGGGACGGTCATCTTCGGTCAGGAGCGCGTCATCGACCTCGCTCTGATCACGCTGCTGTCGGGCGGTCACGCCCTGCTGATCGGCGTGCCGGGCGTCGCCAAGACGAGCCTCGTGGAAACGCTGGGGGCCGTGCTCGGCCTCGACAACAAGCGCATTCAGTTCACGCCGGACCTTATGCCGTCCGATATCATCGGCTCCGAGGTGCTGGAGGAAGAGGCCGGCGGCCGACGCAGCTTCCGCTTCGTCAAGGGGCCCATCTTCACCCAGCTCTTGATGGCCGACGAGATCAACCGCGCCA
>DGOS01000106.1:16685-20940 GCA_002390155.1 Hyphomicrobiaceae bacterium UBA4460 | reverse complement strand
GGCCGGTCGAGAAACGTCTTGAGCAGATCGAATTCCGCACCGGTCAACTCCACGTCGTTACCGTTTGCATTGGTGACACGGCGTGTCTGCGGGTCCGCGGTGAACCCTTCGAAGTGATAGACCTTCGCCTCGCCCGGACTGGGCGGAATTTCGGTCCGCCGCCGCAACACAGCCCGAATGCGCGCAATCAACTCGCGCGGATTGAACGGCTTGCCCAGATAGTCGTCGGCGCCGATCTCAAGCCCGATGATGCGGTCCACGTCTTCTTTCAGCGCGGTGAGCAAAATGATCGGGACGTTGGAGCGCTCGGCCCGCAAGTCGCGGCAAGCGTCCAGACCCGAACCGTCCGGCAGCATCACATCGAGCACGACCAGATCGACATGGTGCGTCGCCAGTTGCTCGCGCAGTTCCCGGCAGTTCTCTGCCAAGAGCACGCGGAAGCCCTGGCTCTCGATATAGCGCGCGAGGAGCTTGCGGATTTCCGGGTCGTCGTCGACGACGAGTATGCGTGGCGTGGTTGAAGTCATCGAAGTCGCCCTCCTTCTAGCCTCGCCCGGCCGCGGCAACGAGAGGAATCTTGTAACGGAGTCCGTCCGTTTCCGATCCAGCAATGTTTCGACACAAATCTCCTGCCGCCAGCAAAACTCAGATACGCGGAGCCCTACAAAGGCAATGTTCTCGCGCTACCTAAGGGGCACATCAACTATTGAGGATGCTGCAAATGAACATCTCCAAGCGAATTGCCTCGATCGCCATCGTGGCCGTTCTGAGCGTCGCCGGCCTTGCGGCGGTCACCATGGCCGGCGGCCATGACGGGCGCTGGGGCCAAAGTGCCTGGGCAGGCAAACACGGCGACAAGTCGATGTGCCATCGCGGCGGGGGCGGCAAACACGGTAGGCATGGTTGGCGCCATGAGGGCCCCGACCACTTGGCCAAGAAGCTTTCCGTCATGGAAACCGAGATCGGCATTCGCGCCAATCAGCTCGATGCCTGGCGCGACTTCACCGACGCGCTGCAAGCCACCATGAAGCGCCCCATGCGCCATGGCGGCACCGGCATGATGGCCTCTGGCGATAACGCCGAGCCGTTTTCCCTGGCCGAGCGTTTTGCCAATAACGCCATTGAGCGCGGCGAGAGCGCCGAAGACCTAAAGAAGGCGATCGCCGAATTGCGCACCACGCTCACCCCTGAGCAGCTTCAGAAGGTGACGGAGATCGAGAAGCGGTTCCGCGCCAAGATGGCCCGCCATCACGGCTGGGGCAAAGGTCACCGCGGCAAGGGCCGGCACGGCAAAGGCCCGCACGGCCCGCCGAAGGCCGCACCTGACGGCGGGTCGGATACCGGTCCCGGCGGCACGCCAGACAAAGACGATGATGACGACGACAGCTAAACGCGACTCTCCTCCGGCCTAGCCGCCCTCTCCCCCCGACGGCTGGGCACACTAAAGGCGGGAGCCCTTCGGGGCTTCCGCCTTTTTCTATTTCGCGTCTTATTTCTGGGACGGCATCGCCACGGCCTGCGCGAACAACGCCTCACCCCATTCATGGAGCGGGTTGCCGAAATCCGACTCGATGTGAACTGCCTTTCCCTTCCGCGCTTCCCATTTCGCGCCATAGGTCTCGTAAGGGAAGTGCTGCACATAGTAGTCGCACGTCTCCTCCCAATGCGCGACCGACAGCGACTTTCCGTAATGCTGGCAGTAGAGGTCCGTCTTGACGGCGGTCATGCCGCGGGGCGTGCGCCCATCGCCTTGCGCGAAGCCGATGCCCTCACGATTGCGCCAGAACATGAGAATGTCGCGCTGCTCGGGGCCATAGTATTTGCGAAAGCCAAGCAGTTCCTGGTCGGATGTGTAGGGTGCCTGATCCTCGGGCGTCAGATAGGCGTCGAACAGCCGAACCCGTAACGCATCACAATCGGCGTCGAGCCCGTACAAATGCCTGCGCACATCACCGGTCACGCGCTCGTCCGGGTCGAAACAGAACATCCAGTCATGCGGCACTTGCGCCCGCGCCATCTCGAGCAGCAACCCGCGGTGCCGCCCCTCGGCACGTTTACGCGCATCCACATCGCGCTCCCACGCCTGATTGGCTACGATCAGCGCGACCTTGGGATGTGCGCGCAACATGTCGACCGTCTCGTCGGTGCTGGCATCGTCGTACGCGATGATCGCATCCACGTGGCTTGAGAGATAGTCGAGCGTGTCGGGCAGGATCAGCGCCTCGTTGCGGACACGCGTCATGGCGACGAGCTGATGGGTCCGGCCCAGCAACGCCGCGTTCCCGGCGATGACACGCTCAGAGTCCCGAAGCGGCCAAGTGCCTGTGCCGTCTTCCACCATGTGTTGCTCCGATCAAGACACGCTTGGTCTAAAGCGTGCGGCCCAAGCGTGTTATAACTGGCCCGTCATTGGTAGCGAAAAACGGCGACGGCCATGGCAGGTGTGAGTTTTTGGCGAAAGCGGGCGCCGATTTGGCTGAGGCTCCTGCTCGGCGCCTTGCTCCTTCCATTGATCTGGGTCGGTTTAGCGTTGCTGCTTCCGTCCGCCTTGTCGTCTACGGCAGTCGATTTCGTGGACGATCACGTGCGTGCCGAGGTCCGTGCAGCGCTTGGCGGCTCTCTTCTCGTCTTGCCGGTTCTGGTCGGCGGAGCGCGCATGCCAAGACCTGAACAACTGCCCGAGGATATCAAAGCGATCGCCACGCTGAACGCAGTGCCGCTGCGCCATGAAAGCTTCGACGACGATACCGAGAACATTGTCGCCACCGTGTTGGGCGTGGCGGCAAAAACGAGACGCTGGGAAGATCGTGGCGCGTGGAAGGCGAAAATCGCCTACGCGCTCGGCGGCGCGGCCGCCGCATGCATGTTCGTGCTTGTCGCCGCGCTCATCCATTTCTGGATTCTGTCGCGTCCGCTCTCGGCCTCGATCGGCGCGCCGCTGACGACCTTGTTGCTGATAAGCGGCATGGCCTCAGGCGCGTGGCTCGGCCTGTCTTTCGAAGCCCGCAAGCGCAAGCTGCGCTAGCCCGCCCAAACCCGCGCGACGACCGCAACGATCCAAATCATGGCGGTGAGCACGATCACGCAGAACACGCCTGCCGAGGCGAGGTCCTTGGTGACCTTGATGGCCTCGTGCTTCTCCGGATGCAGGTGATTGCACAGCCGTTCGATGGCCGTGTTGAGCAGCTCCGCGGCAAGTAGCAGCACCAGACTGCCCATCAGGGCAATCCACATCCACGCGCTGTCGGCTACGAAGAAGGAGACGGGCAGCGCGAACAGCGTCAGCGCCGCTTCCTGCTTGATCGCTGCTTCCGTGGCGAGTCCCTCGCGAAATCCGCCGAGCGTATTGGCGAAGGCGCGTCCGATGCGCGCAAGCCCGCCTTTGCCCGGCAGCGCCGATTGCTCACGAAGATGTTTGTATTCGGCAGGCTCCTGCTGGGTCATCGGGGAGCCCTTTAGCCTCACGCCGCAGTCAGCTTTTGCAGGACGTCGTCGGAGACGTCGAAATTGGCGTAGACCTGCTGCACGTCGTCGGACTCTTCCAGCGCGTCGATCATGCGTAGGAGCTTCTCGCCCGCTTCCTCGTCGATCGGCACCTCGATCTTCGGCCGCCACAGAATCTGCATGGCGCGCGTCTCGCCGAAGCGTTCTTCCAACGCCTTGCCGACTTGATGCAGCTCATCCGGATTGCAGTAGACCACGTGGCCCTCGTCGGTCGTTTCTACGTCGTCGGCGCCCGCTTCGATCGCCGCTTCCAGCATGTCGTCGGCGCTTCCCTTGCCGGCCTCGAACTCGATGGCGCCAAGCCGGTCGAAATTAAACGACACCGCGCCGGTTTCACCCAGGTTCCCGCCATGCTTGGAGAAGATGGAGCGCACTTCGCTCGCGGTGCGATTGCGATTGTCGGTAAGCGCCTCAACGATGACGCCGACGCCGCTGACGCCGAAGCCCTCGTAGCGGACTTCTTCGTAATTGTCGCCGCCGGCCTCCTGGCTCTTCTTGATGGCCCGGTCGATATTGTCACGCGGCATGTTCTGGACGCGCGCCGCTTGGATCGCCGTCCGCAGCCGCGGGTTCATGGCCGGGTCGGGCATTCCCAGCTTCGCCGCCGTGGTGATCTCCCGGGCGAGCTTGGAGAACAGCTTGGCGCGCTTCTTGTCCTGGGCGCCCTTGCGGAACTGGATGTTCTTGAATTTTGAATGGCCTGCCATGGCCTGATCCCTAGTCGCTCGCGCCCATACCGGTCAAGGCCCGG
>DGOS01000106.1:0-16571 GCA_002390155.1 Hyphomicrobiaceae bacterium UBA4460 | reverse complement strand
AGGCCATGACACCGATGCACAAACCCGCCACCGGCGAGGCGGCCGAGCAGACCTTGAGCCTCCCCGACCTGTGTTCTGAGGCCGCCGATCACATCGCGTGGGCGCGGCTGTCGCTCGACGAAAAGGGCTACGATACGGATCGTGCGCTGGCGCATCTGGACGATGCCATTGGATGCCTCCAGCGCCTTCTGGCGAAGGGCCGTGAGCCTCACGCCACTGCCACACCAAGTCGGCGCTCGGCCTAAGCCGGGTCGAGCCAGAACGCAGGCTCGACCTGCGACAGGCGTCCGCCAAGCCGCACCGGCGCGATGGCCTTTGCCAGCCCGGTGGCGTCGTCCACCTCAATGGCCACACCACACACCGTTGCCTCGCCCATCGATGGCGCGAACCGCCGCGAGTGGATCTTGGTGAGGAACCGGGCAATCGGCTCCTCTTTGTCCATACCGAGGATCGAATCGAAATCACCGCACATGCCGGCGTCGCTGATATAGGCGGTACCGCCGTTCAGCACGAACTCGTCTGCGGTCGGTACATGCGTATGCGTGCCGATGACGGCGGTCGCGCGCCCGTCGACGAAATGCGCCATGGCTTGCTTTTCCGACGTGGCCTCGGCGTGGAAATCGATCAGGATCGCGTCCGTGCCGGATTTCAGACCGCAAGCGCTGAGTTCCTGCTCCACCGCGCGGAACGGATCGTCGAGATCGGCCATGAACACGCGCCCTTGCGCGTTGACCACCAGCACGTCCATGCCGTTCGCGGCCTTGAACAAGCCAGCGCCCCGACCCGGCGTGCCGGCCGGAAAGTTGACGGGCCGTAAGAGACGGTCATGGCGCTCAATGAAGACGAGCGCTTCGCGCTGATCCCAAACATGGTTGCCCGTGGTCACCACGTCGGCGCCCGCATCGAGCAACTCATTAAAGATCGCTTCGGAGATGCCGAACCCGCCGGCCGAGTTCTCGCCGTTCACGACGACGAAGTCGGCGCGGTAGCGCTCACGCAATTTCGGCAATGTCTCCAGCACCGCCGCGCGCCCGGACCGGCCGACAACGTCGCCTAGGAACAGAATGCGCATGGGAAATCGGCTTGCTGAAGATGGATCATCGGGGGGTCAATACAGAATTGCACCGTGCGTGCAAAGTTTGGCAGAGCCGCGTTGGCCGTCGGAGCGAAGATTCCGGTGTCCCTACTTAAAGTAGGTGGGCGCCGAGTAACAAAGACCACGGTCCTCGTCAGGGTCAGCTCCCGTAGAATCTTATAGGGCCCTGGAATAAATGCTCCTAACGCACCACGCAGCCCGCCAAGAGCTGACTATGGAAGAAATCTTTCAGAACCGCTAGCGGCCGTCCGACGCGCGCCCGCCTTTGGAAAGCTCGGCATTGAGCCCCTCGAGCCGTTCGGCTGCCGCGTCGATCCGGGCGGACAGGTCCGCCTGCATATGCTTCGCCGTCTCGTCGGATGCCGACTTGTCCCGGCGTGCTTCGGCCAACGCGGTCTTCATGTTTTCGATTTCGCGGCGCAATTCCCAGAGCTCGTCGGTCACCACCAGCGATGCCATGAGGATCAAGCGATCGTCGCCGACTTGGCCGAACTTCCGACGCATCTCGTCGACATGCGAACCGAGGTACTCGGCAAGCTCGAGAAGATGAGCCTCTTCACCTTCGCTGCATTCCAGTCGATAGTTACGACCGTTCAGCGTGACACTGATCTGCCCCATGAACCTCCCCCGCCCGGCAAAGCTAGCCCGGCATGGCCGGTATCATATCCTTCAGTGTCCCCATCACAACCTCAAGGCGGCCCGAGACTTCATCATTGGCGGCCTTGAGGCGCCGAACGCGGCTACGCTCCGCTTCAAGATCGGCAAGGAGCTGATCGCGCTCCTCGGTCAGAAATCGCAGTTCGTCCTTGAGGGCGGCGTCTCCACCGCCTGCAAAGGCCTGCTTCAGATGACCCTCAAGTTGGTCAACTGCCGTATCGAGCCGATGCAGAGCATCCGGTTGCTTCATTGCGTCCGCCCCTCCCCACTAGGCGCCGCCGGTTTATGACCGACTCGCCGTGTGACCCAGCAGCCTGGCGAAATGTGATTGCCCCATGTTCAACCTTCAACGAGCGTACGACAACCCCAATATCGGCGGCCCACACAGGATTTGACAGTACCGCGAAGCGTGTGATTTGAGACAAATCCCTGAAAACAACCGGCCAATCGCAAACACGCCCGTGGGATCCCCCTAATCATGGCTGACGCCAAGTCTCAATGCCGCCTCTATTTTCAAGTTCCTGCGCCGATTACGGCGAAGCTCGAATCTCAACTCGCCCAAGCTTTGACAACGACATCGGTGGCTTGCGTTGTGCTCTGCGATAACGGTCAAAATACCGAAGAAGTTCCCACCGACCAGCTGATTGATCGGCTGATCGACCGGATTCAGGGGGCCAATATCGCCTGCCTCATTGAGAATGACTTCGAACGCGCCGAACGCCTGGGCGCCGACGGCGTGCATATCGCGGCCGATCTGGAGCGCTATACAACCGCGCGCAACCTACTCGGGCAAAGCGCCAATATTGGCGTGGATTGCAGGGCGGACCGCCACGCCGCCATGGAGCTTGCCGAAGCCGGCGCCGATTATGTCGCCTTCGGGCCGGAGAGCGAGGACCTCGTCGCCTGGTGGTCCGAGGTCTTCGTCGTGCCTTGCGTGGCGTGGAATGTGGACACGGCGGCCGAGGCGGAACGATTTGCGCAACAAGGCGCCGACTTCGTCGCACCGTCCCGCACAATCTGGCAGGCCGACAACGCCGCCACCATTGTTGCGGACATCGGCCGCGCCATTGCCCATGTCAGGAGCACCGCGTGAGACGACTATTTGCCGGAGTCTTGATCGCAAGCGCTTGCATCCTCGCAAGTGGCCCGGCGCGCGCTGCGGAAAGCCCGTCATATATTGCCTTCGCGGAAGGCAAGTACCTGACCGCATTGGACCTTGCGCAAAAAGAGGCGGAAGCGGGCTCAAAGGAAGCCTACACGCTGATGGGCGAGATTCACGCGGAAGGTCTCGGCGTGCCTCAAGATTACGCCAAGGCGGCGGATGCTTACGCCAAGGGCGCAGATCTCGGCGACCCCAACGCCCAGTTCTCCTTAGGGCTCCTCGTTGCCTCAGGCCGCGGCGTGCGCAAGGACCTCACCATCGCCGGCGACCTGTTCGAGCGCGCCGCGAAGGCCGGGAATGCCGCGGCGCAGTACAACGTCGCACTCCTTTACCTGCATGGGCGAGGACGTCCGGCCGACGAGATCAAGGCGGCGGAGTGGATGCAGAAAGCCGCCACGCACGGCAGCCCGCAGGCGCAGTACGATCTCGGCGCCTTCTACCAGTTTGGCCGGGGCGTCCCCATCGACAAGCAGAAGGCCGCCGAATGGACGGGCCGAGCCGCCGACGCCGGGCTGCCCGCCGCCCAGGTCGAGTATGGCGTCATGCTGTTCAACGGGCGCGGCGTGGAGAAGGACGAAAAACGCGCCGCCACGCTCTTCCGCCAGGCGGCCGAGAACGGCAATCCCGTCGCCCAGAACCGGCTGGCACGCCTCTATGCCAACGGCGTGGTGTTCGAGGGGGACGCCATACAGGCGGCGAAATGGCATCTGATCGCCCGGCAAGCCGGCGTCAGCGACTTCACCCTCGACATCATGCTGTCGAGGCTCGCCCCCGAACAGCGCGTCGAGGCCGAACGTTTGGTGGACGGTTGGGAAGCGGGACGCCTCACCGACGATGCGTCGGACGGACAGGCCGCGGTGGACACACAGCCGGCGGGTCAGCAGGCGCCCTCCCGCCCTTGACAGCGGCGGACCCCCAAGCCTTAAAGGCGCCACGCCCGTTACCCAACCCCAAGGGATTTCATGAAGATCAACGGCAACGAGATTAGGCCCGGCAACGTCATCACGCATAAAGGCGGCCTCTGGGTCGCGGTGAAGACACAGGCCGTGAAACCAGGCAAAGGTCCCGCCTACGCGCAGGTCGAGCTGAAGAACCTCATCGACGGCTCGAAGCTCAACGAACGCTTCCGCTCCTCCGAAACCGTCGAGCGCGTGCGCCTGGAGCAGAAGGATCACCAATATCTCTATCCGGAAGGCGACATGCTCACCTTCATGGACTTGGAGAGCTACGACCAGATTCAGATCCCCAGCGACCTTCTGGAGGAGCGCGCGGCGTTTCTGCAGGACGGGATGACGGTAACCGTGGAAAGTCACGAAGGCCGCCCCATCGGTGTCTCCCTACCCGACCACGTCACGCTCGAAGTCGTCGAGGCCGACCCCGTGGTGAAGGGACAGACAGCCGCGTCGTCCTACAAGCCTGCGAAGCTGGAGAACGGCGTGCGGGTCATGGTGCCGCCATTCGTCGAGGCCGGCGAGCGCATCGTGGTCGACACTAACGAAGTCACCTACGTCAAACGCGCCGAATAGATAAAGAGCCGGCCACGCCGGCGGCGAGAACGAACAATGCCCGCATCCGCGTTGATGAACGTCATGCAGACCGCCGCCCGCAAGGCCGGCCGCAGCCTCACGCGCGATTTCGGCGAGGTGGAGCAGCTTCAGGTTTCAATGAAAGGCCCGGCGAATTTCGTGAGCGCCGCGGACCACCGCGCAGAGGAAATCCTGTTCACCGAGTTGTCGCGCGCGCGCCCCGGTTATGGCTTTCTCATGGAGGAGCGCGGCGAGGTCAAAGGCGCCGACGCAACCCATCGCTGGATTGTCGATCCGCTCGACGGCACCACCAATTTTCTGCACGGACTTCCTCTCTTCGCCATCTCCATTGCGTTGGAGCGCGATGGCGAGCTCGTGGCTGGACTCATCTATAATCCCGTCAGCGACGAGACTTTCACCGCTGAAAAGGGCAAAGGCGCCTATCTCAATGACCGGCGCCGTCTGCGAGTGGCGGCGCGCATGGAGCTTGCGGCCTCTCTCATCTGCACCGGTATTCCCCATGCGGGGCGTCCGAACCACGATCTTTACTTGCGGGAGCTGCGCGCGATCATGGCCGTGTCCTCGGGGATTCGCCGTACGGGCTCCGCGGCGCTCGACCTGGCATGGACTGCGGCCGGACGGTATGACGGGTTCTGGGAGAGCGGCATCAAGCCCTGGGACATTGCCGCCGGCATCGTCATGCTGCGTGAGGCGGGCGCCTATGCCACCGATATCGCCGGCAAGGACAAGATGCTGGAAACGGGCAGTATCGTCGCCGGCAACGAGACGATCCACGCCAAGCTCTTGAAACTTCTCAAGGCCGCGGACGCAAGAGGGCCCGCGCCGGTCAAGGCCGCGGGCAAGACCGCAAGCAAGGCACCGGCAAAAACGGCTGCGAAATAAGCGCATCGTCGAGGCGCCCGCGCCCGACCCCGCGGCCCCGGCAAACATGACAGCGGGCTGATAAGAACGTCTTCGCCCTGAGGTTGCCGTTTTGCCGGTCAAACTATTCGGCTAATCTCTCGCGCGAAGCACACCACGCAGCAGCGGCACCACATGGCAACGAAACAGTACAAGACGAAGCTCACGCGCCCGCAGGTCTTTCTCTGGCGCATGATGCTGTTCCTGGTTCTCGCCGTGCTGCTTGCCATCATCCTCGACGGCCAGACCGAGCAACTGAGACGCAGCTTCATGGCCAATCCGGGCCTGAACGGCCTGATCATCGCCGTGCTGGTGGTCGGCATCGTCTATGCCTTCCGCCAGGTCTTGCGGCTCTATCCGGAAATCAACTGGGTCAACAATTTCCGGATCTCGGACCCCGGCATCGCAACCGACAAACAGCCCGTCTTGCTGCTGCCCATGGCGACCATGCTGCGCGACCGCACCGGCCACCTTGCGTTGGCGACCGGCTCAGCCCGCACACTCCTGGAGTCCGTCGCCTCGCGCCTGGACGAAGCGCGCGAGACGACACGCTACCTTGTCGGCTTGCTCGTTTTTCTTGGGCTGCTCGGAACGTTCTGGGGCCTGCTCCAGACCGTGAGCTCGGTCGGCAACACGATCAACGCGCTCGACACGACCGGCAGCGAAAGCGTGCTGCTCTTCGATCAATTGAAAGAGGGCTTGGCCGGACCGTTGAGCGGCATGGGCATTGCCTTCTCCAGCTCGCTGTTCGGCCTGGCGGGCTCGCTGATCCTCGGCTTCCTCGATCTGCAGGCCGGCCACGCTCAAAGCCGATTCTATAACGAGCTTGAAGATTGGCTCGCCAACATCACCGAGCTTCAGTCGGTGGATCCCGGCACCAAGGATGTCTCGCCGCAATTGCGCTTTGCGCTGATGGACATGCAGCACTCGCTGTCCGACCTCAACGATAAGGTCGAGCAGCGTATCCTCAACGACAATACGGGCGATGCGGTGAAAGACTTGGCGCAAGGCGTCGACAAGCTCATTCGCCAAATGCGCGCGGAGCAGAAGGTCGTGCGCGAATGGGCCGACGAACAAGCGCAGCAACAGCATGAGCTTGCCACGGTGCTGCGCCAGATCTCCGGCAAGAAGCCCGCGCCGGCCCGCGAAGGCAGTTAGCCATGGCCCTGGCACGCGCCCGCCGCCGTCAATACACCCCCAATTACTGGCCGGGCTTCGTGGACATGCTGTCCACGCTGCTGCTCGTGGTGATCTTCCTCATGGCCATGTTCATGGTCACCAACTACATCATCACCCAGGCCGCGAGCGGCAAGGACACGATGTTGTCGCGGCTGACCCGGCAGCTCTCCGAGCTGACCGAACTGCTGGCGCTCGAACGGTCCAAGAAAGAGTCGGCCGAAGACAATCTGTCGGCGCTGCAAGCCACGCTCCTGAACACCGAATCGGAAAACAAGCGGCTGACGGGGATGCTCGGCACCGCGAGCGGTGCGACGGAAGACGCCGAGGGCCGCATTGCCGCGCTCGGCACCAAGCTCGACGATCAGCGCAAGATCACCAATGACGCGCTCGCCAAGGTCGAACTGCTCAACCAGCAGCTTGCCGCGCTCAGGCTTCAGCTCGCCGCCTTGAACGAGGCGCTCGAAGCTTCAGAGGCGAAGGACAAAGACGCCCAAGCCAAGATTGCCGATCTCGGCCAGCGTCTGAACGTAGCCCTGGCCAAGAAGGTGAAGGAGCTCAACGAGATCCGCTCCGACTTCTTCGGCAAGCTGCGGGCAGCCTTAGGGGCAAGGCAGGACTTTAAGATTGTCGGCGACCGCTTCGTGTTCCCCTCGGACGTTCTGTTCGATCCCGGCTCGTCCGATCTGAAGCCCGGCGCGGCGCCTGAGCTCAACAAGCTGGTCACGGCACTGAGAGAGATTGAAGGCAACATCCCGCCGGACATCGCCTGGGTCATGCGGGTCGACGGCCACACGGACATCAACCCGATCGCGACGCCCGAATTTCCCTCCAACTGGGAGCTGTCGAGCGCGCGCGCCATCTCCGTGGTGCGCTATCTCATGAGCCAGGGGATTTCGCCGCAACATCTCGTGGCCGCCGGGTTCGGCGAGTTCCAGCCCATCGATGCAGGCTCAAGCGACGAGGCGCTGGCCCGCAACCGCCGCATCGAACTGAAGCTGACGGAGCGCTAGGCTACTCTGCGGCGTCGGGCGCGAATTGCAGTTCGGCGAGCCGCGCATAGACGCCGCCTTCGCGCATCAGGACTTGATGGGTCCCCTGCTCCACCAAACGTCCGCGATCGAACACCAAGATGCGGTCGGCGTTCACGACGGTCGCTAACCGGTGCGCGATGACGAGCGTGGTGCGCCCCTCCATCACTTTGTCCAAGGCCTTCTGCACTAAGGTCTCGCTCCTGGCATCGAGCGCGCTCGTCGCCTCGTCCAGCAGAAGGATCGGCGCATCGCGTAAGACCGCGCGCGCAATGGCGATGCGCTGCCGCTGCCCCGCCGAGAGCGTAACACCGCCCTCGCCCAGCTCGGTGTCATAGCGTTGCGGCAACTCCATAATGAACTCGTGGGCGTGCGCCGCTTTCGCCGCCGCCTCGATTTTGGCCCGGCTCGCTTTGCCGGCGCCGTAAGCGATATTGGCGGCCACCGTGTCGGCAAACAGCGCCGGCTCTTGGGGCACGAGCGCGAAACGCGCGCGCAAGTCCGAAAGGCTGGCCTCGTTCACGGGCACGCCGTCGATCCGCACGGCGCCAGACTCCGGATCGTAGAAGCGCAACAGCAGCGCAAAGATTGTTGTCTTGCCGGCACCCGATGGGCCGACAAGCGCCACGCGTTCGCCCGGCTTCACCTGGAAGCTCACATCATGGAGCGCGCGCTGCTCGGGCCGCAACGGATAGGTGAACGACACGTCGTCAAATGCGATCTCGCCATCGGGCGGCTCAGGCATCGCCTTGGGATGTTCGGGCGACGTGATCTGCGAGCGCACTTGCAGCAACTCGCCAAGCCGTTCGGCCGCGCCCGCGGCTTGCGCAACTTCGCCCCACACCTCGCTGAGGCTGCCGACGGCCGCGGCGGCGAATACGGCGTAGAGCACGAACTGCCCGAGCGTGCCGCCGGTTATGGCGCCGGACAACACATCCTGCGCGCCGTACCACAACACGCCGACGACGCTGATGAACACGAGAAAGATGGCGATGGCGGTGAGGCCGGCACGCGCCTTGGTGCGCGCATTCGCGGCCTCGAAGGACCGGTCCACGGCGTCCCGGTAACGTTCCGTGGTCGCCGTCTCATGGGTGAAGGCCTGCAACACTTTCACCTGGCCGAGGCTCTCGCTGGCATAGGCCGACGCGTGCGCCAGCGCATCTTGCGCGAGCCGCGAACGCGCCCGCACGGACCGGCCATAAGCGACGAGCGGCAGCACAATGATCGGAATGGCGATCAGCACGGCGAGCGACAGCTTGGTGCTGGTCACCACCATCATGACCACGGCGCCGGCAAGCAGCAGCACGTTGCGGATGGCTTGGCTGATCGCCGTGCTCGCGGCCGCCTTCACTTGCGTGGTGTCGGCGGTGAGCCGCGACATGACTTCGCCCGAGTGCGAGACCTCAAAGAAGGCCGGGCTCAAACCCGTCAGATGTTTGAACACATCGCTGCGGATATCGGCGACCACACGCTCGCCGAGCCAATTCACGCAGTAGAACCGGGCGGCGCTCGCTAGCGCCAGCACTACACCCACGCCGACCAGCGTCATGAAATAGGTGTCGATCAGGTCGGGCTCGATGCCTGAGAAGCCAAGATCGATCATGCGCCGCACGGCCAACGGCACGGCGAGCGTGGCCGCGGCGGCGGCCACCAGCGCGACGAAAGCGGCGGCGAGCATCCCCTTATGGCGCAGCAGATACGGCCGCAGCCTCAGAAGCGGGCGCAGCGAGGGCCGCTTTGCCTCATCCTCCGGGGTGTCTTCCAACTCAGGGTGTTGCCGATCTTGACCGTCGGAGTTCGATACGACTTGCACTAGATATGCCCAGCTAGAATGCAGTTGGCCGACTTTAAGGGCCTGAGCGGGAAGCGCAAAGGCCTTGATGCCGCGCCCACCGGCACTGTCTCCCGCAAGGTTAAGCCCCGGGAACGGCCCCCGTTTGCACGCGATCTTGCCCTAGCGCCGGTTCCGCGTTATAGGCTCACGCCAATTCCGCCAGAATTCGATCAGGCGACGTGGGGTGCCCTCGGCAAGGACGATCGGCGGCGCCGGACAATGAAGGTTTGAGCCATGAAAAAAGACATTCACCCGGAGTACCACCAGATCAAGGTGGTCATGACGGATGGCAGCGAATTCGTCACCTACTCGACCTATGGGGCCGAGGGCGACTCGCTGAAGCTGGACATCGATCCCAAGACCCACCCGGCCTGGACCGGCGGTGGGCAGCACCTGATCGATCGCGGCGGCCGCCTGACGCGCTTCAAGAAGAAGTACGAAGGCTTTTTGAAGTAGGCTGGATTACTCGGCCTCGGAGCCGAATGCCGCGTGCAGCGCCGAGAGCTGCGAGCTGAGCGGGTGATGTGTTTCGCCCTCAGCAGTCTGTTCGTTGAAATCGAGCATCTGGTCGAGGCGAACCACCCGCTCCTGAAGCTTGATACTCTGCTCGATGAGATCGCGCAGGCGCTCCGGTAGCGCCTCGAAATCGCGGGTCGGCTGCTCGGCGCCCGCCACGGGGAGCTTGATCTTGCGCTGTTCCTCGACCGCCTGCTCCGGGGTCAGTTCGCCTTCGCTCACGGCCCGGCGGATCAGGAGCCAAGACGCCAGCTGCATCAGCCGCGTCGTCAGGCGCATACTTTCCGTTGCATAGGCCAGCGAATGGGGCGGCTTGAGCTTGCGGGCCTCTTTACGGCCATCGCCGTCCAGATAAGCGGCCGCGGCCTCCACCAAGGCCATACCTTCGCGGAAGACAGTCTTGAACTGGTCCGATCGCGCGAATTTCGCGCCGAATGAGACCGTTACGCCCTCATAGGCATCGGTGCTGTCGTTCTTGGACTTCCCCGCCATTCGCCCCACTCCGTCAACAGCCCCTTCTCGGGGCACCCCTTATGGGGCGGCATAGTATGCCATGGGCGGAACTTGTCGTCGCCTTCTGGTAACCAAGGTTAAAGCGAGGAATTCAGGCAAAAAGAGAGCCGCCAAAAAAGGCGGCTCAGGAAGTTAACAGGGAGGCGTCAAACAGAGTGGAACAGGCCACTCAGATCCAGAGGACTGGATAACGAGGACTTTACGCGGCAACTCCTAATAAGCGGTTAAGACTAAGGCCTGATTTACCTAAAGGATCGGTGTGCAGGACTTAATCAGCGCTTAAATGCGGCTTCCGCGGCGTTTTTTGAGGATTGCTTGGCGCCCAGCGCCTCTTCCACCCGCGCGATTTCTTCCCGGAGCGCATCGATCAGCGCCTCCAATTCCGCCACGGAGTGCTTGCTCAGGTCTTGGCCGAGCGTGTCGCCTTTCGGCGCCTTTGGCGCGAGATCGTCAAGGTCCATGGGCGGGCCGTCCCTTAAAGGATGCCGCACCCTACCATCGTGGCCTTTCGCCCATAATCCCTTTATCCATGGCCCGCGGACTGAAGAGACGGCGAGGAACCAATGCTGCCAGAGACCATGACTGTCATTGAAGCGCGCGAGGCCGGGGGCCCGGAGGTTCTGGTGCCGGCCATGCGGCCCGCGCCCAAGCCCGCTCCCGACGAGGTGCTGATCGCCGTGGAGGCCGCCGGGATCAACCGGCCGGACGTGCTCCAGCGCCAGGGCCTTTATCCGCCGCCCAAAGGCGCGTCCGATCTTCTCGGGCTCGAAGTCGCCGGTCCCGTGATCATGGTCGGCGAGGCCGTCACCCGCTTCAAGCCGGGCGACTTCGTCTGCGCGCTGGTCAATGGCGGCGGCTATGCCGAGTTTGCCGTCGCCCCGGAGACGACCACGCTCAAAGCACCCGATGGGCTGACCGCGGTTCAGGCTGCCGCGCTGCCGGAGACGATCTTCACCGTCTGGCACAATGTCTTCGAGCGTGGGGGCCTCGAGGAAGGCGATTGGCTCCTGGTCCATGGCGGGGCCAGCGGCATCGGCACCACGGCCATCCAGCTGGCCACCGCGCTCGGCGCAAAAGTCATCGTCACGGTTGGCGACGATACCAAGGCCAAGGCCTGCGAGGCGCTCGGCGCCGTCCGCGCCATCAACTACCGCGAGGAAGACTTCGTCGACGTGGTGCGTAAGGTCACCGAGAAGCACGGCGCCGACGTCATCCTCGACATGGTGGGCGGCGACTATATCGAGCGGAACCTGCGGGCCGCGGCGCTCGAAGGCCACATCGTCCAGATCGCCTTCCTGAAGGGCTCCAAGGTCGAGATCGACCTGATGCGGTTGATGATGCGCCGACTCACCCTGACCGGCTCGACGCTGCGCGCGCAAGGCGCCAAGGCCAAAGCGCGCATGGCCGAGGCAATCGAGAAGACCGTGTGGCCGCTGATCGCGGTGGGCGACTTCAAGCCAGTGATCGACTCCACATTTCCGCTCAGCGACGCGGCCGACGCCCATAAGCGCATCGACGACCCCGGCCATGTGGGCAAGATCGTCCTCGAAGTGACCGGGTAAGCGCACCCTAGCGAGGTCTTCAGGCCATGCACCTCAATTCCTCAGTTCGGTTCTTCCTTCGAGTCCTCTTCATCGGCGGGTTGATCCTTTGTGTGCCAGTGTTCGCGTTTTTGGTGCTCTACGCGGAGCCCTTCGAGCCGCTACGCCGGAATATGACCGAGAAGCTTCTCTCTGAAGCGATGGACGCCACCGTTGAGGTGCGCGGGCCCATCCACATTGACGCCGGCTGGGCGCCGACCGTGAGGATCGAAGACATCGCGGCGGTGGAGAGCAGTCTCCCGCCGGACCTCAAGCGGTTATCGATCAAGTCGATCAAGGTCGACGTGCCGCTCATGCCGTTGTTTATCGCCGATGTGCAACTCCGCGCCCTCGTGATCGAGGGGCTCGACGTGGCCATCGAGATTCCGGAAGGCGGCGCAGACGAAGCCAGCATCAACGTGGCCGAGACGGTGGGCGACTTCGTCCGCTCGCCATTCGCGAGCGACTTCGTCTTGCGCGATGCGAAAGTCGACTATGTCAACGAGGAGAACGGATTCGATCTCCACTATGTCTTCGATGAGATTGCGAGCCACCCATCGGACGACGGCGGGGTCGATGTCGAGGGAACGGGCCGGTTCAACGATGAGCCATGGAGGCTCGAAGTCGATGTCGATCCGCCGGGCGAGGACGAAGACCGGCGGAAGTTCGTGTTTGCAGTGAACCATGCAGGCCTGAAGGTTGCCTTCGCGGGCAACTATGCCTTCGACACGAGCTTCTTCGGAACGGAAAGCGATGCCGTCGACATGACGGTGACCGCATCGGCGCCGCAGTTGAACCGGTCTCTCGCAGTCTACGATATCAAGGGCGAGCTTGATGGATCCGGTGCGCTTTCGGGGCGGCTTGCAGGATCGCTGGATGAGCTTGCGCTCAGCGAGCTCGCGCTGAAGCTCGCATTCGAGTCCGGGGACACTTACGAAGTGACCGGCGACATCGCAGACCTCATGCAAGGCACGGGCCTCGCGCTGAAGCTCAAGGGCGCGTTCGCGAAGAAGCAGCTGCCGGAAGGCGAGGCACGGCCGATCTACGATATCGGCGTCACCGGCTTTCGAGGGCGCATCGAGGGGTCGCGGGACAGCGTTCTCATAAGAGATTTCCGCGTGACCACGAGCGCCATCCGGACCAAGTTCAGGGATATCGGGCCGATTACCGCCGAACGTCTCTATAAGACCGACGACGGCAGGCTCGGCCTCTACGACGTCGTGGTCCTGGCCGGCGATCCCAAGCGCCCGAGCGTGCGCGTCGCCGGCACGGTGAAAGACATCATCGGGTTCAAAGGCGTCAGCCTCAACGGGCAGATCGATTTCCTCACGGCCGACCTTTTCGACCTCGCGGCCGAGGAGAGCGCCGAAGCGCTTGGTCACCTTTTTGGCGACGTGACCATCTCCGATGCCGACGGATCGCTCGGCATCGAGAGCCTGTCGGCGACGGTCACCGACAGCAGCCTGCTCGAGCTCAGCGTGGACCTTGCGATCGACGACCTGCCGGAGGCCAATGAGCTCACATTCGCGACCCACCTCGACATTGAGAAGTTCAAGCCGTTGGCTACGGCGCTTGGAAGCGAAGTTGAGGACGTGGGGCGGGTCAAGTTCGACGGCACCGTAGCCCGAAGCGATGAGAACATCGTCATGGCCGGGACCATGCTTGTCGGGCAAACCACGCTCGAAGGTTCGCTGACCGGGGCGCTCTCGGAAAAGCGTGCGCCCGTCCTCAATGGCAACATCGCGACCGAGCTGCTGCATTTGTCGGATCTCATGAAGCTCGCGTCCATCAACGCCGTGTTTCAGGAGAATGCCGACGACGCGGATGCTGACGTGATTGACTATTCGGAGGTCTGGGAGACCTTGCTCGTCGACCTTCAGGTAAAGGTGGCCGCGATCGCCGGCGGTGGTGGCAATGCGAGCAACATTGAAGGCCGCATGACCTACCGCGCTGGAGTCATCGGCCTCGACCCCATGAACATGACCTATCTCGGCGGCACAGCCTCCACCAACGGCAATATCGACACCAAAGACAATCAGAACAGCTTCGCGCTCAAGGGCAGCATCAACAATTTGCGCATCGGCGAAGTGCTCCAGGCGATGGAGGTCAACTATCCGGTCTCCGGGGCGCTCAACGTGACCTACGATCTGTCTGGCGCAGGCAACACCAAGGCGCAGATTCCCCGGACGCTGAGCGGCTCGCTCACGACATCGCTGCGCAATGGCTCGATCGGCACACGCCTGATCGACCTGACGGGCATGAGCCTGCCGGGCTGGCTCCTGTCGGGCGCGGCTGGCGGCAGTCAGTCGCCGCTCGTGTGCGTTGTCGCGCCCTTCTCCTTCAAGAACGGGCGCGGTACGACAAGAGGCTTGGTGCTCGAGACGAACAATGTGCAAGTGGTCGGCGTGGGCACGGTGGATTTCCGCGCGAACACCATCGATCTTCACTTCAAGCCGCAAGCGCTACGGAAGCAATTCATCAAGACCGCGCAACCCTTCTCCATCCAGGGCAAACTCGCCAGCGCGAAAGTGACGCTCGGCGGGGCGCCCGTGGCGGGTGCGGTCGTCGGCACACTTGCCTCGCCCCTGAACCTCCTGAGTGCGATCACACAGCCCCGGGCCGGCACGCCCGGGCGCGTGCCCTGCCGCGTGGTGCATGCCAAGCCGCAGAGCGGCCAGGCCACGACCACCAAGCCGCGGCGCGGTGGTCCGCTCGGCCTTGGCATTCTCGGCGGCCAGAGGCGCCGTTGATCGGCCAGGACGGCTCCCAGAACCAATTGCTTGTGGGGGCGAGTGTCCCTATATAGGGCTCATTCCCCTCAATTGGTTGATTTGGCTCTTTCGCCGAGGGGGCGAGAGAGACGGCGCTACCCCTTTAAGCAAGGCTGAAAACCCATCATGACCCGCACCCCTTTGATGCCCAAGGCGACCGCCGTTTGGCTGGTCGACAACACTTCCCTCACCTTCGATCAGATCGCCGAATTCTGCGGCCTGCACGTGCTTGAGGTGAAGGGCATCGCCGACGGCGACGTGGCCCACGGCATCAAGGGCATGGACCCCATCTCCTCCGGCCAGCTCTCCCGCGATGAGATCGCGGTGGCCGAGGAAGACCCGAAGCACCGGCTAGTGCTTCTGGAGCCCAAGGTCGAGGTGCCCGAGGTCAAGACCAAGCGGGGCCCGCGCTACACACCCGTGTCGCGCCGCCAGGACCGTCCGAACGCCATCCTGTGGCTCTTGAGGAACCACCCCGAGCTGAAGGACAGCCAGGTCATGCGCCTGGTGGGCACCACCAAGCCGACCATCCTGTCCATTCGTGAGCGCACCCACTGGAATTCGCCCAATCTGGTGGCGCAGGATCCGGTGACGCTTGGGCTGTGCTCACAGATCGATCTCGATGCGGCCGTGAAGCGGGCCGCGGCGCGGCTGGAGCGCGAGCGCAAGAAGGCCGAGAAGGCCGCTGCCAAGGCCGGCACGCTCCTGCCTACCGAGGAGACGACCGCCGCCGCCGTTCCCATGACGCCCGCGGAAGCCCATGCTGGGGCGGCAAGCCCGCCCGAGGCACCGCTACTAGTGCCGCCAGCGCCACCCACGCCTGAAGACGCCATGGCCGCCTCGCTGGCAAAGGAAGCCCGCGACGCCATGGCCGCTCCGGTCGAGGAAGAGGCCGCGCCGGACGCCGACTCCGTGTTCGCCAAGCTGAAAGAGCTGAAGCCCGAGGGCGGCGAATCCGAAGAGGACACCCCTTCCGAGTAAGAATGCGGGGACACACCCCGATTTGACCTCGATCAAGGCTGGACGCCCGGCCAGAGGCGAGCCTCCCCCTTCCAAAAAATGCGCATGGAGGGGGAGACATTATGAGCGAGTTCGAAATTCTCTTTTTGGTGGCTGTGGTCGGTGCGTTCGGCGCGTTTGCCGTGACATTGGCCTATTACACACACCGCTAGCCGGTCATCCGCCCCGAAAGGGCGAGCAACAGCAATTGATTCAAGACCACCTGCTTGGCTAGTGTGCATCGAGGAAACGCGCCCGCCAAGCCCATGGTCGATCCCTACAACGCTGGTCTGAAGAAGACCCCGGCGAACTACCAGCCGTTGACGCCGCTCGTGTTCCTGGAGCGCGCCGCCGCCGTGTATCCGGATCACACCGCGATCGTGCATGGGGGCGCGCGGACCGACTACCGCACATTTTATGCGCGCACGCGCCGGCTTGCCTCCGCGCTTCAAGCCCGAGGCATCGGCGAAGGCGACACGGTGTCGGTGATGCTGTGCAACTCGCCCGCCATGCTGGAAGCCCATTACGGTGTGCCCATGGTGGGGGCGGTGCTTCACTCGATCAACACGCGCCTCGACGCTGAGGCCGTCGCCTTCATGCTCGACCATGCGGAGACGAAGGTGCTGATCGGGGACACGGAGTTCGCGCCCGTGCTGAAGGAGGCGCTTGCCCGCGCCAAGGCAAAGCCGCTTCTCATCGACTATCGCGATCTCGAACTAGGCGTCGAAGGGATGCGCCTCGGCGATCTCGACTACGAGGTCCTTCTCGACGGCGGCGATCCCGACTTCG
>DGOS01000094.1:4676-10427 GCA_002390155.1 Hyphomicrobiaceae bacterium UBA4460 | reverse complement strand
GTGCGATCACCCAAGCCATGGCGAGCTCCGCCGCAGCGTGCGGCGTCGACATCGAAACGGACGCCGAGGTCGCCGAACTGGTGATCGAGCAGGGCAGGGCCGTGGGCGTTGCCTTAAGAAACGGGCAAGTGATCAAGGGCCGTGCCCTTGCCGCCAACGTCAATCTCAAACTGCTCTACACACAGCTGACGTCGAAAGATGCGCTGCCGCGCGCGTTCTCCGAACGCATGGAACGCTTCAAATGCTGCTCAGGCACGTTCCGCATGAATGTTGCGCTGTCGGAGCTGCCGAGCTTCACCGCGTTGCCGGGAAGAACTGCGGGCCCCCATCACGGTGCCGGCATCATCATCGGTCCGAGCTTGGCCTATATGGACCAAGCCTATCGGGACGCGCGCGCCCATGGCTGGAGCCGCGTGCCCATTATCGAAATGCTCATTCCCTCGACGCTCGACGACAGTCTCGCGCCGTCCGGCGCCCATGTCGCAAGCCTGTTCTGTCAGCATGTGGCACCGGAACTTGGCGATGGCCGCAGTTGGGACGACGCGCGCGATGAGGTGGCCGATCTCATGATTGCGACGGTGGATGAATATGCACCCGGCTTCGCGAAGAGCGTGATCGCGCGCCAGGCTCTAACGCCTCTCGATCTGGAACGTGAGTTCGGTCTCGTCGGAGGCGACATCTTCCACGGCGCGCTGTCGCTGAACCAGTTGTTCTCCGCGCGGCCCATGCTGGGCTATGCGGACTATCGCGGACCCTTGCGCGGGCTATACCACTGCGGCGCGGGCGCTCATCCCGGTGGTGGCGTGACCGGCGCGCCCGGTCACAACGCGGCGAAGGTGATCCTCGCCGACCTCAAGCGCCATTTTTCATCTTCGCTTTAACGCGGTCGCCGTTGGCGGCGTGCAGTGCCGGCCGGCACTTGGCGCAGCGACAGCCGATGGGCTTGATGAACGACTCGACATAGTTCTTGCCGTAATTGTAGGCGAGCTCTTCTCCCGGCTTGATGTTGCGTCTCGCCATCACCCATACGCGGCCTTTACGGATCTCGACCTCACAGTTCGGCCGGCAGGAATGGTTGATGTAGCGGGCCGTGTTCAGCTTGTTCCAGCCGTCGATCGTCTTATTGGGCGTGACCTCGAACAGGTAGCGGCTACGGCTCGTTTCCTCTTCCTCTTCGGTCAGCGTGGGCCCGACATATTCGATGATGCAGGCACCCTTTGGGATGGGCTCTTGCGCAAACAGGCCCTTGCCCGCGGTTGCGCGCCTGACGGCAAGGTCGAACCCGCCGGGCGTGTACTTTGATTTTCTCATGGCCTCGCTTTTGATTTCCGATTCGCCGCTAACGGGCCCAGGTAACCCGCAACGCGGCCCTGTGCAAGGCCGCACAGGACCGCAGGGGCAATGTCCAACGAGGCTGGTGCCTGATGCGTGTCAGCATTAGAATGCCTCGCCGCATGGTTGCGGCGAATAAGGGAGGGAACGATCAAATGGATCTTACAAGTCTATTGGTTCAAGTCGTCTCGGGCGCCGTCGGTGGCGCGGGAACGGGCGCTGTAGCGAAAAACCAATCGCTGGGCACCATTGGAAACGTGATTGCGGGCGCCGTGGGCGGCGGCATCATGGGCCAGCTCATCGGCAATTTTGCAGGACAGATGATCGAGGGTTGGGTCGGCGATATCGCCGGCGGTGCCGTCGGCGGCATCATCCTCACGCTGATCGCCGGCTTCATCAAGAATATGACGGCAAAATAGAGTAGTACGGCGCGGCAGGCCGGGACCTTGCCGCGCCGGCACGTTTTGTGGCGCCACAGCTTCGGCGTCACGTTATCGACAATGGTCTCCCGTATCGCACCATCCTTTCCGTCCAGCATTTTCATCGCCGAGAGCGCGCGGCCGCGCGGGTTTTGCGGCCGTCATTTGCGGCCGATCGGGGGCTTTTACAGCGGCACCGAACCGGCTAGTAAAGACGGCCGGGTAAGGGGAGACTGAATAATGTCGCGTCTATTTCGGGTCTGCGCGCTGCTTCTTTGCGGCTTTGCGACGGTGATTCTGCCCAACGTGTTGTTCGATGCAGCGGGCGCTGCGGCCCAAGAGGCACCACGGGCCGCCGACGCCCCCAGCCTGCCGAGCAAGCTGCTCCAACCGAATATCGATATCGAAGAGCTCGAATACCGCGTTGTGCCGCTGACCAAGGCGGAGCTCAAGGGGCTCGCCGGCGAATGGCTGCTGATCGTCAAAGCCAAGACCGAAGAGGTCATGGAGGCGCAAGTCACCGTGGCGCAGACTGACGGTGCGGTCGAGGATGCGGTACGCGAGAAGCTCACGGCGATCCACGGCGAGCGCAGTAAGCTGTTCGACAAATACAGCGCCGTCCTCGACGCCTGGGAGAAGAAGGGTGGCGACCCCGCGGCCATCGCCGAATACAGGGGCTATCAAAGCGCCATCGCTCTCGAGGAGACGCAGAAGGCGGACTACAAAACCCTGGCGGCGCGGGCGTTGGCTTGGCTGACAGACGAGGACGGCGGAATAGAACTCGTCAAGGACGTCGCCATTGTCGTGATCTCGTTTCTAGGCCTTTTGTTCGTCGCACGAATGGTTCGAAAGTTCGTTCGGCGCTGGATCGGTCACGTGCCCAACCTTTCGAGCTTGCTCCAGGCCTTCATCATCGGGATCGTCTACTGGCTGGTTCTCGCCTTTGGCCTAATGATCGTCCTGTCTGCGCTCGGCGTCGACATCACGCCGCTCTTCGCCCTGATCGGTGGTGCGTCGATCATCGCCGCCTTTGCCATGCAGGACACGCTGAGCAATTTGGCGAGCGGGTTGCTGATCATGATCTACCGGCCTTTCGACGAGGGCGACTATGTCGACACCGGCGGCGTCAATGGCACGGTCAAGTCCGTCAATATTGTCGCGACCACCGTGGTGACCCCCGACAACAAGGTCATCGTGATCCCGAACAAGAATGTCTGGGGCAATATCATCACCAACGTCACGGCGAGCGACACGCGGCGCGTCGATCTCATCTTCGGCATTTCATACGATGACTCCATCCCACAAGCGCTCCATATCCTGGAGGAGGCCGTCACGGCACACCCGCTCGTTCTGAAGGACCCGGAGCCGACAATTCGGGTGAACGAGTTGGCGGACAGCTCGGTCAACCTCATCTGCCGGCCGTGGGTCAAAACCGAAGACTACTGGACGGTCTATTGGGATCTCATGCGCTACGTGAAAGAACTCTTCGACGCGGCGGGAATTTCGATCCCATACCCGCAGCAAGATGTGCATTACATTGATAGCAAGGCGGCGCCGAAGCCGACCGCAGGATCTGTGTTGGCGAAAGAAAAGAAGTCGACGACTGCTACTGCATCCATTGTGGAGGGCGACGAAGGCACCTCGTAGGAGACGTTCTAATGTTCAAAAACGCCATCAAATCTGCTGCCGCGACAATTGCCCTGTCGATGGCATTGGCAATTTCGGTGAATACGGGGCTCAAGGCGCAAGTGACCGTCGACGTGGCGAAGGTCACATGTAACCAGTTCGCTCTCTACAAGGTTGCCAGCCCCGACACGCTGGCGATTTGGCTGCATGGGTATTACAGCGGCAAACGCGGCAATACGGTTGTGGATGTTGAGGCCTTGAAGGCCAATATGCGAAAGCTCCGGAACTATTGCGTGCAGAACCCTGATATGAATTTGATTGAGGCGGTCGAGCAGCTCCTTAAACCGTAAAGTCGCGGGCCGAGGGATCAAGACCTAGCGCAAGGTGAGGGGGCGTTCTCGAAAGCGGAATCGATACCAGGTGCCGAAGGGCAGACGGTGCCGTGGTGGACGCCGCCAGGCGAGACCGACACCACGGCCTATGCGGCGCTCATCCTTCTCTTCCTCCTGGTCTTTGCCGTGTTCCATTTCTCTGCCCGCTTCGATCGCTACGCGGAGCGGCACAACGAAGGCACGCCGCTGAAGACGACGATCCCAATGCTCCTTTTGATTGCATTTGCGTATGAGATCTTCCCGCCGTTAAGCCATTTCAGCATTCTGCTGCCGCTAGCGCTGATCGCGACGGCACTCGCGCGTGACCACAGGCTCGGCATCATCAAAGCCTGGGGGCTTCGGATCAAAGTCTGGGTCGCGCTCGCGACCGGGATCGGCCTCGCAGGCGGCGGCGCGCACTAGCCCGCATTCGGACGCCAGACCGTGTCAGGTTTCGCCCATGAGCGCCGCACGTTGCTTTAAGAGCGCGTCGAGCTTGTCTTGTTGATCGGAAATGCGCTGGGCGTTGCGCTCTTCGTCGGCCGCGCCGGAATAGGCGGCGGCGTTCTCCACGAGCTCGCGCAGATTGTCCTCGACGATTTGAATGCGCCGCTCGACTTCCTCTAACGATGGTTGGACGGTCATGGATGCTCCTGTTTGCCTAGTTGGATTTTCGTCAATCGATATTCGCGTCAACACCAGCTCGCTTCGCCTGCGGGCGTGCGCAGCAATTCTTGGACATTCGCTTCGAGCAGCCGGTAGCCGACATTGCCGAACAATTTCTGCCGGCCGTCGTTCATGACGAAGGTCGGGCTACCCTCGATGCGGTTCTTTTGACAGAGGTCGTAATCGACCGCGAGCTGGGCGACCGCTTCGGAGGAGCGAATGCGCCGGTCCACCTCGTCGTAGTCGAGTCCGACGCGCACAGCGATGTCGCGGTGTACATGCCAGTCGGCAATATCCTTCGCCTCGGCGAAGAAGGCAACGCGCATCTCGTGCGCCGCGCGGGTCGAGAGCCGTTCGAGATAGGGCAGGGGTTTGCCACCCTCAAGCTTCGCGGTCTCGATCAGCTCGACGGCCTTGAGAAACAGATGCGCGCTGGCCGAGGTGCGGGGCCGGGCCGTGAGCCACACATCGTCATTCACGCTGACATGCGGAAAGCGCGTGGCGACGTCGCGCACATGCGCGTTGAAGGCCTCGAATCCGCCCTTCGTCTCGATCTTGCTCCAGGCATCCGGGAACACCGAGCAATAGCGCGTCCTGATCTCGACCTCGTCGCCGAACGCCGCAATGAGCTCCTCCAGGCGCCGCTCGGCCACGTATGCCCAGATACACAAGACGTCGGAATAATAGGCGATCTCGATTTTCGGCATGGATGGTCTTTTCCTATCGGCCCTTGACTGTAGCAATCGATACGCCAGATGCGGCGCGCCACTTTGCGCTAGCGCAAATCTAAGGTGTCATGGATGCAAGTCCCGCTTTGCAGGCGCCGAAACGCTGGAGCGCCTCGCCCACCGAGATACTGACTTGCGCAACCGCCTCGTCGATCAGCGCGGCCCGCGCATCGCCGAGCCGCTTCACACCGCCTTCCAGCGCCGCCAGCCGCTCGCTCAGCCGCGCGACGGCCGGTTCGAGAGAAGCGGCGGCTTCGGCCCGCGTCACCTTGAGTTCAGCCGTCAGGGTCCGAACATCGGCAGAGACGCCCTCCAGCGTAGACCGCAATTGGCGCGGCTTGACGTCGACGCGGGACAGCACCGTATCGGTCATGGTCGTGGCGACGTTGTGGGCCAGATTGTTGACTTTGGCAGTTGCAACAAGCGCCAGAACCGACGCGAAGATCACCAGGACCGCGGTGCCGTTGAGCAGCGCCAGAAGCGCCTGGCCGGGCAGGCGCCGCAGCCGGGCGGTAAGCGCCGTGTCGTCTTTGTGTGGTTCGGACATGTCTGGTTCAGGCAATGGGTCCTCCTATCGGAGCGGCGAGGGATCTCCCCGCCGCGCAAAGT
>DGOS01000094.1:0-4595 GCA_002390155.1 Hyphomicrobiaceae bacterium UBA4460 | reverse complement strand
ATGATTGGCAACCGGATCCGCGGCCTTGCAGCGCTGGCCGCTCTCGCAACGCTTCTGTTCGCCGTGCCCGCCACTGTCGTGCCCGCCATTGCCGCGCCCTTCGACGGCGCCTGGAAGATGTCCATGGTGACCACCGACGGCCATTGCGGCGTCATTAGTGTGGGCCTCGCCATTCGCGGCGGCAAGATCAGCTCGACCAGTGGCAAGTTCGTGATGCGTCCGATCCAGATCAACGGCGTCGTGTCGGGCTCAGGCAGCGCCAAGATGAACGGCGTCGCCGGCCCGCGCAAGGCAGCAGGCAACGGGCGCTTCACGCGCACCAAGGGCAAAGGCAGCTGGAACGGCGTCGGTCCGTCGGGCGTGTGCTCCGGCTATTGGATCGCCGTCCCGGTCCGCAGCTGAGGCCTAAGGCGCAGGCTCGATTCGCAATAGCGTCCCCTCGGCGCCGTCGGTGATTGCATAAAGCGTGCCGTCGGTACCGATCTCCAAGTCGCGCATGCGCGTCGTGCCAACGGGAATACGCGTCTCGCCGACGACCTTGCCGTCCTCGATCTCGATGCGGCGGATGTCGCGTGAGGCGAGACCGGTCGACAGCAAGTTGCCCTTCCAGTCTGGAAACGCGGAACCTGAATAGAGCAGAAGCCCGCTCGGCGCGTGCGTGTCGACCCAGGCAAGCGCGGGCGCCTCGAAGTTCAACCCGGCAATGTTCGGCGTGATAACCGAACCGTCCCGATAGTCTCGCCCAAACGTCACCCTTGGCCAGCCGTAGTTTGCACCCTTCTCGACCCGGTTCAGCTCGTCCCCGCCAAGCGGCCCATGCTCGGAGACCCACACCGCTCCGCTCTTAGGATCGACAACAATGCCTTGCGCATTACGATGACCGAAACTCCAGACCTCAGGCTTCGCACCGGCAAGCTCGGCGAACGGGTTGCCGTCCGGCACTGATCCGTCCGGCTTGATGCGGATGACCGAGCCGAAATAGCTCTGCAGGTTTTGCGCCTGCTCGCGCTGCAGCGTGTCGAGAAACTCCAGTGGGGGTTGCCGCCGTCGCCGATCGTGGCGAGCAGGGTGTCGTCGCCCATGAAGGCGAGCCGTGAACCGAAATGCTGCCCGTCGCGCTTGGCTTTGGAGACCTGGAAGATCTGCTTGAAGTCGTCAAGGCCGTCGCCCGTCCACACGGCCCGGCCGATCGCCGTGCGGTTGGCGTCGAGCTTGCCCGTCGCATAGGTGAAGAACAGAAGCTTGTCGTCGGCGAAGTTCGGGCTCGCGGCAATATCGAGCAACCCGCCTTGGCCGCGCACGATGTTGCCGTCGGGGCCGGAGCGCTCGGTCATGACCTCGACAGGGAAGGAGATCTCGGTGTCCGACAGCGTGCCGTCCTTGACGATGCGAATGGCGCCGTCCCTCTGGGTGATGAGGAGCGTCCCGTCAGGCAGTGCCGTCAGCCCCCAGGGAAATTCAAGACCGCCAAGAACCTCGGTGATCTCGACGCCCTCTTGCACCGGCACGAACCCGCGGCTGAGGCGCGTGTCCGCCGTTGCCGCGGTACTGGCGGCGAAACTCACGGCGGCGGCAACAATGACAGTCAGCTTGTGACCCATAACGAACGCTCCTCTGCCTCAAAATCGGTTCCCATCTCAATCCTTGCGAAGGTAGGGAGCGACGGTGCCGGTTTGAAGACTGTCGCGACCAGTTGTATTTGCCGTGAGTCAAACGCGAGCGTTGTTTTTGTCGGCCGCATCCTCCGTGCTCTCGACCACACGCAGGCGCTTCACCGTCAGGTCCTCGATCTCGACCTGCCCGAGATGAAGCTTCTGCGCCTCGGCCCGGCGGATGCGCAAACGGCCAATGGCCAGCGCGCCAATCGCAAGTGCCCCAATGGCGAGGGCGCCAATGGCCAGCGCGCCCGATGCCATGGCGCCCGAGGCAATGGCCGGCACGCGCATCGGCGGCAAGTCAAGATCGCGTCTTCTGCTCCGCCGCCGCGCCATCGCTCAGAGCCTCCCAAAGGACAGAGCCACCTAAGGAATGGCCCGGCCTGTTAGAACCGGCAAGCCGGACCGGATTGCTCACCTCAAGCGTCGCCTGAAACGGCACGCCTATGACACCCCTCGAAGGGGCATGATCGCTTTGATGCGGACCAAGTGCAAGCGCGCCCCGCAACGCCACCCCCGCTTTCAGGGAGACGGCATCGTCTCGCCCTGCCTCAAGTCCAAAGCGCGACCAGCGCCATAATGGCGATCCCGAGCAGCACCATGGCGAATTTCAGGGCGACGTCTTGGGGTTTGGAGAACTCGTCCTCCACGAGATCGACGACCGCAATGTAGAGGAAAGTGCCGGCCGCGAGCGCATCAAACGTGCCTTCGAACGATTGCGCGCTTTCATTTGAGAGCGCCGCGCCGAGACTGGCGCCAACGGCAACGCCCAATGGTGTCATCGCGGCAAACAGCGCAACGATGCTAATGGACCGCCCGCGGGCGACATGGGCGCGGTGAAGGTTCACGCCGAGCGCGAAGGCGGCCACCCCCTTATGCGCGACAATGGCGATGAACAGCGCGATGGTGGTGGCCACGGAGCTTTCGGCGCCGAGCGCCACGCCGGCGATCACCGAGTGGACGGACAGCACCAGGGCCAAGACGTAAGGCGTGAACGCCGATCCGCTGTCGCTGGCCGCCTCGGCGAGCTGCGCTTCGTCGCCGCGCAACAGAACCTTCTCGATCAGCAGGACCAGCAAGAACCCGGCCGCGCAGACGAGCGAGGCCAGCGGGTAATCGAGATCCGGACCCAGCACCGCGCGGTAGCTGTCGATGGCATCAGGGAGGAGGTGAATTAGGCCTGCACCGAGGAACACGCCGCCGGCCAGCGCGTTGCCCAGCGAGAAGAAGCGGTCGTGCGGCGTGCGGGCCCCGATCAGCACGGGCCAAAGCCCGGCGACGAGGCCGATCAGCCAAATGACGACGATGGCGAGAAGCTTCTGCGCGGCGATGTCCATGAAACCACCCGTTGAATGCGCCAGTGGGCCCGGCCTGACAGAGGTCTGTCAAGTGAACGCACGTCATCGTCCCGCGCCCGTATAGCTCTGCGAAATCTTCGCCACCTGTTCGGGCGTACCAATCGCCACGACCTTTCCGCCGGCGTCACCGCCCTCGGGGCCGAGGAGCTGGCTTAGCTTTGGGCAGCCCAGGGTCGTCTCGAGGGCGGCGATCAGCTCCTCGGTCGTCTCGGGCGCGAGATAGAGCCCGCCGTTATGCTCCGCCAGGCATCGCGTGCCGACGAGACGGTCCTCGTCGCTCCGGGACAAGCCTTTCGCCTTGAGACCGATCACGTGGACGGTGAGCTGCGCGGCGGCGGCGTGAAGCTCTTGGCCGACGCGGCAGGGCGATCCCCCGCACGTATCCCAGCCGTCCGTCAGGACAACGATCAGGCCGGGCTTGCGGCGAAAGTCGAGCACGTCGGCGCTCTGCTGCACGGCGCGCGTCAGCGGCGTGCCGCCAACCGGCACCAGGCTTTGCACCGACGCCATGATCGGGGCAGCGGCGTTCGGCGCCGGTCGAAGATTGAGCGCGATGTTGTCGCATTGATTGAAGAGGCTGGGGACGGGGGTGGGCCCGTAGGTCATCAGCCCGACGCGGCGAAAGCGCGTGACGTTTGGCAGGATCGTCTGAAGCGCGGCGCGCACGAGATCGATGCGGCTGTTGGCGGCGTTCTCGTGCGCGTGTCCCCAGTCACCGCTGGACATCGAGCCGGACGCATCGAACACGATCATGGCATCTTCGGTGCAAGGCGCGGGGTCCGGCTCTTGCGCGGTGGCGGGAAGGATATGACAGGCGAGGACAAAGGCCGAGGCTGTCGCGGCGATCCGAGCCTTGTTCCTTCGGTTGACGCCTAGATCGGAATCCATCTCGACGACTCCTTTCGGCGCTTGCTACTCCGCGGCTTCGGCCTTCGCGGCCCGACCACGCGTGGCTTTGCCTGACTTCGCCGCGCTGCCACGCTTCGCCAGAAGCTGCTTGAGGTAGTGGCCGGTATAGCTCTCTGAAATCTGCGCCACCTCTTCGGGCGTGCCGGTGGCGACCACGCGGCCGCCAGCGTCGCCGCCTTCGGGGCCCAAATCCACAATGTAATCCGCCGTCTTGATCACTTCCAGATTGTGCTCGATTACGATCACGGTGTTGCCTTGGTCGACCAGCTCGTGCAGCACGTCGAGCAGCTTCGCGACATCATGAAAGTGGAGCCCCGTGGTCGGCTCGTCGAGGATATAGAGCGTGCGGCCCGTGGCGCGCTTCGACAGCTCCTTGGAGAGCTTGATGCGCTGCGCCTCGCCGCCGGACAGGGTCGTCGCCTGCTGGCCCACATGGATATAGCTTAAGCCGACGCGCTTCAGCGTCTCGAGCTTGTCGCGCACGGCGGGCACGGCCTTGAACAGCTCGGCCGCTTCCTCGACGGTCATGTCGAGCACGTCGGCGATGGACTTGCCCTTGAACTTGATCTCGAGGGTTTCGCGGTCGTAGCGCTTGCCCTTGCACACATCGCAGGTGACGTAGATGTCGGGGAGAAAGTGCATCTCGATTTTGATGACGCCGTCGCCCTGGCAG
>DGOS01000065.1 GCA_002390155.1 Hyphomicrobiaceae bacterium UBA4460 | reverse complement strand
TCTACACCTATGACAGCCAAGGAACGCGGACCGGCATCACGCACCTGCTCACGGATTTGGCGCAAGCCGGCATTCGCTTCAAAGACCTCGACACGACGCAAAGCTCGCTGGAGGACATCTTCGTGGGCCTGGTGAGGCGCGACCCATGAACCTCCCGGCGATCGTTGCGATCTACAAATTCGAGATGGCGCGCTGGGGCCGCACCTTGCTGCAAAGCTTGGTGGCACCGGTTATCGCCACGGCGCTCTATTTTGTCGTGTTCGGCGCCGCAATCGGATCGCGCATCGCCGAGATCGACGGGGTTCCATACGGCGCGTTCATCGTGCCCGGCCTTATCATGCTGAACCTGCTCACGCAGAGCGTGGCGAATGCGTCCTTCGGCATCTATTTCCCGCGCTTTACCGGGACAATCTACGAGCCGCTCTCCGCGCCCCTGTCGCCATTCGAGATTGTCACCGGCTATGTGGGCGCGGCCGCCACCAAGTCGATCATTCTTGGGCTGATCATTCTGGCGACGGCGACCTTGTTCGTGCCCTTGCGGATCGATCACCCGGTCTGGATGGTCGTGTTCTTGCTGCTGACGTCGGTCACCTTCAGCCTGCTTGGCTTCGTGATCGGGATCTGGGCCGAGGGCTTCGAGCAGCTTCAGCTGGTGCCGCTGCTGGTCATCACCCCGCTCACCTTCCTCGGCGGCACCTTCTACTCGCTCAACGTGCTGCCCCCGGTCTGGCAGACCGTGTCGCTGTTCAACCCGGTCGTCTATCTGGTAAGCGGCTTCCGCTGGAGCTTCTTCAGCACCTCAGATGTCAGCGTGGAGGTCAGCCTCATGATGATCGGGCTGTTCCTCGCCATCTGTCTTGGTGTCGTGTGGTGGGCATTCAAGACAGGATACCGGCTCAAGAGCTGAGCGAGCCCCCCCCGCACGCTTGACTGTGAATTCCCTGCAAACTCGTCCCGATAGGCCGCCGCGAGGATAGGCGTGAGCTGCCTCGCGTGCTACTGCAGCGAGTTATGAGGGAAGACAAAACCGGCGCGCCGTCGGGTTCGGAAGACGAGCCGACGCTTCACCGGTCGATCGGACCAATGCAGATGGCCCTTTACGGCCTCGGCGGCATGCTGGGCGCGGGCATCTATGGATTGATCGGCAAGGCAGCAGGCCAGGTGGGCAATGCCGTTTGGCTGGCCTTCATCGTGGCACTGATCGCCGCGCTTCTCACCGCCCTTTCCTATGCATCGCTCGGCTCGCGCTACCCGCGCGCGGCGGGCGCGGCCTATGTGACGCAACGCGCCTATGGCTTTCCGCTGCTGAGCTTCATGGTGGGCCTCGCGCTCGTTTGCTCCGGCCTCACCTCTATCGCCACGCAGTCCCGCGTCTTCGCCGCCAACTTTATTGAACTGATCGGCCTTGATGGGATGCCCGTGGCCGGGCTGGCACTTGGCTTCTTGATGATCATGTCCGGCATCGTGTTCCGCGGCATTCGCGAATCTATGTGGGTCAACATTCTGTGCACCATCGTCGAGGCGTCAGGCCTCATTCTCGTGGTGTTGGTCGGCATGTCCTATTGGGGCTCGGTCAACTATCTGGAGACGCCTCCGACAAACGGCGACGACCACGCGATGCTGATTGTCATTCAAGGCGCGATCCTCGCTTTCTTCGCCTTTATCGGCTTTGAGGACATGTACAACGTCGCCGAGGAAGTCCGGGAGCCGCAGCGCACAATTCCCCTGGGACTGGTTGTGGCCATGGTCGCAGCGGCGATCATTTATATCGCCGTCGCCATCACCGCGGTGTCGGTGGTGCCGTGGCAGGAGCTGAGCCAAGCTCCCGGCCCGATCACCGAGGTGGTGGCGCGCGCGGCACCGGCCATCCCGCCCATTCTCTTTACCGGCATCACTTTATTCGCGGTGGCGAACACGGGGCTCGTCAATTTCGTGACAGCCTCGCGCCTTCTTTACGGCATGGCACGGCAAGGGCTGCTGCCGCAGATTCTTGGGCGAGTGCACAATGGCCGCCGCACCCCGCATATCGCCATCTTCCTTCTGTTTCTGATTCTCGTGCCGCTGGCGCTCTCCGGCACGATCGCCGAGCTCGCCTCCGCGACTGTGTTGCTTCTGCTCTCCGTCTTCACCGTCGTGAACGGCGCCCTCTTCGTCTTGAAAGGCAGAAAAGGGGAAGAGCCCGGCCGATTCGAGATTCCGCGCATCATTCCGGCGCTTGGCGCCTTGGTGTGCCTCGCCCTTATCGTCGTTCGCGTCTCAACCGGCGATTGGCGCGCGCCCGCCATCGCCGGCGGGCTACTGCTGGGTTGCTTCGTCCTCTATATGGCCATGCGCGCGATCGGTTCCGCGCGCCATGCTTTAGAAGAAGATAGCTAGCCGGCGTGGGGCCTTACTTCTCGGCAAGGCGGTGCGGCGGGTGACGCTGATCGCCGCGGCGGTTGAGACGGCGCACATAGGTGATCGTTGCTTCAGGCCGTTCGGCCTTGACCTTGAGCGCCGCGATCAACGCGTCCTCCGCATTGACGACGACGCGGTCGCCCTTCCCCTCGCAGTTGATTCCGACGGTGAACTGCGACTGCATAGCCCCTGCCCTCGGTGCTAAGGCGCGGTGGCCGCCCTTACAGGCTTTCGCGCGGGAGGCGAACCTGCGACAGGCGGCGACGCGGCTGCTTCGTCGTCCGGCTTGCTCGGTTTGTCGAGCTTGTAAACATCGTCAAAGGTCTTAACCTCGCCCTCATCGTCGACCACAGCCGTGAAGTAGGTCGTGTGGACCGGGATGGGCTTGTCGATCTTGACCCTTCTCGTCTTGCCGCTCTTGATCAGTTGATTGACCTTCGCCTGGCTCCAGCCCTTGTCCTCGGCGAGCAGAACGCCTGCGAGCTTCGCAGGGTTCGCGACGCGCGGCTCCTTAGACCCTTCAGCCCGGACGGCGCGCGTCAACTGTCCGCGCCGGATGGTGTCATGCATAAAGACGCCACGATCGTTCGGATAGAGGAACTGGACCTTGCCCAACACATTGGTGGGGCCCGGCGCCTGAACGAAGGTTAGCTTGGACAGGTTGACCTTGTTCCAATCGATATTGTCCGGGTCGATCACCCTGCCCCGGTTCTTCACGGTCAACTTGTACTGCTCGATGATCGAAGAAGCCCCGCCGCCGAACAGCCCGCCGCTTTCGCGCAATTTGGGCAAGACGTCCCGGCGAATGACCGACAGCGGGACCTTGCGCTCCGGATTGAGGACGATTTCCTTGAGGTCAGCGGACAAGACCGGCGTTGGATTTCTGGTATTGCCGACCGCGATCTTCTCCGACGCCACGGTCTTACCGTCCTTGACCACGCGCAACATGAACTCCGGGACGTTGAGCCACACATAGGATGCGCCCAGCTCTTCCGGCATCCAGCGCCAGCGCTCCATGCTGGCTTCGATGCGCGTGATGTTTTCTTTCGACTGTGCTTTGGCGAGCGCTTGGCGCAAGGCTGCGAACTGCTCATGCTTGGGGTGCAGATCCGTGAGATAGGCGTCCGGCGATTGCGATGCGGCGATCGCTGTCATGACGGCTGCCGGATCGCGAACCGAAGGCGTCTGATCGAAGACTTTGCTCGGCTCGGCGAGACCGCCGCGTGCCGCGCGTGCATATTTCAGGGATGCGAGACTGATCGCGATCTCGGTGGCCGCCTGGTCCGATGCCGAGGCGGGCTTAAAGTCCGCAGGCGGCACCTGGAAGATGCTTGGGTCGAAGCCCCACTCACCACCCCGTCCCATCTCGCGCAGCACAGCTTGCCCGTTTGACGAAATACCCGTCGTGGTCAGCCACAGCGCAGGCCCGCTATGGGAGGTGTAGAACGCCTTGACCGCCGCGATATCGTCCGCATGAGCGCCTTTGTGCAGCAGTGGATCGTCGAGCAGCTGACGGATCGTATCGGTGATGCGCAGGTCTTGCGGGGCGTCCGAAGCCTCGCCCGCGTCCTCTTGCGGAGGCTCCGCACCCGGCAAGACGGCAACGATTTCGGCGTCCTGCACCTCGGTCGCTGCAAGGCTGGCTGGATTGTCAGGAATCGCGACGACGATGTCGGCGGCCGCGGTCTCCTCGCGTTGCTCGCCAGTGGCCAGCTGAACCGCCAACAATGCGATGAGCCCCAAAAGGGCCGCCGCACCGAGGATCGTGACTACAGACCGCCTACGCATCCCAAAAACCCCGCTATGGACCTAGGTTAGTCCCCGGAGAAACCTCCTTCCAGCAAGAATTGCCTCTTGGCCGGGCAAAGTCTTGAATTTCGCCGGTTTCTGCCAGATCTCTTGTCCCCACAGCGGATGGCCCACTCTTGATGCGGTGCGTCAATCGCCTATACTCTTTTTGAGAATTGGGACGTGCCGGCCTTGTGCCGGACCTTTTTAGACCCCATATATACTCATATTGAGTATTAATAGCGATGGGAGGCAGGATTTCATGGCAACAGTTCAAACTGGTAGCCCTGAATGGAAAGCACGGGCTCAGGCGGTACTGCCGCCAACCCTATTGCCAGATCTTGCCTATACGCCCGAAGTGGCGGCAGAGACCGCACATCTTTATGAGCGCGTGAAACGCGTGATCCCGCCGATCGAGTGGCCGGGTTTTGCTCCCTACATCAAAGCGATCAACGATCTTAAGAAGGCCCGTAATGCGGTCGTGCTGGCGCACAACTACATGACNNCCTGAGATTTTCAACTGCGTTGCCGACGTGTCCGGCGACTCGCTTCAGCTCGCCCGCGAGGCGGTCGAAGCAGACGCGGACGTCATCGTGCAATGCGGTGTTCACTTCATGGCCGAGACCTCGAAGCTGCTGAACCCCGACAAGACGGTTCTGATTCCGGATATGCGCGCGGGCTGTTCGCTCGCGGATTCCATCACCGGCGCCGATGTGCGTGCGCTGCGCGAAGCTTATCCCGGCGTGCCGGTGGTGACCTACGTCAACACCTCCGCCGACGTTAAGGCAGAGTCCGACATTTGCTGTACGTCTTCGAACGCGGTTCGCGTCGTGGAGTCGCTCGGCGTCAAGCGCGTGATCATGATCCCCGACGAGTTTCTCGCCAAATGGGTGCAGACTCAGACGGACGTCGAGATCATCACCTGGAAGGGCCATTGCGAGGTGCATGAGCGCTTCACCGCCGATGAGCTGCGCGCCTATCGCGAGGCCGATCCGGGCGTGAAGATCATCGCGCATCCGGAATGCCCGCCTGACGTCATCGACGAGGCGGACTTCACCGGCTCGACCTCCAACATGATCAAGTGGGTTGAGGACAATCAGCCCTCCAAGGTGCTGCTCGTCACCGAGTGTTCCATGAGCGACAACGTCGCCGTGAAGGCCCCGAACACCGAGTTTGTGCGTCCCTGTAACCTTTGTCCGCACATGAAGCGCATCACGCTGCCCAAGATCTTGGACAGCCTCGTCTTCATGAAAGAAGAGGTCACCATCGATCCTACGGTCGCCGACCGGGCGCGGGCCGCGGTCGAGCGGATGATCAATCTCAACCATTAAGCCAGGGCGTGATCCTGTAATGGCGATGAACTCCGGCAAGCCGCACGTTCCAACTCAGGGCACCGGTGTCGTGGTTGTCGGCGCAGGGCTAGCGGGGCTGTTCACCGCGCTGAAGCTCGCGCCGCTTCCGGTCACTGTGATCTCCCCTGCGCGCTTCGGCGAGGGCGCATCGAGCCTTTGGGCCCAGGCCGGGATCGCCGCGGCATTGGCCGAGGGCGATACACCCGAGGACCACGCCGCTGACACGGTGCGCGCGGGCGCTGGCATCGTCGACGAAACCACCGCGCTGTTCATGGCGCAGGAAGCGCGCGAGCGCATCGAGGACCTGCTGCGCTACGGCGTTCCCTTCGACAAGGACCTCGAGGGCCGGCTGGCGTTGGGGCATGAGGCGGCGCATGGCAGCCGCCGCATCCTTCACGTCAAAGGCGACATGGCCGGCCGCGCAATCATGGGCGCGATCACGGAAGCCGCGCGCGCGATCCCGTCGATCACTGTTCTGGAAGGCTACACGGCGCGCGACCTCATCGTCCGCAATGGCCGCGTTCAAGGCATCGCGCTCTCGCCGTTGGACGCCGCCGAAGAGGACGGCCTTGTCCTCCCGGCCCGTGCCGTGGTGCTGGCCACGGGCGGCGCAGGCCAGGTCTATGCGATCACCACCAATCCTAAGGAAGCCCGCGGCGAAGGCATCGCCATCGCGGCGCGGGCGGGTGCGGTGATTTCCGATGCCGAGTTCGTGCAGTTCCACCCGACGGCAATCAATATCGGCCGCGATCCCGCGCCGCTTGCCACCGAGGCACTGCGTGGTGAAGGCGCTGTCCTCATCAACGGTAAAGGCGAGCGCTTCATGCGCGCCGTCCACGAGGATGCCGAACTCGGCCCACGCGACGTTGTCGCGCGCGCCGTTTATCGCGAGGCGATGGGCGGACGCGGCGCCTTTCTCGATTGCCGGCCGATCGGGTCCGGTCTCGCCAAGCAGTTTCCGGCGCTTCTGAAGACCTGCCAGTCCGCTGACATCGATCCAACGCGCGAGCCGGTGCCGGTTGCGCCGGCGGCGCATTATCACATGGGCGGTATTCTCACGGACGCGCGCGGGCGCAGCACGGTCGACGGCCTGTGGGCCTGTGGCGAGGTGACTTCGACCGGTGCCCACGGCGCCAATCGCCTTGCTTCAAACTCGCTGCTCGAAGCTGTCGTGTTCGGCGCGCGGGTTGCGCAGGACATCGCCGCAGCGCCACCGCCGCCCGCCAGAAGCGTCACGGCCGAAACCAGGCGCGAGTCCCGCCAAGCGCACGACGAAGAGGTCGAATCGACGCTGCGTCATACTATGTCGGACAATGTCGGCGTGATCCGCGATGCAAGCTCCATGACCAAAGCATTGCAGACCATTTTGGAGCTGGAACAGGCGCACGCGGGAGATCCCCAGCTTGCCAACATGCTGACCACGGCGAAATTGATCACCACGGCCGCGTTCTTGCGCAAGGAGAGCCGCGGCGGGCATTTCCGCAGCGACTATCCGGCCGCCGACGCAGCACTGGCGAAGCGCAGCTTCCTCACGCTCACGAAGGCCAATGAGATCTCGCGTGAAGCCTCGGGCCTGTCGAACCGCCCACATCTTCGCGTCGTGTCGCAGGGATGACGGACCGACGCGCTTCCCGGCTGGAGCTTCCAAAGCTGCTCGTGGACCAGGCGGTTCGCACCGCGCTTACCGAGGATCTCGGGCTCGCCGGCGATATCACCACCGACCCCATCATTCCAACGGACGCTAAAGGCGCCGCGGCGATCGTCGCGCGCGAGGACGGCGTCGTGGCCGGGCTTGATCTGGCGGAGGCGGCGTTCAAGACGCTCGATCCTGAGACGCGCTTCACGCGCATCGTAGAGGACGGCGACCGGATCAAAGCGGGCGATACCATTGCCAAAGTCGAGGGACGCACGCGCGCGCTTCTGACGGGCGAGCGCACGGCCTTGAACTATTTCTGCCATTTGAGCGGCATTGCCACGCTGACTGCGGCGTATGTGGCGAAGGTGGAGGGCGCGGGCGCGCGCATTGCCTGCACCCGCAAAACGACGCCGGGCTTGCGCGCCCTCGAAAAATACGCCGTGCGCTGTGGCGGCGGGGTCAATCACCGCTTCGGGCTCTACGACGCCGTGCTGGTGAAGGACAACCATATTGCCGCCGCGGGCGGACTGGCGGCAGCGATTGAGCGCGTTCGCGCGCAAGGGAGCCACATGGTCAAGGTCGAGGTGGAGGTCGATACGCTCGATCAGCTGAAAGAGGCGCTGCGCTTTCCCATCGATGCTGTCCTGCTCGACAACATGGATCCCGCGACGCTGAAAAAGGCCGTCGGCATTGCGCACGGCAAGGTCATCACCGAGGCGTCAGGTGGCGTGAATTTGGAAACGGTTGCGGATATCGCAGCGACGGGTGTCGACCTGATCTCAGTCGGCGCGCTTACTCACTCGGCCCGTAGCCTAGACTCATCGCTTGATTGGGCGCCGCCGGGCTAGAGCCGGCGATCGTGTTCACGGCCGTCGCAAGAGACAGCGTCGGCAAGAGGTAGCCCGCGTCCTCGTCCGCCTCCGAGCCGTCCTCCGGCTCGACGGACGCTTCGACGAGATACGGCTCTTCATTGCGCTTCTTGTAGAAGATGTGCCGCCCAATCCTGTCGATCTTGTTCATGCGGCGAGCCCAACGCGGGCTGACGTAATTCGCGTGATAGAAGGTGGAGTATCCAACCTCGGGCAGCCATTGCTCGCCGGCCATGATCTCCTTGGAGAGGCGCTGCGCGAGTTCCCATTGCGCGTTGTCGCGCGGGTTGTCGGTGTGCCCGTCACAGGTGAAGGAGAACTGGCAGCCTTTGCGCCTCTGCCCCTGATAGACAACGCCGCAAATGGTCTCAGGGAAAAGCGGGCTGCGGACACGATTGAGAATGACCTGGGCGACGGCGACCTGGCCGCGCTGTGGCTCACCGCGCGCCTCGAAGTAAATCGCGACGGCAAGGCAGCGGCTCTCACGCGCCTGGAACTCGGCTTCGGTCTCACCCTTGTAGCGGAAGTCCAAAGCCTTCGGCGTTGGGCTGTAGGCAATGTCCTTCGGCGACGGCCGGAAGGCAGCGACCGCGAAATCCGCATTGAAGGGCGAGTTGTAGCTCGCGTGCGTGAACAGCGACGATTCTGGCCGGCGGCGCTCCGGAACTTTGAGCGCGACGTCGGAGCTGGTCGGGTTCAAGCGATCGCCTTTGCCCTCACGGCTCACGGCCACTTTGGGATTCAGAAAGCGCGGGCTGCCGCCTAGGCTCGCGGTAATCAATTGCTTGCCGGCCGTGGTGACGGCGTGGGCGGCGCGGTGATTATCCGCGCGCGGGCCTTTGCCGCCATTGGAGAAACGACTACGAGCTTCATTGGGGATCGCACCCGTGGCGTCAGCCATCGACGTCAACTCGAGCTCGACCACCGTGGCCGGCGCGTCGTTCAACGCCACAACAATACTCACGCCAATGAGGGGGAGCGGTACGAACGCAGCGACGGCGTACCACATCCGACGTGATGAGCGTCGGCTCATTTTCCCTCCAGGTCCCCACGGGAGAACCTCCGGTCGTGTCCGGAAAGCCCCACCGAAATTAACCCTAGCCGTGCGTCCTTTTAGGCCCGCACAATTCCAGGGTGTCCCCACAACACCAGGCATAATGGTGAGAAATCAGCGAAACCGCTCGACGTCCCCCCACCGGTTCTAGCCCGGCAAATCCCGTCTCGTGCCGTAAACGCTGCCAGATAATATAGGGCAAATTGTGATTGTCGGCAACGGTCGCCAATTACGAACGCGAACGGCTAATTATCCGTTAGCGCTGCATTTTCAGAGTTGCTTGCGCCGCTGCGAGGCGCGCGATGGGCACTCGGTAGGGTGAACACGACACGTAGTCGAGGCCAATTCCCTCACAGAATCCAATGCTTTCCGGATCGCCACCGTGCTCGCCGCAAGCGCCGATTTTGAGTTCGGGACGGACCTCTCGACCCCGCTCAACGGCGATTTTCATCAGTTCACCGACGGATTTATCGAGACTCATAAATGGATCGTGGTGAATGATACCTTTCTCGGAGTACTCACTTAGGAACCGACCGGCGTCGTCGCGGCTCAATCCAAACGTTGTTTGGGTCAGATCGTTGGTGCCGAAGGAGAAGAAGTCCGCGCTTTGCGCGATCTCTCCGGCTGTGAGGCAGGCACGGGGCAGTTCGATCATGGTGCCGATGTGGTAGGCGAGGCTCGTCTCACGCTCCTTCTCCACGAGACGCGCGGTCGCCAAGATGCGTTCCTTGATGAGATCGAGCTCCTTCTTGTCGGCGACCAGCGGCACCATGATTTCCGGCGTCACCCGGTCATGCAGTTCCTTGCCGGCCTCGACGGCCGCCTCGAAGATGGCGCGCGCCTGCATCTCCACGATCTCCGGATAGCGGACGAGGAGCCGCGCGCCACGCTGGCCAAGCATGGGGTTGAACTCGCTCAACACCGCGATGCGGCGCTTCAGGTGCGCCACCTCCACGCCCATGGCTTTTGCAACATCGGCAATGGCGTCATCGCCATGCGGCAGGAACTCGTGTAGCGGCGGATCGAGCAGGCGGATC
>DGOS01000028.1:13485-22928 GCA_002390155.1 Hyphomicrobiaceae bacterium UBA4460 | reverse complement strand
AGCGTCAAATTTGGCCACTTTTGCAACAAAGCGGGGCTCCCGGGCCTGTGGGCAAGAGTCCACGAAGCAGTTAGTCTAAAAGTGATTCGCCCTTGCGGTCCGTGGAGAGCCACCCGGCTCCAGCATTCAAGTTTGTGGCAGCGTTCAGCGGCGCGAGGCGAGGCCATAGGCAAATGCGTTGGTGGCGAGATGCGTTGGCTATGACGGCGGCGGTGGCGTGGGAGCACGAGGGGGACCATGCGAACCAGCAGAGGAGAGGCGACGCCTGACTCAAGGTGGCCTACCGTGCTGGCCCGCGTCCTGGCCTATTCCATTCCGGCTTCTTTACTTCCGCTCGATGCCGCCATCGCACAAGAGGCGGCCGGGTTCGACGCGCGAACGCTCCTAACGCTTGGAATCAATCTCGGGATTATCACGTTCGCCATCGGCACGGCCATCGCTTGCATGCGCGCGATCAAGCGCGCACGGGCGCAGGAAGCCAAGGCGGCGGGCGAAGCGGAACGCTACGCCCTCTGCGAGAGCATGCTGGAAACCGTGCTCGCCGCCGAGCCGCAGGCGCTGATGACCCTGACCGAGACCGGAGAGCCCGAGCTTCTCGTCTCCAACCTGCCGGGGAGCTTCGGCGTTCCGCGCGACCCTGCGCGTCTCATGAATTTCGTATCTTGGCTGGACTCAGAGTCGACCGCGGAGCTCGAGCCGGCCATGCAGGCCTTGGCCGAACGCGGCGAGCCCTTCAACCTCATGCTGCGCGCGGCGCGGGGCCGCTATGTCGAGGTCGACGGCCGTACGGCAGGCCGACAGCTGGTGTTCAAGGTCCGTGATACCGCCGGACGACGGCTTGAACTTGCCGACTTGTCTTCCAAACACAAAGAGCTGGAGGAGCAAGTCTCGTCCTTGCGCGCTTTGCTGGACGAAGCGAAACGGAACGAGACCACCCGCGCGGAATCAAAAGCAAGCATCGAGGCGCATTTCCGCAGTTTCGACAGGCTTGCGACCGCGTTCGCCGTGTTCGATTCAGGACAGCGGCTTGCCCACTACAACCAGGCCTATGTGGATTTGTGGCAGCTCGATCCCGCGTGGCTGGCTACGCACCCCCGCGATGGGGAGATCCTCGACCGCCTGCGCCAGGCGCGGCGTCTGGAGGAACGGGCAGACTATCGCGATTGGAAACAGAGCTGGCTTTCTCCTTACGGCTCCAACAAGCAGGTCGAGGACCGCTGGTACCTGCCGGACGGACGCTCGCTGCATGTGATCGCCGATGCCGACGGCAAGGGCGTGACCTATCTCTATGAGAACGTCACCGAGCAGATCGCACTGGAGAGCCGCTACAACGCGCTGATCCAAGTTCAGCGGGAGACGCTCGATACTTTGCGAGAAGGTGTCGCCGTGTTCGCTCCCGACGGACGTTTGCGGCTTCACAACAGCGCCTTCGCCAGAATCTGGCAACTCGATCCGGAATTGGTCGATGGCGAACCGCACGTGGACGACGTCATTGCCCAATGCCGCAAGCTCTACGACGTGCCGGAGGAGTGGGAGCGCACCGTCGCAATGGTGACAGCGATTGTCGCCGAGCGGCATCCTTATGAAAGCCAATTCGACCGGCCCGATGGCACGGTGATCAAGTCTGCTGCATTGCCGCTGCCGGACGGCGACACACTGCTGATCTACCGGGACATCACCGATGCCAAGCGCGCCGAGCGCGCCTTGATCGAGAAGAACGAGGCGCTGCAGGCGGCGGACCGGCTCAAGAGCGACTTCGTTTCACACGTTTCCTACGAGTTGCGGACACCGCTCAACAGTATGCTGGGCTTTGCGCAAATGCTCGCCGAGCCTGCTTTCGGCCCGCTGGCTGATAAGCAGCGCGAGTATGTGGACGATATTCTGTCGTCGGGAACGACGCTGCGCGCCATCGTCGACGACATTCTCGACCTGGCCACGATCGACGCGGGCTCGATCGATCTCAAGCTTGAGCCGGTCTATGTGCGCAATGTCATCGAAGCCGCTTGCCAGGGTGTGGAAGAACGCCTGAAACAGAACGACGTGAAGCTCGAGATCGAGATCGCACTCGGTGTCGACGAGATCGTGGCCGATGCTAGCCGCATCACGCAGATCCTCTATAATCTCTTGTCCAACGCCATCGGCTTTTCGGAGCCGGGCGAGATCGTGACGCTCAAATGCGCCCGCGCCGACGAGATGATCGCCTTCGACGTCGAGGACCGCGGCGTGGGCATTCCAGAGGAGTTCCAGCAGTCCGTGTTCGACCGTTTCGAAAGCCGCACGCAAGGCTCGCGCCATCGCGGCGCTGGCTTGGGACTATCCATCGTCAAGAGCCTAGCGGAGCTCCACGGCGGTACCGTGTCGCTCTCATCGGCACCGGGCCAAGGCACAAGGGTTACGGTCCGCGTGCCCCTCAAGCATGAGCCGGATCGGGAGGCGCCTAACGCGCCAGCCTATCAGCTCAACCGCGCCGGATGAGCGCAAGCTGGCGGCTCGACGTTGTCGACCTGGAACAGCTCGACATTCTTGCCAGCCGGGTCGCACTTTCCCTCAAGTCTGGTGACGTCGTCACGCTGAGCGGACCGCTCGGCGCGGGCAAGACCACGTTTGCGCGCGCGCTTGTGCGCCACCTTGGCGTCGAGGGCGAAGTGCCAAGCCCCACCTTCGCGATCATGCAGCGTTACGAAACCCAGCGGCTGACATTGGTCCATTGCGACTTCTATCGGCTCCAGCCGGACGAGCTGGACGAGCTCGGGCTCGACGATGCGCTTTCCGAAGGCAGCCTCCTGATCGAATGGCCGGAGCGCGGTGGCGATTGGCTTCCCGCCGACCGGCTCGACATTACGCTTGAGGACGCGGAGGACGATACCCGCCGCATCGACTTGGCCGGACATGGTGCTTGGGGCCCGCGCTTGGAGCGCCTGCACGCGCTGTCGCATTTTCTGAAGGGCACGTCGTTCGCGGGCGCCGAGGCGCGCTACCTGCAAGGCGATGCATCCACGCGCAGCTACGCGCGGCTTTTTGGTGCCGACGCCCGCGCCATTCTGATGAATTCGCCGCGCCAGCCGGATGGTCCCCCGATCCAGGACGGCAAGCCGTATAGCGCACTGGTCCATTTGGCAGAAGACGTGACACCATTCGTGGCCGTTGCCGGCGCGCTCGGCGACTGCGGTCTTTCGGCGCCACAGATCCATGCTTTCGACCTGGACCGAGGGTTTATCGTCCTGGAGGATTTCGGCGATCTCGTCTTTGGGTCCGAGGTCGCGCGGGGTGCAGACCAAGGTGCGTTGTGGCGCGCCGCCGTGGACGTTCTCGTGGCGCTGGCCGATAGGCCGCCGCCGGAGACCTTGCCCATTCCGGGCCACGCCCCCTATCGTCTGCCGCGCTTCGACGCGGACGCCATGTTGATCGAGGCCTCTCTGATCATCGACTGGCTGTGGCCGGCGCTCCATGGCGCCGAGACGCCTCCGGCGCTGCGCCAGGAGTTCCAGGACCTCTGGCGGCCGCATCTGGAGGTAGCCGCCGCCGCGGATCCAGGCTGGGTCTTGAGGGATTATCACTCGCCCAACCTGATGTGGTTGCCGGAGCGGACAAGCATCCAGAAGGTCGGCCTCCTGGACTTCCAGGATGCGCTCCGCGGCCCCCTCGCCTACGACTTGGTCTCCCTCCTCCAGGATGCCCGGCTGGACGTGCCCGAGGCGCTTGAACGCGATCTGCTCGACCGGTACTGTGCCGCCCGAAGCGCGCAGAGCGAGTCGTTTGATAGCCATGATTTCCGCAGGCTCTACGCAGTTCTCGGCGCTCAACGCAACTCGAAGATCCTCGGCATTTTTGCGCGATTGGCGAAACGTGACGGTAAGCGCGGCTATCTTGCCCACATCCCGCGGGTGGCGCGCTATCTCGAGCGCGACCTGGCGCACGACGCGCTCGGCGACCTGCGCGCCTTCTATGCGCGCGAGTTCCCCGCAAGCGCCGACCTGCCGCCCTTGGCCCTTTAGCTCTTGGCGCTCTAAAAGGACGTGGACATGACCATCGCACGCACGGCCATGGTGCTGGCAGCCGGCTATGGCGCGCGGATGCGGCCTCTCACGGAGACCATGCCGAAGCCGCTGGTGCCGCTGCTGGAGCGCCCGCTGATCGACCACGTCCTGGACCGCCTCGCTGCGGCGGGCGTGGAGACGGCGATCGTCAATGTTCATTACCTGCCCGAGCAGATCGAAGCGCATATGCGTGAGCGCGCGAGCCGCCCGCCGGCAACCAAGATTTCCGACGAGCGCGACCTTCTGCTCGACACGGGGGGCGGTGCGAAGAAGGCGCTGCCAATGCTCGGAGACGGACCGTTCTTCATCCACAACTCCGACTCTGTGTGGGCCGAGGGCGTAACGCCGGCGCTGCCCGCCATGCTGCGGGCATGGGACCCCGAACGCATGGACTGTCTCCTGTTGCTCGCGCCGCTTTCCACCAGCATCGGCTATGCGGCACGCGGCGATTTCGACATGGCGCCCGATGGACGCCTGACACGGCGCGGGGAACGGCAAGTCGTGCCGTTCGCCTTTGCCGGCGTATCTCTGTGCACGGCCGCATTGTTCGAGGACGCTCCGGACGGGCCGTTCTCGCTCAACCTGCTGTGGGACAAAGCGCTCGCCAAAGGCCGGCTCCATGGCGCGCGTCTTGAGGGACGCTGGATGCATGTGGGCACGCCGGAGGCGCTAGTGGAGGCCGAAGCCTCGTTCGAGCACGAAGATGAAGGCGCCTAAGTCTCTCACGGCCCCCCACCTCTACACGATCCCGCCTTCGGCGCCGTTTCTGTCGACCCTCGCCCAGGCGATCATGTCCGGCGATTTGCCGCTTCCTGGCGGAACCAAGCCAGACCCGCTCACGCTGCCGCAAGTCACGATCTACCTGCCGACGCGGCGTGCGGCGCGCGCTTTGCGCGAGGCTTTTCTTGCGCAAGGCGGGGGCGAGGCGATGCTGCTGCCGCGTATCCACGCACTCGGACAGGCCGACGAGGACGCCGCCCTGATCCTTGAGGCGGAGGCCTTCAGCGCGGCGGACGGCGCACTCGGCGCACCGGCAATTCCCACCTTGCGGCGCCGGCTGGCCTTGATGCGGTTGATCCGCGCGCAAGGGGCCGCACCTGCCGCGGAAGCCACGGAGACGGAGGCCGGCGCGGCGCGGTGGCACTTGAGCCCAGGACAGGCGTCAAGCCTCGCCAGCGATCTGGCCGATCTGATGGATGTCGTTGAGTCGGAGGAGATCGACTTCTCCGCGCTCGATGCGCTGGCGCCCGATGACCTCGCTGCGCATTGGGACATTACCGTCCGCTTCCTGAAGATTGTCACCGAGCACTGGCCGCAATATCTGGAAGACAACGGCCTCACCTCGCCGGTCACGCGCCGCAATCTGCTGATGGCGCGAGAGACGGCGCGCCTGGGACGCGGCGCGCCCTATCCGGTCATTGCCGCGGGCTCCACGGGCACGGTTCCCGCCACCGCGCGGCTGCTCGGAACCATCGCCAATCTGGAGAACGGCGCCGTCGTGCTGCCCGGGCTCGATCGTCTTCTCGACGATGAGAGCTGGGACAGTCTGCCGGAGCATCCGGAACATCCCCAAGCAGGCATGGCCGAACTGTTGCGCAAGCTCGGCGTGACGCGCGACGCGGTCGCTTATGTACCCGGCAGCGACCCGGACGGCGCCGCCCGCGCGCGCCTGCATCTGGTGAGCGAAGCGTTGCGTCCCGCCGAGACGACCGAACAGTGGCAGCGCTACCTTGAGAGTGACGCGCTCGCACCGGATGGCCGCGCGAGCTTTGCCAATGCGTTATCCGGTGTGCGCCTGCTTGAAGCACCGACAGCCCATGACGAGGCCGAAGCGATCGCGCTTCTCCTGAAGTCGTGCATTGAAGTGCCCGGCAAGACGGCGGCGCTGGTCACGCCTGACCGTGTTCTGGCGCGCCGGGTGGCCGCGCGGCTCAAAGGCTTCGGTCTCACCGTGGACGACTCGGCCGGTGAGCCCGTCGCACGGACCATGCCGGGCGCGTTTCTCGATCTTCTGCTCGGTGCAATGGAGACGGACTTCGCACCATCTGCGCTTATGGCGCTGCTGAAACATCCGTTGACGCGATTGGGGCGCGCGCCCAAGGCAATCCGCAACGCGGCGCGCATGCTCGAGCGTGGGGCATTTCGTGACGTCTATCTTGGCCAAGGGCTAACAGGCGTGGCAAACGCCTTGCAAACTGCGAATCTTCGCAGGCCGCCAACGGACGCAGAGCGCGACGATGCGCTGGGTCTTGTCGCGGATCTAGAGCAAGCCTTTGCGCCGTTGGTCCGGCTCTTTGAGTCCTCCACCCCGGTAAGCGTGACAATGCTCGCCGAGGCCCATGCGGCAAGCGCGGAGGCGCTGTCACGCGATGCAAGCGGAACGTCGGCGGGGCTGTGGCAAGACGATGAGGGCGAAGCTCTCAGCCTGCTTCTTGCCGAGCTCATCGAAGAGGGAGAAGGGCTCGCGTTGCGCCCGCTTGAGTATCCGGCCCTCTACCGCAGCCTGCTCGCGGGCCAGGTGGTGCGCCCGCGCGGGGCGACCCATCCGCGGCTTCACATCTGGGGTCCGCTCGAAGCGCGGCTGCAGCAGCCCGACGTCGTCATTCTCGGCAGCCTGAATGAAGGCATCTGGCCGCGGCCGCAAGAATCAGGGCCTTGGCTCAGCCGCCCGATGCGCGCCACGCTCGGCCTGACACCGCCGGAGCGGCGCACGGGCCTGAGCGCCCACGACTTCGCCCAGGCGCTGGGCGCCAATTCCGTCTACCTCACCCGCGCGCTCAAAGTGGACGGCGTGCCCACCGTGCCCTCGCGCTGGGTGCAGCGGCTTGAGGCTTTGATCGGCGCATCGGGGCTTCAATCGAAACTTGTGCCGGAGCAGCCTTGGGTTGCCTGGGCGCGCGAGCGCGATCGCGTCGAACGGTTCGAGCCCGCCGAGCCGCCGAGCCCCCGCCCGCCCGTCGTGGCGCGGCCGCGCCAGCTTTCCGTGACGCAGATCGAACGTTGGATCGCCAATCCTTACGAGATCTACGCCAAGCACATCTTGCGGCTGGAGCCGCTTGCCGAACTCGGTGCGGAACCGGACCCCGCCATGCGCGGGACCGCCTTCCACCGCATCTTGCATCTGTTTGCGCGCGCGCACCCGGATGCTCTGCCGGACGACATTTATGGCGCGCTCAAGTCGATCGCCGATGCTGAGTTCGATGCGCTGGCGCACGCGCCGAGCATCGAGGCCTTCTGGCGCCCGAGCTTCCAGCGCTTCGCTCGCTGGTTTGCCGCAACGGAGCCAATGCGACGCGCGGAAATTGCCCGCACGTATTCGGAGACGAAGGGCTCGCTTCAAGTCTCTGACGGTTTTCGGCTGACGGCACGCGCGGACCGCATCGACGAGACGGAAAGCGGCGCGCTCGTCATCTACGACTACAAGACCGGCGGGCTGCCGCGCCAGATCCACGTGACCGAACTCTACGCGCCGCAATTGCCGCTGGAGGCTGCCATTGCCGAAGCCGGTGGATTTGCCGAACTCGGACCGCGCGACGTGGAAGACCTCGTCTATATCCGCGCGTCCGGACGCCAAGAGGGCGGTGACGAGCAGGCCGCCAGCCCCACGTCAGCCCGCACCTTGTCCGCCAAGGCGCTAGAGGATCTGCAACGCCTCGTCGCCTATTTCGAGGATCCCGCCACGCCCTACGACGTCAAGCGCCGCGCGGGCGGAGGCTTCGCCAATGCCTACCGCTATGACGACTACGAGCACTTGGCGCGCGTACAAGAATGGCTGACCGAAGAAGCCGAGGAGGGTTGGTGATGAGCGACGCTGCTCACGACCTCCTCCACGAAGCGGACGCCAATCAGGCGCGCGCGTCAGACCCGAGCGCATCGGCCTGGGTGTCGGCCAATGCGGGCACGGGCAAGACTGCCGTCCTGGTGAAGCGCGTCTTGCGTTTGCTGCTCGCGGGGTCAAAGCCCGAAAGCGTTCTGTGCCTCACCTACACGAAGACCGCGGCGGCGGAGATGCAGAACCGCCTGCTCAAGAGCTTGGCGGACTGGGCGACAATGCCTGACCAGGCCTTGCGCGACGTGCTTGCCGCACTCATGCGCCGCGCGCCGGACGAGGAGGATTTGCGTGCCGCACGCAGGCTCTTTGCCAAGGCTCTCGAAGCGCGCGGCGGTCTCAAGATCCACACCATTCACGGATTCTGCGAGCGCTTGCTGCAGCGATTTCCTTTGGAGTCCGGCGTGACGCCGCATTTCTCCGTGCTCGAAGAGCACAGCGCGGCGCAGCTTAAAGACGAGGCTTTCGACACCGTCGTGGCGGAGGCCGCGGCCGCACCCAATGCCACGCTCGGCCTGGCGCTTACCAAGATCATCGGGCTGACCAGCGAGGACTATTTCCGCCAAGTGGTGAATGTCGTTCTGTCGAAGCGCGCGGCGCTGTCGCGCATGGTCGCGGTGCACGATGGCCTAGAGGATTGGGCGGCCGCCGAAGCTGAGGCCTTGCGGCAGCTATTGGGCGTGGCGGGCAAGGAAGAAGACGCGATTCTTTCCACGCAAGCCGCGATCCTGACGGACGAGCAGATCGACGCGGCCTTGGCCGCCTTCTCCGCTTACGGCAGTGACGCCAAGACAGACCAGCAAGCGCAAGGCGCGCTGGAAAATGCGCGAGGGCTCGATGGCGAGGCGCGGGCAAACGCACTACGCGCTCTGTTCCTCACGCAGAAGCGCACGCCTGCCGCCAATCTCTGCACCAAAGGCTTCAAGGATGCCGCGCCCGATATCGGCGCGATGCTCGACGCCGCGAAAGGCCCGTTCGCCGCGCTGGAGACGGACTTGGCGCACCTTCGCGTGGCCGAAGCGAGCGGCGCGGTCATCGTGCTCGCCGATGCGATCCTGGCGGACTACGAAGGCCGAAAGATTCGCAACGGGGTGCTCGACTACGACGACTTGATCATCAAGGCACAGCATCTACTGTCGCGCACAGGTGCGGCGGCCTGGGTGCTCTACAAGATCGACGGGGGTGTCGACCATATCCTGGTGGACGAGGCGCAAGACACGAACCCCGAGCAATGGTCGATCATCGAGACGCTGGCGGATGAGTTCTTCGCCGGGCGCGGCGCCGGCGAGCAAACGCGCACGCTGTTCGCCGTGGGCGACGAGAAGCAATCGATCTACAGCTTTCAGGGCGCCAATCCGGCGCGCTTCGGCGCCGTGGGCCAGGCTTTCAGCAAACGCGCGCAAGCCGCGCAGATCAAATGGCACAAGGTGCCGCTCAACGTGTCGTTCCGCTCCACGGTTCCCGTGCTAGCTGCGGTGGATCATGTGTTCGGGCAGGACCACGCGGCGCAAGGGCTGACCTTCGCCGAGAACACCATCATCGAGCATCACGCCTTCCGCCAGGGCGAGGCGGGGCTC
>DGOS01000028.1:8777-13479 GCA_002390155.1 Hyphomicrobiaceae bacterium UBA4460 | reverse complement strand
GACGGACAAGCCGGAGCCCGCCGAGCCGTTCGAGCCCTGGACCGAGGACGTCAGTGGCGCGGATGCGGTCGATACGCTGTGCAAACGCATCGCAACTCAGATTCGCCGCTGGCTGGATAGTGCTGAGCCCCTGCCCTCGCAAGGACGCCCCATTCAGCCCGGCGACATTCTGATCTTGGTGCGGCGGCGCGATCCCTTCACCGCGCCAATGATCCGCGAGCTCAAGCGGGCAAAGATTCCCATCGCCGGCGCCGACCGCATGCGGCTGATGGATCAGCTAGCCGTGCAGGATCTCGTGGCGCTTGCCGACGTGCTGCTTATGCCGGAGGACGACTTGGCGCTCGCAGTGGTGCTGAAGAGCCCGCTATTCGGCCTCAGCGAAGACGATCTGTTCGCGCTGGCGCACGATCGCAAAGGATCGCTGTGGGCGGAGCTCGTGGCGCGGCGGGACGAGGAGAAATTCACCGAAGCTGCAACGCGGCTTGCCGCCTGGCTCGGTCACGCGGACACCCTGCCACCTTACGAATTCTTCGCCGAGCTGCTCGGGGCCGACGGCCAGTTGATGCGCAAGCGCATGCTGACGCGGTTGGGGCCGGAGGCGGCCGAAGCGATCGATGAGTTTCTCGACGCCGCCCTCGCCTACGACCGGGACTCCACGCCGTCGCTGCAAGGCTTCGTTCACGAACTGCGCCATGGCGAGATCGACATCAAGCGAGACATGGATCAAGACCGCGACGAGGTGCGCATCATGACCGTGCATGGCGCCAAAGGCTTGCAAGCGCCGATCGTCATCTTGCCGGACACGTGCACGAACCCGCGCGGTCAAGGCCCGCGCATCTATGAAGCGCCGCGCCCCGGACAGCCGCCCGGTGAGGTGGACCACCTTTTGTGGCCGCCGGCGGGGCATTCCAACGTGCCTGGGCTGGCGACGGCCAAAAGCGCCACGGAGAGAGCCGAACGCGACGAATATCACCGGCTGCTCTACGTCGCCATGACGCGTGCCTGCGACCGGCTCTATATCTGCGGCTGGCAGGGCGTACAGCGCCGCGACAAGAACTGTTGGTACGATCTCGTCGCTGAGGGCCTTGAGCCTCACCTCAGCCAAACCGATGGTGACGACGGCCTCACCGTTTCCCGCATGACCTCATCGCAGAAAAAACCCGCCAAGGACGCAGCCACGCCGGCCACCGTGCTGGAGACGCCACCGCTGCCGGACTTCGCCCTGACGCCCGCGATGCCGGAACGCGTGCGCACACGGCTCGCGCCGTCGCATCTTGCGCTCAATGCCGCAAGTGAAGGCGATGGCAATGGCGGTAGTGATGGCGCGTTCGGTCCGGAGCAGCCGCCGCTTGGGCCAAGCGCGCTGGCCGGCGATCTGCGTTTCGTGCGCGGAGGCCTCGTGCATGCGCTGCTTCAGCACCTGCCCGAGGTACCTGCGGCAGAGCAGGAGCGTGCGGCGCGTAGCTTCGTGGCGGCCCGCGGCGTAAGCCTGCCCGATACGCTAAGGGAGGAGATCGTCGGCGAGACGCTCGCCATTGTGAGAGATGCGACGTTCGCGCCTCTGTTCGCGCCCGGAAGCCTTGCCGAAGTCCCCGTAGTGGCGCGATTCGGCGACGGCGAAGATGGTTTCGATCTCGAAGGCCAGATCGACCGGCTCGCCATTTTGGACGGCGACCTCCTGATCCTCGACTACAAGACGAACCGTCCGCCGCCCACAACGCCCGGTGAGGTGGCGCAAAGCTATATCAACCAGCTCGCCGCCTACCGGCTGGCGCTCGGCAAGATGTTTCCGGGAAAGCCGGCACGCGTGGCCTTGCTGTGGACCGACGGGCCGCGGCTCATGGAGATCCCATCAACTTTGCTTGAGGCCGCCGAGCACGACATGTTGAGCCGCGGGCCAGCCTTGACGCGTTGAGGGGGCGCACCTAGGTTCCGGTGGCTAGATCGGGCGCAAAACTGGCCCAGCCGGCGGTTAGGAGAAAAGCGAATGGCGATTGATACGGTTTCCGACGATACATTCGACGCCGAGGTGCTCAAGTCCTCGACACCTGTTGTCGTCGACTTTTGGGCCGAGTGGTGCGGCCCCTGCCGCCAGATCGCGCCCGCGCTGGAAGAAATCGCCTCCGAACTCGGCGGCAAAGTGAAGATCGCCAAGCTGAATATCGACGAGAACCCCGCTACGCCAGGCACTTACAATGTCCGGGCAATCCCGACGCTGATTCTGTTCAAGGACGGTGAGGTGGTGGACACGCTCCGCGGCGCTTACCCCAAGAACCATCTCGCGGCGTGGATCGGGGGCGCCGTCGACGGCCCCGTTAGCGCGTAACGCATTTATGCATGCAGCTTGAGGACGTGGCCCGCGAGGTAGAGCGAGCCGCAGATCAGCACGCGCGCCTTCTGCCCGCGTGACGCGGACCGCAGCAGCGCTTCCGGCACACTGTTGACTGCAACCGTATCGAAGCCTTCGGCGCGCGACAGCTCCGCCAAACTTTCGGCGTCGAAGGCGTTCGGCTCGCCCGGGATCGGAACGGTGTAGACGCGTTCCACCAATCCTTTGAACGGCGCAATGAAGCGCCGGGCGTCTTTGGTCTCCATCATGCCCCAGATCACGTGCACGGGGCGCGGAACACGCTCGTCGAGTTCGGCCAGCGTATGGGCTACGGCCTGCCCGCCAGCCGCGTTGTGTCCGCCATCGAGCCAAATCTCGGTGCCGTCTTCGGTGTAGGCATGCAAGCCCCCCACGGAAAGCCGTTCGAGCCGCGCGGACCAATGCGCCTCGCTCACGCCGTCTTCGAGGGCGCGGGGCCCCAGCGCATCGCCGAAAGCAATGCTCGCGGCGGCGATCGCGGTGCCGGCATTATCAATCTGGTGATGCCCCGCCAGCCGCGGGAGCGGCAAGTCGACAAGGCGCGACGCCGTCTGAAAGACCAAGCGGCCTTGCTGCTCGTACATGTCGAAGTCGCGCCCAGCCACGTGGAGCGGCGCGCCGAGCTCTTGGGCGCGGGCCTCGATGACTTCGAGGGCCTCTTGGTCCTGACGGCCGACGACGCAAGGCACGCCAGCTTTCAGGATGCCGGCCTTCTCCCCGGCAATCTCCGTCAGCGTCTCGCCGAGGAATGAGACGTGATCAATGGAGATCGGCGTGATGATGGTGAGCAGCGGTTTCTTGACCATGTTGGTGGCGTCAAGCCGGCCGCCGAGACCCGTCTCCAGGAGGAGCAGATCGGCCGGCGCCTCCGCGAAGGCGAGAAAGGCCGCGGCCGTGGTGACCTCGAACAGCGTGATCAGCTCGCCGCCATTCGCCGCCTCGGCGCGGGCGAGGCAGTCGACGAGGACATCCTCGGCGATGGGTGCGGCGCCGTGGGGACCGGCAAGAACGATGCGTTCGTGAAAGTCGACGAGATGCGGCGAGGTGTAGAGATGAACGCCCTTTCCCATCGATTCGGCGATCGCGCGCAAGAACGCCAGCGTCGAGCCCTTGCCGTTGGTGCCTGCCACATGCACGACGGGCGGCAGCTTCTCTTGTGGATTGCCCAGCGCGTCGAGCACGCGCTCGATCCGCCCCAGCGAAAGATCGATGGACTGCGGGTGAAGCTTCTTGAGACGCTCCAGCAGCGTGTCACTCGTTGCCGAGCGGGGGCGGGGCGCAGCCCGCCCGCCGCTCTAAGGTAATGTGGTCAACCCTCAAAGGACCTTAGGCGTTCTGCGGCGGAAGTTGATTAGCGCCATTGCCGGGGGCCTTCGTCAAGGCCTCGTCGTCATTCTGTTCGCCCTCGCCTTCGCCCTCGTGGTCGGCGGCCAGACCGTTTCCAGGCCGCGGCTTGTCCTCCGGCGCCGGCAGGGCCGGTTGTGCACCGTCTGCCACCACCTCCGCCACCGGCGCAATCTCGATGTCGTGGCCGAGGCGGCGATGCGTCAAGAGACTGCAGATACGCGCCAGCGTGCCGCGCAGTTCGTGCCGGTGCACGACCATATCGACCATGCCGTGGGCATGGAGATACTCGGAGCGCTGGAAGCCGTTTGGTAGCTGCTCGCGGATGGTCTGCTCGATGACGCGTGGGCCCGCAAAGCCAATCAACGCGCCCGGCTCGGCGATATGGATGTCGCCAAGCATGGCGTAAGAGGCGGTCACGCCGCCCGTGGTCGGATGGGTGAGCACCACGACGTAAGGAAGCTTCGCCTCGCGCAGTTCCTCGACGGCGACCGTCGTGCGCGGCATCTGCATCAGCGAGAGAATGCCTTCCTGCATGCGTGCCCCGCCCGAGGCCGCAAACAGAATGAAGGGCGCTTTGCGCACGAGCGCGGCGCGCATGGCCGCGATCACCGCCTCGCCTGCGGCAGTGCCGAGCGAGCCCCCCATGAAATCGAAGTCCTGCACGGCGGCCACGACGGTGTCGCCGTTAAGCTTGCCGATACCGGCGAGCACCGCATCGTTGAGCCCCGTCTTGCCGCGCGCATCCTTCAGGCGATCGGTGTAGCGGCGCTCGTCACGGAACTTGAGCGGGTCCGTCGGCACTTCCGGAAGATGGATCGCGGCGAACTTTCCGTTGTCGAAGACGGACTTCAGCCGGGCCGGGCCCGACATGCGCATATGATAGTTGGACCCCGGAACGACGAACTGGTTCGCCTCCAGGTCCTTGTAGTAGATCATCTGCCCGGTCTCGGGGCACTTCACCCAGAGATTGTCCGGCATGTCCTTCTT
>DGOS01000028.1:4818-8714 GCA_002390155.1 Hyphomicrobiaceae bacterium UBA4460 | reverse complement strand
TCGGGCCGCAGGGCGGACGACAAATGCTCCACAAGCTCAAGCAGGCACGGCTCGGTTTCCTTCGTCGCCTTGCCACTATCATCGAGGCTCTCGGCGATCGCGGCGACCAGCGCGGATCCAACGACCACGCCTTCAGCCACGCCCGCCAGCGCACGCACCTGCTCTTGGCTCTTCACGCCGAAGCCGACGGCAATCGGCAGCTCCGTATGCGCTTTGAGCCGCGCCACATGCTCGCCGACGGCCGCGATGTCCGGCGCCGCCGTGCCGGTGATGCCCGCGATGGACACATAGTAGACGAAACCCGAGGTATTCGTGAGCACGGCCGGCAGGCGCTTGGCATCGGTAGTCGGCGTGGCAAGCCGAACGAAGTTCAGCCCACTCCGGGCCGCGGCCGGGCGAAGCTCCTCGTCTTCCTCAGGCGGCATATCCACCACGATCAAACCATCGGCACCGGCGTCCACCGCATCGGTGATGAAGCGGTCAACCGGATACACGTATATGGGATTGTAGTAGCCCATAAGCACTACCGGTGTTGTGTCATTTCCTTTGCGGAACTCTCTAACCATGGAGAGCGTCTTTTTCATGGTCTGGCCGCCCTGGAGCGCCCGCACGGAGGACGCCTGGATCGCCGGCCCATCAGCCATGGGGTCGGAGAAGGGCATGCCAATCTCGATGATATCGGCGCCCGCGCCCGGCAACCCCTTGAGCATGGCGAGCGAGGTCTCGTAGTCCGGGTCGCCGGCAGTGATGAAGGTTACGAGCCCAGCGCGGCCCTCGCGCTTCAGCGCGGCGAATTTCTGGTCGATCCTCGTCATGCTCACATTTCCATCGAGAGGTGCTCGGCGACGGCAAAGATGTCCTTGTCACCGCGGCCGCACATGTTCATGACCAGGAGATTGTCCGCTGGCAGCGTCGGCGCAAGCTTCCGCACATAGGCCAGGGCGTGGGACGGCTCAAGCGCCGGAATGATGCCTTCGAGCTTGGTGCAGAGTTGGAAGGCATCGAGCGCCTCCTTGTCCGTCACCGCTACGTAAGCGACTCGGCCGGAATCCTTCAGCCAGGCGTGCTCGGGGCCGACGCCCGGATAGTCGAGACCGGCGGAGATAGAGTGACCGTCGATGATCTGACCGTCGCCGTCTTGAAGGAGATAGGTGCGGTTACCGTGCAGGACACCGGGCTTGCCGCCGGTCATCGATGCCGCATGGCCGTTCGGCGTATCGAGACCGTGGCCGCCGGCTTCCACGCCGTAGATCGCCACGGACGGATCGTCGAGGAAGGGATGGAAGAGCCCCATGGCGTTGGAGCCGCCGCCGATACAGGCCACTAGCGTGTCGGGCAGACGCCCTTCTCGCTCCATCATCTGCTCGCGTGCTTCCTTGCCGATGACCGACTGGAAGTCACGCACCATGGCCGGATAAGGATGCGGCCCCGCCACCGTGCCGATGATGTAGAAGGTGTCGTGCACGTTGGCGACCCAGTCGCGCAACGCATCGTTCATAGCGTCCTTCAAGGTGCCGGAGCCGGACGTTACCGGGTTGACCTCTGCACCTAACAGCTTCATGCGGAAAACATTGGGCTTCTGCCGTTCGATGTCGGTGGCGCCCATGTAGATCACGCAAGGAAGCCCGAAGCGCGCGGCGACGGTCGCCACCGCAACGCCATGCTGGCCGGCGCCGGTTTCGGCGATGATGCGCGTCTTGCCCATGCGCTTGGCGAGCTGGATCTGCCCGAGGCAGTTGTTGATCTTGTGAGAGCCCGTGTGGTTCAGCTCATCGCGCTTAAAGTAAATCTTGGCGCCGCCGAGATGCTCCGTCAGCCGCTCGGCGAAGTAGAGCGGGCTCGGGCGCCCCGCATAGTGGGCGTTGAGCGCATCGAGCTCGGCCCGAAAGGACGGGTCGGCCTTGGCATCCTCGTAGGCCTGCTCCAGATCGAGGATCAGCGGCATCAGAGTCTCGGCAACGAACCGGCCGCCGAACAGGCCGAAATGGCCGCGCTCGTCGGGACCCTCGCGATAGGTATTCAGTGCGTCGGTAATCGTCGTCATGATGCCTTGGCTTTAATAGGGGCGGCGCCACGCGCCGCCGCGATGAACTGGGTAACGAGGTCAGCGTCCTTCACGCCGGGGGCTGTCTCGACCCCAGAAGAGACATCGACCATCGCGGCGCCCGTCTGACGGACGGCTTCAGCGACATTGTCTGGGGCGAGCCCTCCCGACAGGGCGAACGGCGCGCGGGCGCCCGCAAGCACACTCCAGTCGAAAGCGACCCCGTTGCCGCCCGGCAGCGGCGCGCCTGGCTTGGCCTTGGCGTCGTAAAGAATGTGGTCGACGGCCTCGTAGGCGTCGGCGCGGGCGACATCCGCCGCCTCACCGACGTGGATTGCCTTGATCACCGCCAGCCCCGTGCGCGCCTTGATGGCAGCCACGCGTTCAGGGGTCTCGGAGCCATGGAATTGTAGCGCATCGGGGCGCACTTGCTCCACCACGGCATCGACCAGAGCGTCGTCCGGATCGACCATGACGGCGACCGTGCGCACACGGCCCCGGGCAGCCGCGGCAAGCGCCGCGGCCTCGTCCAGGCCGACATTGCGCGGGCTCTTGGGGAAGAACATGAGCCCGACATAGTCCGCGCCGGCGCCGGCGGCGGCGTCGAGAATGGCAGGCGTTCGCACGCCACAAATTTTGACCTTGACCGTCACGGGGCTCTATCGGCTCTCGGGTGAGGGTTTCGCGGGCCTTTTCGGGCCTTATCGCGGGCTCACCCTATGAAATCCGGGGCTTCAAGTCCATCGCACTGCAACATCGGCGTTACCGGAGGCTCAATGCGACCCTGAGGCCGCAGACGCCCTCTCGCGCCAGCGCCAAGCCGCGACGCCCGCCCAGACGGCCTCCAGGACGCCGAAGGGCCAGGCCCCTTGCAGGAAGCCGTAGGCCGAGCCCAGCAGGCAAGCGCCGGCGAAGGCCAGGATGTACCAATGGCTCCTCTCCTCCAGGGCGTAGGTGACCAGCATCGCGGTGACCGCGAGGAGACCGAAAACCGTGAGCGGGTCCATCCGCAGCCCGCTACTCGGCCGGCAGTTGCGGCCGCTGCCCTGCCGGATGGAGGTCTTCCAGCTCCTTCTCCAGGCGGTCCGCCTGACGCCGCCAGTCGCGGGCCTCCCGGGCCTCCTCGCGCGCGGTGCGGCGCCACTTGCCCTGGTTGAGCCAGGAGGCGATGCCGCCCACCACGAGGCCGATCGCGAACGCACAGAGCAGAAACAAGAAGAACGGCGCCTGAAGCGAGAGACCAGGCTCTGCGCCACCAAAGGGGTTGAGGATCAGGACCGCCGGATCGCGATTGACCACGGCCAACGCGATGAGCACCACGCCCAACGGCACGACGATGAGTGCGAGGATGAGCTTACGCCACACGAGCGGCTCCATAAGCGGCCGGCGAGCCTACGACTGGCTGTCACCGCTGTTCGGGTTCAGGCGCTCACGTAGTTCTTTGCCGGTCTTGAAGAAGGGTACGTACTTGTCCTCGACGAAGACCGTATCGCCCGTGCGCGGGTTACGGCCCTGACGGGCGGCACGGTGCTTCACCGTAAATGCGCCGAAACCACGCAACTCCACGCGATCGCCGCGCGCCAGCGCGCCCGTGATCTCATCGAGCACAATGTTGATGATACGCTCAACATCACGATGAAATAGATGCGGATTGGCGGCTGCCACCCGCTGAATCAGCTCGGATTTGATCATTCACGCCCCACGGGGCTGCAGCCATTGGTTGCCGCTAGCCCTACGCCCCCACTAGTTGGATGCAGGGTGCCAAACGGAGACAAGACCGTCAAGGTTCAGGCTGGCGGATGCCCGGTCGAGAATTAAGGCTAGCTTGCCGCCGGACACGCCCAGAATCGCG
>DGOS01000028.1:0-4786 GCA_002390155.1 Hyphomicrobiaceae bacterium UBA4460 | reverse complement strand
CGAACAGCAGGCCGAAAAAGCCCGCCGACTCGTCTTTTGGCTGCCATTGCACGACCTTTAGCCGGGTCGGGATTCCGTGCTCCTTGTTCAACCAGGCGAGGGCCGCGCGCTCCCCGCCGATCTGGTCGACAAGCTTCAAATTCACAGCCTGGCGGCCGGAATAGATGCGCCCCTCGGTGAGACCCGGAACCGATCCCGGCGAGATCTTGCGGCGCTCCTTCACCAGATCGACGAACCACACTTTGGCGTCCTCGACCATCTCGGCCGTCATCTCGCGAGCGCGTTCATCCGTGGGCTCGAACGGGCTCGGCACCGCCTTCAAGGGACCACTCTTGACCTCCTCGACCTCGATACCGACCGTCTTGAGCAGCTCGGTGACGTTAGCCCACTGGAAGATGACGCCGACGGACCCGGTGATGGTGTTCCCGTAGACAAAGATGCGATCCGTGGCGAGCGCCACGATATAGGCGGCGGATGTGGCGAGCGTCCCGCACGTCGCAACGACGGGCTTCTTCTCGGTAAGGCGGCGAATGGCATCGTACATCGCCTCCCCGCCCGTGGTGGTGCCGCCGGGGCTGTTGATGTCGAGGATCACCGCGCGGACCTGGTTGGCCTTCGCCACCCGATCGATCAGCTGGAGCATCTTGCGGTCGTCGGTGATGACGCCGCTCACGTTGATGCGCGCGATGTGGGGAAGAATGCCGGCGGACCCCGCCATCTGCTTGTCGGAAAATATGATCACGCCCAAGGCCAATAGGCCCAGCACCACCGCGGCAACGCGCCAGGCGGTGACCCGCCGCTTGAGGCGGCGGTGCTCGATCACTCTTTCGGCGTCGAGAACCATGGCTTGCTCAGACCCTCCGGGTCACGACCTCGCCTACTCTTCGGACGATGCCTTGGCATCCGCTGCTTCGTCGTCTGTCTTGGCCTTGGCGGCACGCTTGCGCTTCGGCTTTTCGGCAGGCTCCTCTTCGGACGACGCCTCGGCCTCCGCCGCTTCGTCGTCTGCCTTGGCCTTGGCCGCGGTCTTGCGCTTGGGCTTGGGCTTTTCGGCAGGCTCCTCTTCGACGTCGCCGCTTGCCTGGTTCAGGGCCGCGCCGAGAATGTCGCCGAGAGACGCACCGGAATCCGTCGAGCCGTACTGGGCGACGGCCTCCTTCTCTTCGGCGATCTCGAGCGCCTTGATGGACGCAGTGAGCTTGCGTGTCTTGGGATCGACTTGCGTGACCACAGCGTCGAACTTCTCGCCGACGCCGAAACGGTCGGGGCGCTGCTCGGACCGGTCCCGCGACAAATCGGAACGGCGAATGAAGGTGGTGAGGTCCTGGTCGATGAGCTTGGCCTCGATGCCGTTGTCCTTGACGGCGGTGACCTCGCAAGTGACGCGCACGCCTTTCTTGAGCTTACCGGAGGCCGCTTCGCCCTCGAACGGATCGGGCGTGAGCTGCTTGATGCCAAGGCTGATGCGCTCCTTTTCGGCGTCTGCCTCCAGCACCACGGCCTTCACCGTGTCGCCCTTCTTGTAATCTTTGAGGGCTTCCTCCCCAGACTTGGACCAATCGAGATCCGACAGGTGCACCATGCCGTCGATGCCGCCCTCTAGGCCGACGAACAGGCCGAACTCGGTGATGTTGCGAACCTGACCTTCGATCTCAGCTCCGGCTTTGTGGCCGCCGGCAAAGGCGATCCACGGATTTTCCTGGGTCTGCTTCAGGCCCAAGGAAATGCGNNCGCTTGTCGGGATCGACCTCAAGCACTTGCACCTCGACCTCTTGGCTCGTGGAAATGATCTTGCCGGGGTGAATATTCTTCTTCGTCCAGCTCATCTCCGAAACGTGGATCAGACCCTCAACGCCGGGCTCCAGCTCCACGAAGGCGCCGTAGTCGGTGATGTTGGTGACGGTGCCCTTGAAGCGCGAGTCGACCGGGTACTTGGCAGCGATGCCTTCCCACGGATCGGACTCAAGCTGCTTGATGCCGAGGCTGATGCGCTGGGTCTCCGTATTGATGCGGATGATCTGCACCTTCACGGAATCGCCGACATTCACGATTTCGCTCGGATGGTTCACGCGCCGCCACGCCATGTCGGTGACATGCAGCAGACCGTCGATGCCGCCCAGATCGATAAAGGCGCCGTAATCGGTGATGTTCTTGACCACGCCTTCGATGACTTGGCCCTCTTCGAGGCGCGCGACGATCTCGCTGCGCTTCTCGGCGCGGCTCTCTTCCAGGACCGAGCGGCGGGAGACGACGATGTTGCCGCGCCGGCGATCCATCTTCAGGATCTGGAAGGGCTGCGGTGTGTTCATGAGCGGCGTGACGTCGCGGATCGGTCGAATGTCGACCTGACTGCCTGGTAGGAAGGCCACTGCGCCGTCGAGATCGACGGTGAAGCCACCCTTCACGCGGTTGAAGATCACGCCTTCGACCTTCTCGTTGGCCTTATGCTTCTCTTCGAGCCGGGTCCAGCTTTCCTCGCGGCGGGCTTTTTCGCGCGACAGCACGGCCTCGCCGGCGGCATTTTCCACACGCTCGAGATAGACATCGACCTCGTCGCCCACGCCCAGATCGGTGGCGAGCCCAGGGACACCAAATTCTTTCAGGGGAACGCGGCCCTCGGTCTTCAGACCGACATCGATGACGGCAACGTCCTTCTCAATGCTGACGACTGTGCCTTTGACAACACTGCCTTCCTGAAGCGCGGTGCCAGACAGAGATTCCTCAAGGAGGGCTGCGAACTCGTCGTGGCTGGGTTGGCTAATCGCCTGCGGCTCGGTCATCTAGGCTCCTACTCGGCGTCCAAGTTCAAATACGCTCTCGGCGGCTTGAACCCGAGGCTTGGGGTTGATCCATGCGGCGAAGTCCTTGCGGAAACAGGTGCGGCAGGCCCATCCTGGCCGCCCGCCAGTCCGCTCGATTTCACCGCGGTAATGCTGTTCAAATGTGATGGTCCAGCACGAAATGGGCACAGCCTCAACCGGCTTGCCCTGCCTGGCCCATCGCAGCCTCGATCAGATCGATAGCTGCCCTGAACGCGGCGTCTATATCCAAATTTGTGGTGTCGAGCAAGGCTGCGTCTTCGGCCTGCCGTAAGGGGGAGGCCTCTCGGGTCCGGTCCCGCGCATCGCGATTGCGAATATCGGCGAGAACCTCGTCCTCCGAGATCCGGATCCCGCTCTCCCGGAGCTCCAAATATCGGCGGTGTGCCCGCTCCTCGGAGCTGGCCGTCACGAACAGCTTTACGTCCGCATCCGGGCAGATCACGGTGCCGATGTCCCGGCCGTCGATCACCGCTCCAGCCGGGTTTTTGGCGAATCTCCGCTGATATTCAAGGAGCACGGCGCGGACTTCGCCGTGCCGCGCAACGATGGAAGCCGCCTCTCCGACGCCCGCCGTCCGCAAGGCCGGGTCGTCAAGAGTGTCCACGTCGAGATGCCCCGCGGCAGCGGCAGCGACCGCCGGATCGGTCAAATCGTCGCCTCGCGCCACGGTATCGCGCGCCACCGCGCGGTACAGAGCACCCGTATCGAGATGCGGCAGGCCATAATGCGCCGCGATGCGCTTGGCGACCGTTCCCTTGCCTGAGGCCGCAGGTCCGTCGATGGCGATGATCATGCGATCCGCGCTCCAAGCCCGCTCATCAGGGCCGCAAAGCCCGGGAAGCTCGTGGCGATCATGCTCCCGTCGTCGGCCGTGACCGGCTCCTCCGCCCCGAGCCCGAGCGTGAGGAAGGCCATGGCGATGCGATGATCCAAGTGGGTGGCGACCTCAGCGCCGCCCTTCACGGTGCGCGCGCCCCGGACGATCAGCACATCGTCATCGACCTCCACGTCCACGCCGCACGCGGCGAGCCCTTCGGCTGTCGCCGCAAGGCGATCGCTTTCCTTCACCTTGAGTTCAGCCAGCCCTTCCATGCGGGTCTCACCATCGGAGAACGCGGCGACCGCCGCCAGGACGGGATATTCGTCGATCATGGACGGCGCGCGCTCAGGCGGCACCCGGACGCCCTTCAAGGCGCTCGTCTTCACCCGCAGATCCCCGACCGGCTCGCCGCCTTCTTGGCGCGGGTCCAACACCTCAATCTCCGCGCCCATCTCTTGCAAGGTCTCGAAGAAGCCGGTGCGCGTCGGGTTCAGCAGAACATTCTCGACCACGATCTCGGAGTCCGGACAAATGAGTGCGGCGGCGACGAGAAAAGCAGCGGAGCTCGGGTCACCGGGCACGATTAGCGCCGCACCGCGAAGTTCGGCATCGCCGCAGAGGGTGATGGCGCGTGCGCCGTCGTCCAGCTCCTCGATGTCGAGCTCGGCGCCGAAATAGGCAAGCATGCGCTCGGTGTGATCGCGCGTGGAAAGCGGTTCGATCACCGTCGTTCGTCCCGGCGCATGGAGCCCCGCCAGAAGAACCGACGACTTCACCTGCGCCGACGGCACGGGCAACACATACTCAATGGGAATGAGGTCCGCCGTGCCGCGCACGGTGAGCGGCAGGGTGTCGCCTTCTCCCTCCACGCTAAGTCCCATCGCGGTAAGCGGCTCGAGCACGCGGCCCATGGGGCGGCGGCTTAACGAGGCATCGCCGGTGAACGAGGCGCACATGTCGTGCCCGGCGACAACGCCTAGCATGAGCCGGGCCGACGTCCCCGAATTGCCGAAGTCGAGCGGGCCTTCCGGCGCCCGCAACCCGCCCACGCCCTGGCCGAGCACTTCGACGACTCCATCCTTCTGGGACACGATCGCGCCAAGCGCCGCAACGACCCGCACCGTCGCCAGTACGTCCTCAGACT
>DGOS01000089.1 GCA_002390155.1 Hyphomicrobiaceae bacterium UBA4460 | reverse complement strand
TTCGAGTCCCGTCACTCCCGCCATATTGGCCCCGTGAATGCAAAAGAAGGCTTCGGAAGAGCCATGGGCCAGCTGCTTCAAGATTACCTTCCCCTCGTCATCTTTATCGGCATCGCATTCGTCATCAGCACCATCCTGCTGGTCGTGCCCTTCGTCATCGCCGTACGCAATCCGGATCCCGAGAAAGTCTCGGCCTATGAATGCGGCTTCGACGCGTTTGATGACGCGCGGATGAAATTCGACGTGCGCTTCTATCTCGTGTCGCTGCTTTTCATTATCTTCGACTTGGAAGTCGCATTTCTGTTCCCCTGGGCCGTCGCCTTCGGAGACATTGGCGCGCTCGGGTTCTGGTCGATGATCGTGTTCCTCGGCGTGCTCACGATCGGCTTCATTTATGAGTGGCGGAAAGGCGCGCTCGAATGGGATTGATGCCTGAAGTCAGGTTCGAGACGGAAGGGAAGGGCGGCGGCCAGATCACAGCCGGCGCCACTACATTCGGCACCTTCTCCGACGAACTCGCCGACAAGGGCTTTCTACTCACCACCGCCGACGACCTCATCAACTGGTCGCGCACCGGGTCCCTCATGTGGATGACGTTCGGCCTCGCGTGCTGCGCCGTTGAAATGATGCAGGCGTCGATGCCCCGCTACGATCTGGAGAGGTTCGGCTTCGCACCGCGCGCCAGTCCGCGTCAGTCCGACGTGATGATCGTCGCCGGCACGCTCTGCAACAAAATGGCGCCCGCTCTGCGCAAGGTCTACGACCAGATGCCCGAGCCCCGCTACGTTATCTCTATGGGCTCCTGCGCCAATGGCGGGGGCTACTATCACTACTCCTACTCTGTGGTGCGCGGCTGCGATCGCATCGTACCTGTGGACATCTACGTTCCTGGGTGTCCTCCAACGGCCGAAGCGCTCGTCTATGGCGTACTACTCCTACAGAAGAAGATCAGGCGGACAGGTACGATCGAACGCTGACCTCCAGTCCACTCTGATCCTGGGTATTTGATGGACGACGCACTCAATAAGCTGGGCGCTTACCTCTCCGGAAAGCTCGGGCCGAAACTCGTGCGGTTCGACGTGGCACTCGGCGAACTCACCATTGAGGTGAAGCGCGACAGCGTGCGTGACGTCATCACGTTCTTGCGCGACGACGAGCGCTGCCGCTTCGCATCGATCATCGATATTTGCGGCGTGGACTATCCCGACCGCGATGAGCGTTTCGATGTCGTCTATCACTTCTTGAGCCCCTGGCTTAATCACCGCGTCCGTGTCCGTGTGCCGGCAAGCGCCGACACGCCAGTCCCGAGCATTGTCGATCTGTTCCCCGGGGCCAACTGGTTCGAGCGCGAGGCGTACGACCTTTACGGCATTGAGTTCGAAGGCCACCCGGACCTGCGCCGGCTGCTCACCGATTACGGTTTTCAAGGTCATCCCTTGCGTAAAGACTTCCCGCTCACCGGCTTCGTCGAGTTGCGCTACGACGACGAACTCAAGCGCGTTGTCTATGAGCCCGTGAAGCTCATGCAGGAGTTCCGCAATTTCGACTATCTGAGCCCTTGGGAAGCCATGGACACGGCGATCCCTGGTGACGAGAAGGCGGGCCCTGCCGAAGAGCCGAAGGGGGACAGCTAAAGCCGATGGCCGAGACCGACACCAAAGACGTCGTGGACAGCGGCAAGCGGGAAGGGGACGACCGTACCTTCACCATCAATTTCGGGCCGCAGCATCCTGCGGCACATGGCGTGCTGCGCCTCGTGCTCGAACTGGACGGCGAGGTTGTCGAGCGCGTCGATCCGCATATCGGGCTGCTGCACCGCGGCACCGAGAAGCTGATCGAGCACAAGACCTATCTCCAAGCCGTTCCGTATTTCGACCGGCTCGATTACGTCGCGCCGATGAACCAGGAGCATGCCTTCGCGCTCACCGTGGAGAAGCTGTTGGGACTGAGTGTCCCCAAGCGTGCCCAGCTGATCCGCGTGCTCTACTCCGAAATCGGTCGCTTGTTGTCGCATCTTCTGAACATCACCACGCAAGCCTTGGATGTCGGCGCGCTGACGCCGCCGCTCTGGGGCTTCGAGGAGCGCGAGAAGCTAATGGTGTTCTACGAGCGGGCCAGTGGCAGCCGCATGCATGCGGCCTATGTCCGCCCCGGCGGCGTGCACCAGGATCTGCCGCCGGCCTTGGTCGACGACATCTACGCCTTCTGCGATCCCTTTCTTAAAGTCTGCGACGACATCGAAGGACTGCTGACCCATAACCGCATCTTCAAGCAGCGCAATGTGGATATCGGCGTGTTCAGCGAGAAGGACGCTTGGGCCTATGGCTTTTCGGGCGTGATGGTCCGCTCCACGGGCGCGGCGTGGGACTTGCGCAAGAGCCAGCCTTACGAGTGCTACGAAGAACTCGAGTTCGACATTCCCATCGGCAAGAACGGCGACTGCTACGACCGTTATCTGCTCCGCATGGAAGAGATGCGCCAGGCCATCCGCATCATGAAGCAATGTTGCGAGATGCTGACGACGACGCCGGGCCCCGTCACCGTCGACAACCACAAGATGGTGCCGCCGCACCGCGCCAAGATGAAGGGCTCCATGGAATCCCTCATCCACCACTTCAAGCTGTACACCGAGGGCTACCACGTCCCGAAAGGCGAGGCCTACGCCGCCGTCGAAGCGCCCAAGGGCGAATTCGGCGTCTATCTAGTCGCCGACGGGTCGAACCGGCCTTACCGCTGCAAGATCAGGCCGCCGAGCTATCCCCATCTCGCGGCGCTCGATTTCCTCTGCCGCGGGCACATGCTGGCGGATGTGTCGGCAGTGCTGGGGTCGATCGATGTTGTCTTTGGGGAAATCGACCGATGACGATTTGTGCATTGCGAAATCGTTCCCGGTCGGCAAGACTCTTGAAGGCCTTACGGAAGTCAGTTCACAGCGATTTGCGCTTGTCTGGGCACGACCCGGCGCCGATCGCACAAGAAGATTGAGATGAGCGTCCGACGCCTCGCCGCCGATCAGCCTGAGGGCTTCGCCTTCACGCCCGAGAACCTGAAATGGGCCAAGGCTGAGATCGCCAAATACCCGGAAGGCCGCCAGGCCTCGGCCGTGCTGTCGCTGCTATGGCGCGCCCAGGAGCAGAACGACGGCTGGATCTCCGAGCCTGCACTGCGCTACGTCGCCGACATGCTCGGTATGCCCTATATCCGGGTCTACGAGATCGTCACCTTCTACACGATGTACAATCTGGCGCCGGTCGGCCGCTACTACGTGCAAGTGTGCGGCACGACGCCTTGCATGCTCAGCGGCGCGGAGGACATCAAGGACGTCTGCCGCAAACACATCGGTCCGAAGGACACTGTCAGCGACGACGGCATGTTCTCCTGGACCGAGGTCGAATGTCTTGGCGCCTGCGTGAACGCGCCCATGGCGCAGATCAACAAGTACTATTACGAGGACCTGACGCCGGAGAGTTTCGAGGCGCTGCTCGGCAAACTCCGCAAAGGGGAAAACGTTGAGCCCGGCCCACAAGACGGCCGCCAGGCCGCAGCCCCTGAAGGCGGCCCCAACACGCTCACCGATCCTGCGCTCTACGCTAAGGACAAGTCTGGCCCCGAGCCGGGTTATGCGGGTACGTCCGACGAGACAGCCAAGGCGAGGTCGCGCTGATGCTCCCGGACAAGGATCGCATCTTCACCAACCTCTATGGCCTGCACAGTTGGCGGCTGCCGGCGGCGCGGGCGCGTGGCGCCTGGGACGGCACCAAGAGCTTCATCGCCAGGGGCCATGACGGCGTGATCGATGAGGTGAAGGCATCCGGCTTGCGCGGCCGGGGCGGTGCCGGATTCCCGACAGGTCTCAAATGGTCGTTCATGCCCAAGAACGACAGCCGCCCGAGCTACCTCGCCGTCAACGCCGATGAATCGGAGCCCGGCACCTGCAAGGACCGGGAGATCATTCGCCACGACCCGCATCTTCTCATCGAGGGCGCGCTGCTCGCCGCCTTCGCCATGCGCGCGCATACCGCTTACGTCTATATTCGCGGCGAGTTCATCGCCGAACGCGAGATTATGCAAGCGGCCATCGACGAAGCCTACGCCGCCAAGCTCGTCGGCAAGAACAACGTCAATGGCTGGGACTTCGAAATTTTCGTCCATCACGGGGCCGGGGCCTATATCTGCGGCGAGGAAACAGCGCTCCTGGAAAGCCTCGAAGGCAAGAAGGGTCAGCCGCGCCTAAAGCCGCCATTTCCTGCCAATTGCGGCGTGTGGGGCGCACCGACCACGGTCAACAACGTGGAGACCCTCGCCTCGGTGCCGGACATCATGCGCCGTGGTGCCACCTGGTACGCGGCCCTCGGCCGTCCCGGTAACACCGGCACCAAGCTCTATTGCATCTCCGGCCACGTGAATAAGCCCTGCACCGTCGAAGAAGAGATGGGCATTCCCTTGCGCGAGCTGATCGACACTTACGCGGGCGGGGTACGCGGCGGCTGGGACAATCTCCTGGCGGTCATCCCGGGCGGCTCGTCGGTGCCGTGCCTTCCCGCCAGCCTCTGCGACACCGTGCTGATGGACTACGACAGTCTCAAAGCCGTCGATACCGCACTTGGCACCGCCGGTGTCATCGTCATGGACAAGTCGACCGACATCATCCGGGCAATCGCGCGCATCGCCTATTTCTACAAGCACGAGTCTTGCGGCCAGTGCACGCCCTGCCGCGAAGGCACGGGCTGGATGTGGCGCGTGCTGGAGCGCATGGCCGACGGCAATGCACGGAAGGGTGAGATCGAGATGCTGCTCGACGTGAGCCATCAAGTCGAAGGCCACACGATCTGCGCGCTGGGTGACGCCGCCGCCTGGCCGGTGCAAGGCCTGATCCGGCATTTCCGTCACGTCATCGAAGAACGCATCGACGCGGCAGCGACAAAACCGTCCGTTCCAGTGGCCGCGGAGTAGGGGCAAGCATGCCGAAGCTGATCATCAACGACAAAGAGCACGACGTCCCGGACGGCATCACGCTGATCCAGGCGTGTGAGCTCGCCGGCGTTGAGATCCCGCGCTTCTGTTACCACGAGCGCCTGTCCATCGCCGGCAATTGCCGCATGTGCCTCGTCGAAGTGATCGGCATGCCAAAGCCCGTGGCCTCCTGCGCCATGTCGGTGAACGATCTGCGCCCCGGACGCGACGGCACGCCGCCAACCATCCTGACGCACTCGGAGACGACCAAGAAGGCGCAGGAAGGCACGCTCGAATTCCTGCTGATCAATCACCCGCTCGATTGTCCGATCTGCGATCAGGGCGGCGAATGCGACCTGCAAGATCAAACCATGGCGTTCGGCTTCGACGCCGGCCGCTTTCACGACAACAAGCGCGCCGTCGAAGACAAATATCTCGGCCCGCTCATCGACACCTGCATGACGCGTTGCATCCACTGCACGCGCTGTGTCCGCTTCATGACCGAAGTCGCCGGCGTCCAGGAATTGGGCGCCATCGGCCGTGGCGAGGACACGGAGATCTCCACCTATCTTGAGCACGGCATGCACTCGAACCTGTCGGGCAATGTCGTCGATCTTTGTCCTGTCGGCGCACTGACGTCGAAACCTTACGCATTCCAAGCGCGCCCCTGGGAACTCTCCAAGACACCCTCCATCGACGTCATGGATGCGCTCGGCTCGTCCATCCGTGTCGATGCACGCGGCCGCGAGGTCTTACGCATCCTGCCGCGCATCAACGACGAGGTGAACGAGGAGTGGATCTCCGACAAGGCGCGGCATGTGTGGGACGGCTTGCGTACCCAACGCCTCGACCGGCCCTATGTCCGCAAGAAGGGCAAGCTCGTCCCGTGCAGCTGGGACGACGCCTTTGCCGCGATCGCCAAAAAGCTTAAGGGCCTCGACGGCGCGAAGTTCGGCGCCATCGCCGGAGACCTCGCCGCGGCCGAAGACATGTTCGCCCTCAAGCAGCTTACCGAAGCGCTGGGCTCACCGAACATCGATTGCCGCCAGGACGGCACCAAGCTCGATCCGGCGTCGGGCCGCGCCAGCTATCTCTTCAACACCACGATCGGGGGCGTCGAAGACGCCGACGCCGTACTGTTCATCGGCACGGACCCGCGCGTGGAGGCGCCGGTCCTCAATGCGCGCATCCGCAAGCGTTGGACGCGCCTCGAAGAAGGCCTCCCCGTCGCCCTGATCGGGACGGAAGTCGATCTCACCTATGACTACGATTACCTCGGCGCAGGGCCGGAGACGCTCGCCAAGATTGCCGACGGCTCGCATGCTTTCGCCAAGACGCTTCAGAACGCCGAGAAGCCGCTGATCGTCATTGGCCAAGCCGCGCTGACGCGTGCCGACGGGGCTGCCGTGCTGGCGCTCGCCGTTCGGGCGGCGAAGAAAGTCGGCGCGATCGCGTCCGGCTGGAACGGTTTCAACGTGCTGCACACCGCCGCCGCCCGCGTTGGCGGTCTCGATCTTGGGCTGGTCCCGGGGAAGGGCGGTCTCGACGTGGATGCGATGCTCGATGCGGCCGGCAAAGGCAAACTCGACGTCGTTTATCTGCTCGGTGCCGACGAGATCGACATGGAACGCCTCGGCGATGCCTTCGTCATCTATCAGGGCAGTCATGGCGATCGCGGCGCACACCGCGCCGACGTGATCCTGCCGTGCGCCGCCTATACCGAGAAGGAAGGCACCTATGTGAACACGGAAGGCCGCGCGCAAATGACCGCGCGTGCCATCTTCCCGCCTGGCGAGGCCCGCGAGGATTGGACGATTCTGCATGCATTGTCCGGGGCTCTGGGGCAGACGCTTGCCTTCGGCAGCCTGGAGGAGCTCCGCGCGAAGATGTACGAGGCCGCACCGACGCTCGCGCATCTGGATTCTGTGGAGCCGGCCGACACGTCCGCTCTCGACAAGCTCGCAAGCTCGGCGGCAAAGATGACGCGGACCCGCTTCGGCCTCGTCGTCGGCGACTATTACCTGTCCAATCCGGTGGCCCGTGCCTCCGCCATCATGGCGAACCTCAGCGCCATGCACGCGGGCGGCCCGGAGAAAGCGACCGGCACCGATGGCTGAGTTCTGGACCGAATACGGTTTGCCGACCGCGCTGACGATTGTGCACAGCGTGGCGATGATCGTGATCCTGCTGATCGTCGTCGCCTTCGTGCTTTACGCCGACCGCAAGGTCTGGGCCGCCGTGCAGATGCGGCGCGGACCAAACGTGGTGGGACCGTTCGGCCTCTGGCAGTCCTTCGCCGACCTTCTGAAGTTCGTTTTCAAAGAGGTCATCATCCCGGCGGGCTCCAACAAGGGCATCTTCCTGCTGGCGCCGATCATCACCGCAGGCCTCGCCATTTCCGCCTGGGCGGTCATGCCGGTGGACGAGGGCTGGGCCGTTTCCGACATCAATGTCGGCGTGCTCTACATCTTCGCCATCTCCAGCCTGCAAGTGTACGGCGTGATCATGGCCGGCTGGGCGTCCAACTCGAAATACGCCTTTCTTGCCGCGCTCCGCTCGGCCGCGCAGATGGTCTCCTACGAAGTCTCCATCGGCTTCGTCATAATCACCGCACTGCTTTGCGCCGGATCGCTGAACCTGACGGAGATCGTCCAAGCGCAAGACCGGGGGCTTGGCCTGTTCGGCTGGTACTGGCTGCCACTGTTCCCGATGTTCGTCATCTACTTTATCTCCTGTCTCGCGGAGACCAACCGACCGCCCTTCGATCTGCTCGAGGCGGAATCGGAACTCGTGGCCGGTTTCATGGTCGAGTATTCGTCCACGCCCTACATGCTCTTCATGCTGGGCGAGTACGTCGCGATTCTTCTGCTGTGCGGGCTTGGAGTCGTCCTCTTCTTCGGCGGCTGGCTGCCGCCCTTCGACGTGGTGCCCTTCACCTGGATACCCGGCGTGATATGGTTCCTCCTGAAGCTCTTCTTCTTGTTCTTCCTTGTCTCCATGGTGAAAGCCATGGTGCCGCGCTATCGCTACGATCAACTGATGCGGCTCGGCTGGAAGGTATTTCTGCCTTTGTCTCTCGCCGCCGTGGTCATTGTCGCCGCGGTGTTGCGCCTTTGGGAACATGGATTTTAGAGGAGTGAGCGCGTGAGCCGATTTGCCCAAGCTGCAAAATCTCTTCTCCTGGTGGAGTTCGTGTCCGCCTTCTGGCTCGCCATGAAATACTTCGTGGCGCCGAAGGCGACCTTGAACTACCCCTTCGAAAAAGGGCCCTTAAGTCCAAGATTTCGCGGGGAGCATGCGCTTCGCCGCTATCCGAACGGCGAGGAGCGCTGCATTGCCTGCAAGCTGTGCGAGGCGATTTGCCCGGCGCAGGCCATCACCATCGAAGCGGGGCCGCGGCGCAACGACGGCACGCGCCGCACCACCCGCTATGACATCGACATGGTGAAATGCATCTATTGCGGTTTCTGCCAGGAGGCATGCCCGGTCGAAGCCATTGTCGAGGGACCGAATTTCGAGTTCGGGACCGAGACGCGGGAGGAGTTGTACTACGACAAGGAACGGCTGCTAGCGAACGGCGATCGCTGGGAGAGTGAGATCGCCAAGAACATCGCGCTGGACTCGCCGTATCGATGAGGGGTGACGTGGGGGATTTTGGGACAAACAAGAACTGCGTGACGAAGAAGGCTGCATGATGCTGTCCGCGCTGTTCTTCTATCTCTTCTCCATTATGTGCATCGGCGCCGCCTTCATGGTTGTTGCGTCGAAGAACCCCGTGCACGCGGTGCTGTTCCTCATTCTTGCTTTCTTCAATGCGGCGGGACTGTTCGTGCTGCTTGGCGCGGAGTTCCTCGCCATGATCCTGGTCGTTGTCTATGTCGGCGCGGTCATGGTGCTGTTCCTGTTCGTGGTGATGATGCTCGATATTGACTTCGCCGAGCTGCGCGCGGGCTTCATCAAATATCTGCCCGTCGGCGCCGTGGTCGGGCTGCTACTGCTGGTCGAGCTTGTCTTCGTGGTTGGCACATGGGTCACCGCACCCGATCTCGTGCACAATGCCCCGACGCCTCCCGTGGCCGAGGTGAGCAATACGAAAGCCTTGGGCAACGTGCTCTATACTCAATACGTCTATCTCTTCGAGGCAGCCGGCCTCATTCTCCTCGTCGCCATGATCGGCGCCATCGTTCTCACGCTACATCACAAGCGCGATGTGCGTCGTCAGTCCATCTCCGCGCAAGTGGCGCGCACGCCTGAGACCGCCATTGAAGTGGTCGAGGTGGAATCGGGGAGGGGCCTCAAATGACCATCGGTCTGTCCCACTACCTCACCGTGGCTGCCGTGCTGTTCACCATTGGCGTCTTCGGCATTTTCCTCAACCGCAAGAACGTCATCGTCATCTTGATGTCGATCGAGCTCATGCTGCTCGCGGTCAATATCAATCTCGTGGCGTTCTCCTCCTTCCAAGCCGATCTGGTCGGCCAGGTCTTTGCGCTGATCGTATTGACCGTCGCGGCGGCGGAGGCGGCCATCGGGCTCGCGATCGTCGTCGTCTACTTCCGTAATCGCGGCACGATCGACGTCGCCGAAATCGATCTCCTGAAAGGCTGACGGCAAGACGTGATGTATCACGCGATCCTCTTCCTGCCCCTGATCGGGGCGCTGTTCGCCGGTCTCTTTGGCCGGGTCGTCGGCGCGCGCGCCTGCGAGGTCGTGACCATCTCGCTGATGTTCGTCACCGCGTTCTTGTCGTGGATCGCTTTCTATCAAGTCGCCATCGAAGGCAACGACGTCCGCATCACGCTGCTCGGCTGGATGCAGTCCGGTGACTTCAAGACCTATTGGTCGATCCGCGTCGACACGCTGACTGCCGTGATGCTCGTTGTGGTCAACACTGTGTCCTCCGTGGTGCACCTCTATTCTGTCGGCTACATGGACGAGGACCCGCACAAGGAGCGGTTCTTCGCCTATCTCTCCATGTTCACCTTCGCCATGCTGGCGCTGGTGACCTCCGACGATCTCGTCCAGCTGTTCTTCGGCTGGGAGGGCGTTGGCCTCGCGTCTTATCTGCTCATCGGCTTCTGGTACCGCAAGCCCGGACCGAATGCCGCCGCCATCAAGGCGTTTATCGTCAACCGCATCGGCGATTGGGGCTTCGCGCTCGGCATCTTCGCCGTGTTCATCACCTTCGGTGCTGTGCAATACGACACGATCTTCGCCGCCGCGCCTGACCAAGTCGGCAAGACCATGACGTTCCTGTCCTGGGAAGTCCCGGTGCTGGAGCTGATCTGCTTCCTTCTGTTCATGGGCGCCATGGGCAAGTCGGCGCAATTCCTGCTGCACACCTGGTTGCCGGACGCCATGGAAGGCCCGACGCCGGTCTCCGCGCTGATCCATGCGGCCACAATGGTCACGGCCGGCGTGTTCATGGTGGCGCGCATGTCGCCGCTCTTCGAGCTGGCACCGTACGCACTCGCCTTCGTCGCCATCATCGGCGCGACAAGCGCCTTCTTTGCCGCCACTGCCGCCGTGGTGCAGACCGATATCAAGCGCGTCATCGCGTACTCGACCTGCTCGCAGCTCGGCTACATGTTCGCCGCAGAAGGGGTCGGGGCCTTCGACGCCGGCATGTTCCACCTGTTCACCCATGGCTGCTTCAAGGCGTGCCTGTTCTTATGCGCCGGCGCCGTGACCCATGCCATGGCGGACAATCGCGACATGCGCCGCATGGGGGGCTTGCGGAAGATGATGCCCTTTACTTTTGCCATGATGCTGTTCGGCTCGCTGGCGCTCACTGCTTTCCCGCTGACGGCCGGCTTCGTCTCCAAGGACTTCATCATCGAGACCACCTGGTTCGATCACACGCTGGTCGGCCAATACACCTATTGGATGACGCTGATCGCAGCCTTCCTCACCGCGCTCTACACCTGGCGGCTGATGTTCTTCACCTTCGAAGGCAATTTCCGCGGCGGCAAGGCGATGGCCGCACACGTTCACGATCCGCCCTGGACCATGGCGGTGCCGATGGCGATCCTCGCCGCCGGCGCGCTGTTCGCCGGTCTGGCTTTTCGGCATTTGTTCATCGGCCCCGACCACGTCGCCTTCTGGCGCGACTCGATCGTGCTGCAAGATGCCCATCACGTCGCTCCGTTCTGGCTGACACTGTCGCCGACGATCGCCATGACGCTCGGCTTCCTGATCGCTTGGTACTTCTATATGTGGCGGCCGCTCTATCCGTTCGGACTGCTCAAGCGCTTCCCGGCGATCAACAAGTTCTTCCTGCACGCCTGGTACTTCGATGCGCTGTACGACCGCATCTTCGTGCGGCCCTCCAAGTGGATTGGGAACTTCCTCTGGAGGTATGGTGACGGCGCCGTCATTGACGGCATCGGCCCCAATGGCGTGGCCGCGCGCGTGCTCGACATCACCAACCGCGTGGTCAAGCTGCAGACCGGCTACATATACCACTACGCCTTCATCATGCTGATCGGCGTCGCGCTCCTCATCACCTACTTCATCGTCACCGGAGGGGCGCTTAACCCATGAGTTACAGCTGGCCGATCCTCTCCACCGTCACCTTCCTGCCGCTGCTTGGCGCGCTGCTGATCCTTGCGCTGCGCGGCAATGACGAGAGCGCCTTCCGCAACGCCCGCTACATCGCGCTGTGGACGACGCTCATCACTTTCGCCATCTCGCTGCTGCTGTGGCGCGACTTCGATCCCGGCACGGCGCAGTTCCAGTTCGTGGAACTGAGACCCTGGCTCGGTCCCATCACCTTCCACATGGGCCTCGACGGCATCTCCATGCCCTTCGTGATCCTCACTACGCTGCTGATGCCGCTGACCATCCTGTCCAGCTTCGGCGCCATCAAAGTGCGGGTGAAGGAATTCATGATCGCCTTCCTCGTGCTCGAGACCTTGATGCTCGGCGTGTTCTGCTCGCTCGACCTCGTGATGTTCTATCTGTTCTTCGAGGGCGGCCTGATCCCGATGTTCCTCATCATCGGCATCTGGGGCGGAGAGCGGCGCGTCTATGCGAGCTTCAAGTTCTTCCTCTATACGCTCGCTGGCTCCGTCCTGATGCTGCTCGCAATCATGGCCATGTACTGGGAAGCGGGCACGACCGACATCCCGGCGCTGCTCAACTACGACTTCCCGCCGGAAATGCAAACCTGGCTATGGTTCGCCTTCCTCGCGTCCTTCGCGGTGAAGCTGCCCATGTGGCCGGTACACACCTGGCTACCGGACGCGCATGTGGAGGCGCCGACCGCCGGCTCGGTGATCCTTGCCGGCATTCTCCTGAAGCTCGGCGGCTACGGCTTCTTGCGCTTCTCCATCCCGATGTTCCCGCTGGCCTCGGCCGATTTCGCGCCGCTGATCTTCGCCCTGTCGGTCATCGCCATCATCTACACCTCACTGGTGGCACTGGCCCAAGAGGACATGAAGAAGCTGATCGCCTATTCGTCGATCGCCCATATGGGCTTTGTCACCATGGGTCTCTTCACCTTCACCATGCAGGGGCTTCAAGGCGGCATCTTCCTGATGCTTTCCCACGGCATCGTCTCTGCCGCGCTCTTCTTATGCGTCGGCGTCGTTTACGACCGCATGCACACGCACGAGATATCCGTGTTCAACGGCCTCGTGAACCGCATGCCGCTTTACGCCGCGTTCTTTATGGTCTTCACGCTGGCCAATGTCGGCCTGCCGGGCACGACTGGCTTTGTCGGCGAGTTCCTGACGCTTCTTGGCGCCTTCCAGGTCAACACCTGGGTCGCGGCGCTTGCGGCAACCGGCATCATCTTGTCGGCCGGCTATGCACTGTGGCTCTATCGCCGCATCATCTTCGGCACCATCGTCAACCCGGCACTGAAGAACATCGCCGATCTTTCCTGGCGTGAGGTCGCCGTGATGGTCCCGCTCCTCGTCATTACGATTTGGTTTGGCTTCCATCCCAATCCCATCCTCGACGTCTCGGCCGTCTCGGTCGAAGCGTTGATGGCTGACTTCAAAGCGGGCCTTGCCGCCGCCCAACAGGCGCCGCTTGCGCCCGGACCGTAGAGGATGTCCGAGACCGTGACCGAGACGCTCAACTTCGCGCCAATCCTACCGGAGCTGACCCTTGCGATCGGCGCCATGGCGCTGCTCATGCTGGGCGTCTTCTCCAAGCCCGAACATGGCGAGCGCATCTTGTGGCTCGCTCTGGGTGTGCTCGTCCTGGCCGGCATCTTCGTCGCGCGCGGCGAGGGGACTGCGACGGCGTTCAACGGCACCTTCATCGTCGATCCTTACGCACGCATGCTGGACCTGATGACACTGACGGGTGCCGGGGTCGCGCTCATCCTGTCGCGCGACTACTGGCTCGAGCATGGCGGCGTGAAGTTCGAATACCCGGTGCTGTTGCTGTTCGCCGCGACCGGCATGCTGATGATGGTCTCGGCCAACGATCTCATCACGCTCTATGTCGGACTGGAATTGCAGAGCCTGGCGCTCTACGTGGTCGCTGCTTTCAAACGGGACTCCGCGCGCTCCTCGGAGGCCGGCCTCAAATATTTCGTCCTCGGCGCGCTGTCGTCCGGCATGCTGCTCTACGGCGCCTCGCTGATCTACGGGTTTACCGGCTCGACCGAGTTCACGCAGATCGCCAACGCCGTGCAGCCGTCGAATATCAGTTTAGGCCTGATCTTTGGGCTGGTGTTCCTGATGGTCGGCTTTGCGTTCAAGATTTCGGCCGTGCCGTTCCACATGTGGACGCCCGATGTCTACGAAGGCGCACCGACGCCAGTGACCGCATTCTTCGCCGCCGCGCCCAAGATCGCCGCCATGGCGCTGACCGTACGCGTGGTTATCACAGCGTTCCCCGCGGCCACCATGCAGTGGCAACAGATCGTCATCTTCCTGGCCATCGCTTCCATGGCGCTTGGCGCGTTTGCCGCGATCGGCCAGCACAACATCAAACGCCTGATGGCCTATAGCTCGATCGGCCATATGGGCTTTGCGCTTGTCGGGCTGGCGGCGGGAACGGCTGACGGCGTGCAGGGCGTGATCATCTATCTCGCCATCTATCTTGTCATGACGCTCGGTACATTCGCCTGCATCCTGGCGCTGCGCCGCGACGGCAAGATGGTGGAGGAGATCGACCAGCTTTCCGGCCTCTCCCAGACGAGCCCCGGCATGGCACTCATGCTGGCGATCCTGCTGTTCTCGCTCGCCGGCATTCCGCCACTGGCGGGTTTCTTCGCCAAGTTCTACGTGTTCTTGGCAGCCATCGAGGCGGGGCTCTATGTGCTCGCCGTCATCGGTGTGCTCTTGAGCGTGGTGGGCGCGTATTATTATCTGCGCATCGTCAAGATCATGTATTTTGACGAGCCTGCCGAACGCTTCGAGCCCATGCCGAAAATCCTTGCCGGGGTCTTGGGAGCGAGCGGCGTCCTGACCCTGTTATACTTCGTCTATCCCGCACCGCTCGTTACCGCAGCTGGGGTGGCGGCCAAATCGTTGTTCTGATCGTTGTTCTGAATGTCCCGTTCCGCTTCTCCGTCCCCAAAGATGCCGACCGGCTACCGGTTGGTCCGGCTCGACAGTGTGGATTCCACCAGTTCGGAAGCCCGCCGCCGCGCCGACATGGGCGAGCCCGGCCCGTTATGGGTGTGGTCGGCGCGTCAGTCCAAAGGCCGGGGACGCATAGGCAGAGAGTGGACATCGCAGTTCGGCAATCTCTTCGCCAGCCTGCTCATCCGGCTCAACTGTCCGATCCAGACCGCGAGCGAGCTTGGTCTGGTCGCCGGGATCATCGCTTACGAGACCATCGCCAAGCTCATCGCCTATGAGGGCCGCTCTGAGCTTCTGCTGAAATGGCCCAACGACGTGCTTCTTGCGGAAGAGAAGATCGCCGGCACATTGCTGGAGAATGTAGGAACGCCGAACAACAATGGATCGGTCGTCGTCATCGGCACGGGCATCAATCTGGCGAGCCATCCGGAAAAACTGCCGCAACCCGCGATCAGTCTCGACGCTTATGGCCTCACCGTCTCGCCCGGCGACGCGCTGGAAGCGCTGGCCGAAACCACCCATGAATGGCTCCAACAGTGGGGCGAGGGCGCCACGTTTCCCACCATCAGGCGCGCCTGGCTCGACCGCGCCGGTCCCGTCGGGCGACCGCTTATCGTGCGGCTGAACGATGAGGAACTGCGAGGCGCTTATGCGGGCCTCGACCCCGAAGGCGCGCTGCGCCTCAAGACCGCCGAAGGCGAGCGGCTCATCACAGCCGGCGACGTCTTCTTCGCGAGCCAATAGCCCCTGTTGAACGCAAGTCCCAAAAAACCCGACCGCAATCGCGACGCGCTCGTCTTCGTGCCCTTAGGCGGCGTCGGCGAGATCGGCATGAATCTGTATCTCTATGGCTACGGACGCCGGGATAGCTATCAGTGGCTTGTCATCGACATGGGCGTGACCTTCGGTTCCGAATACGAGCCGGGCATCGACGTGATCATGCCCGACATTCGCTTTCTCGAAGAGGAACGCCACAACATTGCGGGGCTCCTTCTGACCCATGCGCACGAAGATCACTTCGGCGCCATTCCCGATCTTTGGCCTCTGCTCGGCCGCCCGCCGATCTACGCCACGCCGTTCACCGCCGAGATGCTGAAGTCGAAGCTCGCCGAAATGTGGGCCGATGACGACGACTTGCCGCTGGAGGTCGTACCGCTTGGCGCAAACCGCGACATCGGTCCGTTCGACGTCGAACTGATTGCCATGTCGCATTCGATCCCCGAGCCCTCGGCCGTTGCCATCACCACGCCGCTCGGCCGCGTCCTGCATACCGGCGACTGGAAGCTCGACGAGAACCCGTTGACGAGCCCGCCAACGGACGAAGACCGGCTCCGGGCCATTGGGCGGGACGGGCTCGACGCGCTTGTCTGCGATTCCACCAACGCGATCCGCGAGGGCGTGTCGCCGTCCGAAGCGGAGGTCGGCGCTAATCTTGAGAAACTCATCGCCGAAGCGCCGCAATGCGTGGCGGTGACGACCTTCGCCTCGAACGTCGCCCGGCTTGGATCCGTGGCGAGGGCCGCGCGGGCGGCGGGCCGCGAACTCGTCGTGGCCGGCCGCGCCATGTATCGCGTCATCGAGGCCGCGCAAGCCACCGGCTATCTCGATCCGGAACTCGACTTTCACGAAGAGACGGCCTTCGAGAGCCTGCCCCGGAACAAAGTCGTGGCGCTTTGTACCGGAAGCCAGGGCGAGGCGCGCGCCGCCTTGGCCCGCATTGCCTCAGGCGAGCATCCGAACCTCTCCCTGAAGCCTGGCGACTGGGTAATCTTTTCCTCCCGCACCATCCCTGGGAACGAGAAGGCCGTGGG
>DGOS01000083.1 GCA_002390155.1 Hyphomicrobiaceae bacterium UBA4460 | reverse complement strand
CCGATGACGAAGGTCACCAGAAAGCCAATGGTGAAGAGCATTGGCGGTTTGAAGATGATGCGGCCGCGATACATCGTCAGCAGCCAGTCGAACACCTTCACGCCCGTGGGCACCGAGATGATCGTGGTCATGGTTCCGAAGAACGAATTGACCCGGGCGCTCGATCCCATGGTGAAGAAGTGGTGCAGCCAGACAGTGAAAGACAGAAGCCCGATGGCTACGGTCGCACAAACGAGAGAGACGTAACCGAACAAACGCTTCTGGCTGAACACGGCAACGACTTCGGAGAACACACCGAAGGCCGGCAGGATAAGGATGTAGACCTCAGGATGACCCCACAACCAAAACAGGTTGATGTAGTTCATCATGTTCCCGCCCATGGCGTTCGTGAAGAAGTGGAAGTCGAAGTTCCGATCGAGAATCAGCGTGGCGCAAGCAACCGTGAGTGCGGGAAACGCGAAAATCATCAGAAGTGACGTGACAAAGATGGTCCACGTAAAAAGCGGCAGGCGGAACATGGTCATGCCGGGCGCCCGGCATTTGATGATCGTCACCAAGAAATTGATTCCGGTCATCGTGGAGCCGAAGCCCGCGATGAACACCATCCACAGCCAGTAATCGACGCCAACACCAGGCGTGAACTGAACACCGGAATAGGGAGGATAGGCCGTCCAACCCGCGGTGGAGAACTTGCCGACGACCAGCGAGAGGAGCATAAGCCCCGCCCCCGCCGTGGTCAGCCACAGGCTGATCGAGTTCATAAAGGGAAACGCCACATCCCGCGAACCGATCTGCTGCGGCACGATGAGATTTGCTAGTCCGGCCAGGAACGGCATGGCCATGAAGAAGATCATGATCGTGCCATGGGACGAAAAGATCTGATCGAAATGACCCGGCGGCAGATAGCCTTCGCTGTTGTAGGCGATTGCCTGCTGGCTGCGCATCATGGCTGCATCGACGAAGCCGCGCACGAGCATGACGAGCGCCAGCATGATGTACATAATGCCGATCTTCTTGTGATCGACACTCGAGACCCACTCGGTCAGCACCATCCGCCAGGCGCCGAAATAGGTAATGGCACCGACGACCGCAAGAGCGCCAAGAACGGTCACCGCGGCACCCGAAGCCGCAATGGCGCTGTAGAAGGGAAGTGACTCGATCGTCAGTCTGCCGAAAAGGTCCACGGGTCTTATTCCGCTGGTTCAGGTTTCTTCTTGCTCGGCGTGAGCATGGCGTCGTTATGAGCGTATTTGGCGATGATGCTGTCGAACAGGTTCGGCTCGACACCCGAGTAATAGGTCACGGGCACTTTTTCGCTGGGTTTCGCAAGCGATTCATAGGTTGCCGCATCGAGCGCCTTGCCCGACTGCTTCGCTTTTTCCAACCACGCATCGAAGTCCTCTTTCGACTGTGCGTGGGTTTGGAATTGCTGGTTGGCAAAGCCGGTGCCGCTATATTGAACGTTGCGCCCCCAGAACGTGCCCGTCTCGTCCGCGAGAAGATTGAGCCGCGTCTGCATGCCCGCCATGGCGTAGATTTGGCCGCCAAGCGCCGGGATCACGAGCGAGTTCATGACCGTGTCGGAGGTAATCGTGATGCTGACCGGCGTGCCCACCGGCATGGCCAATTCGTTGACGACGGCGATATCGTGCTCCGGATAGACGAACAGCCATTTCCAATCCTGCGCGATGGCCTGCACTTGTAGCGGCTTCACGCTCGGATCGATTTCCGTATAGGGGTCGAGCTTGTAGGTATTCGCCCAAAGATGGACGCCGAGCCAGATCACGATCGCGGCTGGAATGCTCCAAACGACGATCTCGGCGGGCCAGTAGAAATCGAAATTCGGCGTGTAGCGCGCTTTGCGATTGGTGCCGCGAAAGTGCCGCGTGAAAAACGCCGCCATCAAGAAGACCGGAATGATCACGATCATCATGATCGCGATGGCTTTGAAGAGAAGGTTGCGCTCGGCGAGCGCGATGGGGCCTTTGGGATCGAGTACCGGACCGTCGATGACGCTGCAGCCGCCGCAAAGCAGCGCCACCAGCACGAATGGTAACGCCAAGCTTCGATAGGCAAGAGTTCTTCTCACGTCGACGCCTTGCGTTTCGATTTCCCGCTCGGAAATCCGGTTGCGGACCAAAGTAGTGCCTTCTGGACGATTCGGCGACCCTAAAGGTCGGCAAGCGCCGTCATTGTGAAGAAGCCCTCAAGGTCGCCCCGGTGATTTGACGTATGTCAACGCCAGTCGCCCAGGACGGCATTGACGAGCGCCAGGCAGGCCACGGCCGCCGTATCGGCCCGCATGACGCGCGGGCCTAAAGACAGCGGAATGACGAAGGGTTGGCGCAAAAGCGCGGCACGCTCCTCCGGCTCGAAGCCGCCTTCCGGCCCGATCAACACGGCAAGCGGCTTCTGCTCCTGCGCGGATAGGACATCGAGCGGCGAGGCCGAAGCCGCCACCTCGTCGGCAAAGATAAGGAGCCGCTCCTCGTCCCAATCTTTCAGGAGCTTATCGAGCTTCTTGGGCGCGCGAACCTCAGGCACGCGGAGAATGCCGCATTGCTCCGCCGCCTCGACCGCGTTGGCTTGAAGCCTTTCGACCTTCACCCGCTCGGCGACCGTGCGGCGCGTTAGGACGGGCTGCAGCAGGCTGGCACCCATCTCAGTCGCCTTCTGGGCCATGTAATCGACCCGCGCGCGCTTGATGGGCGCGAAGAGATAGTGCAGGTCAGGTCCTGCCTCTTGCGGGCGTGTCTGATGCTCGGCCTGCAAGTCCACTTTCTTCTTCGCAACGTTGGAGAGCCGCGCGCACCATTCGCCATCCAGGCCGTTGAAGACGAGAACTTGGTCGCCGGCCTTCAAGCGCAGCACGTTCGCCAGATAATGCGCTTGAGGCGACTCCAGGGCGATCCCGGCGCCGGCGCGCAATGGAGACTTGACGAAGAGCCGTTGGAGCTTAGAGGGCATGATCGGCGATCGGCGCATGCATGAGGTAGGCTGAAGGCAGACATGCCACGTCCCACACCACAAGGCAAAGCAAGCGGCGTCGCCGACGCGGAACCCAAGAACTGGGTGGACCGCCATGCGCCGGCGTGGGCGCTTCCGTATCTACGGCTTGCCCGCGCCGATAGGCCCGTGGGCTACTTTCTTCTAGCACTGCCGTGCTTCTGGTCTGTGGCGCTTGCGGCGCGCAGCGCTGGCGCGCCCTACCCGGATCCCTGGCTGCTTCTCCTGTTTGCCATCGGCGCCATCGCCATGCGGAGCGCCGGGTGCACCTATAACGACATCGTGGACCGCAAGATCGACGCGCAAGTGGCGCGCACGCGCTCACGCCCCTTGCCCAGCGGGCAGGTTTCGGTGGCAGCGGCAGCCATCTTTATGGTCGCGCTGTGTCTCGTGGGACTTGGCGTCTTGCTCAGCCTCAATCACTTCTCGATCCTGCTCGGGCTCGGCGTTATTCCCATCGTGGCGCTCTACCCGTTCGTGAAGCGCATCAGCCATTGGCCGCAAGCGGTGCTCGGGCTTGCGTTCAACTGGGGGGCGCTGGTGGGGTGGGCCGCGGTGCTTGGCGGGCTCACCGTAGCGCCGGTGATTCTTTATGTCGGCGCCGTCGCCTGGACCATCGGCTACGACACGATCTACGCGCACCAGGATCGCGAAGACGACGCGCTCATCGGCATGAAATCGACGGCGCTCCGCTTCGGCCGGTCGACACAGACCTGGCTCAGCGCTTTCTACGGCCTGGCCTGGAGCGCGATAGTCCTGTCGGGACTTGCGGCCGGGGCCGGCCCTGTATTTGTCGCAGGGATGGGGCTCGCCGGCGCGCAACTGGCCTGGCAGGTCGCGACACTCGATATCGACGATGCGGAGAACTGCCTGCGCCGCTTCCGCTCAAATCGCGGCTTCGGCCTGCTCATATTTGTGGCAATCACCCTCGATATGGCGCTTGCATCTTGGGCCTAGAAGGCCGATGTGACGGTCTTGGGGAAGTGGTCTGAGACATGCAAGGGATGACGCGAGAACGCGGCGGCCCGGACAGCAAGAGGGCCCCGGTGCTTTTCGCATCCGAGGCCCATGTGACGCCTTGCTGTTAGCTTCCTTATTGGCTGCCTTGAGGTAGCCTTTATTGACACCAATGTGCCACGGAAGCTTTCCCGGACGCTTAATGGACGTTGTTAATAACCGGTAGCTTCCAACTTGGTTTAGAGAGTGTTCCTTCCGCCCGATGACCGCAGCGACACAGACAAAAAGACCTGAAATCATGCCTCCGCTGGAGGAGGATTACGAACTTCTGAAGAGCGCCGTGCGCAAGGCCGGCGCCCTGGCGAACAGCTATTTCACAAAAGAGCTCGAAGTTCACAAGAAGCCTGACGGCTCGGAGGTCAGCGAAGCCGACCTGGCCGTCGACGCCGCGCTCAAGCTCGACCTGACGACGCGCCGCAAGACCTACGGCTGGCTGTCGGAGGAATCACCCGACGATCGCGAGCGGCTGAAACATTCGCGGGTGTGGATGATCGACCCGATCGACGGCACGAGTGCCTTCTTGCGCCACATCCCAGAGTGGACCGTTTCCGCCGCGCTCATCGAGGACGGGGAGCCTGTGCTCGGCGTGGTCTACAACCCCGCGAAGGACGAATTCTTCCATGCCATGCGCGGACACGGCGCCTTCCTCAACGATGCGCCGATCCATGTGAGCGACAAGGCCAGCCTCGAAGGCGCCAAGATGATCGCCAGCGGCGGGCTGTTCCGGAAGAAGATCTGGGAAGAGCCCTGGCCGAATGTCGAGGCCGAATGGGTGAACTCGGTCGCCTACCGCATGGCGCTGGTGGCAGCCGGCAAGGGCGACGCGACCATCTCGCTGTCGCCCAAGGCCGAGTGGGACCTGGCCGGGGCGGCCTTGCTCATCGAGGAGGCCGGCGGCATCACCACCGACCATCGCGGGACGCCGCACCCCTATAACCGCGAAAACCCCAAATTTCCGAGCCTCGTCGCCAGCGGAAAGGCCCTGCATCCGCTTCTCATTGAGCGCACAAGCCGCATAGACCTTTAAAGCGCCTTTCGGCAAGGTGCCGGCGATCAGACAGTGAGGGGAAGCATGGCCGCGCAGGCAAAGAACAAGGCGGGCAGTAAGCAACTGCTCCATCTCGTATTCGGGGGGGAACTGACGGAGCTCGACAAAGTCGAGTTCGCCGACCTCAAGAAGCTCGATATCGTCGGGATTTATCCCAATTACGCGCGGGCCTACGATGCTTGGAAGGACGCCGCCCAGCGCACCGTGGACGACGCCCATATGCGCTATTTCATCGTCCACCTGCATCGGCTCTTCGACCCGGAGCACGACGCCGACTAGGGGCTCGCGCCCGGTTTTTCGCCTTAAAGGGGAACGGGCCTCCGTGCTAGAAGGGGCCAGCGAGCGGCGGCACGGCTGCTGGCCCGCTTGAAGAATCGGGGAAGCCTTTGAAAGGCAACGTATTCACAAACGTCGACGCGGTCACGAGAGGTGGCGACGAGCTCTCGGCCCACTACACGACGACCGACATCGTCAAGCGCATCTGGAGCGAGCACTTACGCCCCCACGTCTTTCTTTTGTCCATGGCCACGGTGGCCATGCTGCTCACGGCCGCGACCACGGGCGCCATCCCCTTCCTCATTCAACGCACCGCGGACGACGTGTTCATCGCCAAGAAGGCGGACATGGTCTACTGGATCACCGCGGCGATCGTCATCATCACCGCGATCAAGGCAATCGCCGAATATGTGGCCAATGTCACCGTGGCCTATCTCGGCCACCGCTTCATCGCCGACCTCAGGCTGCAAATGTTCAACAAGCTGGCCAAGGCCGATCTTGGCTGGATTCAGACGGTCCATTCGGGCCGGCTGCTCTCAGGCTTCCTCAACGACGCCAATTTGATCCGCGCTACGGCGAGCCGGACCATCGTCACGCTTGGCGAGAACGTGCTCAAAGTGGTGATCCTCGTCGGCAGCATGATCTACATGGACCCGCGCTTCTCGGTGCTGATCCTGATCTTCATGCCGTTCGCCGGATACATGCTCTCCCGCCAGCGCCGCAGAATGCGCAAGTCCACCACGAAGTCGCTGCAAGAAACCGGCGACCTCTCCGCACTCGTGACCCAGACCTTGCGTGGCATGCGCGTGGTGCGCGCCTACCGCCAAGAAGAACAAGAAGAGGGCCGCGCGGCGAAGTCCATCAACCGTACGCTCGAGTTCACCATGCGAGGCACCCGCGCGCGGGCTGCGTCGAGCCCGGCCATGGAGCTGCTGGTTGGCTGCGGTTTCGCCATCGCTATTTACGTCGCCGGCACGCAAGGCATTCGCGGCGATCTCACGCTCGGCCATTTCATGGGCTTCATGACTGCGGCGATCCTGATCTATAGCCCGCTGAAAAGCGTCGCCACGCTGCAGACTCAATTGCAGGAAGGCGTCGCGGCCGCCAGCCGTGTGTTCGGCATTGTCGACCGCGAGGTGAAGCTCATCGAACTGCCCGACGCCAAGCCGCTTACGCTAAAGCAGGGCGAGATCGAGTTCCGCGACGTGACGTTTGCCTACGATGAAGACAACGTCGTGCTGAAGGGCGTGAGCTTGACCGTGCCGCCCGGCAAGACCGTCGCCTTGGTCGGTCCGTCGGGCTCGGGCAAGAGCACGCTGGTCAATCTCGCACTGCGCTTCTTCGACCCCAACAAGGGCGAACTTCTGATCGACGGACAGGATGTCAAGCATGTGACGGTCGACAGCCTGCGCGAGTCCATCGCGCTCGTGACTCAGGACCCCGTGCTGTTCGACGATACGATCCGCGCCAACATTGCCTATGGCACAAAGCCGCTCGTCGAGGACGAGGTGATCGCGGCGGCGAAAGCGGCGGCCGCGCACGACTTTATTTCGAGGCTGCCGAAGGGCTACGACACGCGCGTGGGCGAGGCGGGCGGCTTGCTGTCCGGCGGCGAACGCCAGCGTATCGCCATTGCCCGGGCCATCTACAAGGACGCGCCGATCCTGCTTCTCGATGAGCCGACCAGCTCGCTGGACTCCGAAGCGGAAGCGAAGGTGCAGGCGGCGCTTGAAGTACTGATGCAGGGACGCTCGGTGCTGATGATCGCGCACAGATTGTCGACGGTAAAGAAGGCCGACCTGATCTGCGTGCTCGATCAAGGGCGCATCGTCGAGATCGGGCGCCATGACGAGTTGGTCGCCAAGGGCGGCCTTTACACGCGCCTGCACAGCACCCAGTTCGGCATCACCGGTGGATACGCAGCAGCGTCAACCGACGAAGCCGTAGCCGTGGCCGGCGAATAGCAGCATCGGACGAAACCGAACGAGCATGTTGAAACGGCTGCTATCATCGGAGCCCGTCGTCGCGTTCATCGCCAAGCTCGCTTCGGGCTATGTCCGTTTCGTCTACGCGACGAGCGCGATCAAGCGCGATCCTACCGACACAATCGACACGCTGTTCGACAAGCATCCGCAAATCCTCGCCATCTGGCACGGCCAATTCATGCTGCTGCCGAATATGAAGCCGAAACGGCCCGCGGACCTGAGGGCCATGGTCTCGCGCCATGGCGATGCGGCGCTGCTAGGTGCCGTGCTTGAGCGCTTTGGCGTCGTGTTGATCCGGGGCGCGGGCGCCGGCACAAGAAAACGTGACCGGGGCGGGGCGGCGGCCATGCGCGAAACCATGCGCGCGCTTGACGCCGGCGCCACAGTGGCCATGACCGCGGACGTGCCTCCCGGGCCTGCCCGGCGCGCTGGCGACGGTATTGCCACCATCGCTTCCAAATCCGGACGACCCGTGGTGCCGTTCGCAATCGCCACAAAGCGCTTTCTCAAACTGCCGTCATGGAGCGCCTTTACCGTCAACTTGCCCTTCTCGACACTTGCCATTGTCGTCGGCAATCCGGTGCACGTGCCGTCTGGTACGAACCCTGAAACAATTGAAAAAGGTCGCCGCGCCATCGAGCGCGCACTTGCGGAAACCACAGCGCGCGCCTATGCGCTCGCGGGCGCCACCGACCCGCTCAGCAAGGAGGCCGTGTCCAAGCCCGGCCTCTCACTCAAAGCGTATCGGCTCGCGACAAAGCTCGCCGCGCCCATCGCGCCATTGCTGCTCGCATGGCGCGCGCGGCGCGGAAAGGAAGAGCCCGACCGGCACCCGGAGCGTTACGGCGCGCCAAGCTTGCCGCGGCCAACAGGATTTCTGGCTTGGTTTCATGCGGCGAGCGTCGGTGAGGTCAATGCCGCGCTGCCGGTGATCGATGCGATCGCCGCGGCGCGCCCGGAAGTCCGCATCCTGCTCACGACGGGGACAGTTACCTCGGCGCGTCAGGCGCGCGTGCGGCTGCCGGAGGGCGCGTTGCATCAATTCGTGCCGCTCGACCGCCAGGGCTATCTGAAACGGTTTCTCGACCATTGGCGTCCCGATCTTTGCGTTTTAGTGGAGTCGGAGATCTGGCCAAATCTGGTTCTGGAGACCAAGGCGCAGGACGTTCCCCTCCTTCTCATCAACGGCCGCATGTCCGCCTCCTCGTTCAGGGCCTGGCGGCGCCGGCCCGGCTTGAGCCGCCCCATCTTCTCGGCGTTCGATCTGGTCCTGGCGCAGAACGCAAGCCTTGCCGAGCGCTTCGCGCGGCTCGGCGCGGTGGAGGCGCGCGGTGCGGGGAACCTCAAGGCTGACGCCCCGCCGCCGCCTATCGATACGGCCGGTAAGGCCAAACTCGCCGCTGCGATAACCGGCCGGCCCGTGTGGCTCGCGGCGAGCACGCATCCGGGAGAAGACGAGGTCGTTGCCACGGCTCACGGCATGATCAAGAAGGCGCTACCGGACCTGCTGACCATCATCGCCCCACGGCATCCGGACCGCGGGGACGCCATCGCCGAGATGTTGCGCGCGCAAGGCTTGCACGTCACGATCCGCTCCGGTGGCGGGCGCCCCGATGCCAACACGGATGTCTATGTGGCCGACACGATCGGCGAACTCGGCCTGCTCTATTCGCTGGCGCCCGCCGCCTTCATCGGCGGCTCTCTGGTGAACCGAGGGGGACAGAACCCCGTGGAGGCCATTAAGCTCGACGCCGCGGTCTTGACGGGACCCAATTGGCAGAACTTCCGCGACTTTTATTCGGAGCTGTTGAAGACCGGCGGCGCCAGGGAGGTCACCGACGCGGAGACCTTGGCCGTCGCCGTGCTCGGCCTGCTGCAAGACACCAAACAACGCGAGCAGATGATGACGCGGGCGAACAAGACGGTCGCGGCTATGGGTGGCGCCCTCCCCCGCACGCTGGACGCGATCGAGGCCTATCTCCCACCCAAGCCGAGCCTCCAACATGCCTCATAAGACCCCCTCTTGGTGGTACCGCAAGCCGGGCGGGATCGCGGGCGCGCTTTTTCTGCCCGCCGCAATCTATGGCCGCGTGGCGGGATCACGCATGGCGCGCGATGTGGGCCACCGCTCAAAACTCCCGGTGATCTGCGTCGGCAACTTCACGGCGGGCGGCGGCGGCAAGACACCGACCGCCATTGCGATTGCGACGCTTCTGAAAGCCATGGGCAAGCGCCCCGCCTTTTTGACACGAGGCTATGGCGGCACGGCGAAAGGCGTCGTGCGCGTTGCGGGCCACGAGGCGCACGCGGTTGGCGATGAGCCGCTGCTGTTGGCGGCCGTGGCACCGACCTTCGTCTCAGCGGACCGCATCGCGGGCGCCGAGGCCATCGAAGAAACGGACGCAGACGTAATCGTCATGGACGACGGGTTTCAGAACCCGGCGCTCGCCAAGGATCTGTCATTGATCGTGGTGGATGCGGCCTCCGGGCTCGGCAATGGACGCGTGATGCCGGCGGGGCCATTGCGCGCGCCGCTCGATACGCAAATGCCACGCACCGATGCGCTGCTGGTGATCGGCGACGGTAAGAAGGCCGATCGTCTGGTCGCCGCGTTCGAAACCGCAGGCAAGCCGGTGCTGCGCGCCAAAGTCACCCCCAATTGCGACGCCCGCTGGCTCGCCGTGTTGCCGGTGATCGGCTTTGCAGGGATCGCCCGGCCCAACAAGTTCTTCGCCACGCTCAAGTCGAACGGTGCGCGGCTAATCGAAAGTCATAGCTTTGGAGACCATCACCGCTTTACCGAGAAGAATGCTCGCGCGCTTCTTAAAGAGGCCGACGAGAAGAAGGCGATGCTGGTGACCACGGAGAAGGATTGGGCGCGCATCCCCGACGAAGACGAAGACAGCGCGCTCACCGAACTCAAGAATCGCTCACGGCCGTTCCCGATCCTCGTGACGTTCGAGGACGACGAGCAAGCGAAAGACCTGCTCAGCGCGGTGGCAAGCCGTTAGCTTGCGTCTCTCTTGGCGTGGGTTTCGCTGTAGCGTTGGAGCGAGGCGGCCGCGTCGGCATAAGGCTCCTGGAGTTCCACACTCCAATAACGCAAGGCGTCGAGCGCAATGGGCTGGCCCGTGACGGCGCAGCGCACGAAGTCGCCGGGCGTTATCACCTGGACCTCACCGTCGAGATATTTGAGCTTGGCTTCGCCTTTGAAGCCGAGATTGCGTTCGAAGCGGTTCATCAAGTCGGTGGCACTCTCTCGTTGTGTCTCAGCATAGCGTCACGGCAAACCCGTTGCCAGCGGGGCTAAAGCAAATTCCCCTGATTTCCATCGGGCTTGCGGCGCGGCGCCGATTGGGGCGCGCTCTTCTTGCCGGAGGCCCGCCGTGGATCGGCATGCGCTTCAACATGGCCATCGGCGAACTCAATGTCCAGTCCGGCACCCGGCTTCACGTCCGCAGCACGGCGCAGCATGACGCCGTCCTCGGCGCGCACCAACGCGAAGCCCCGGGCCAAAACGTTGTGATAACCGAGCGTCGTGAGCAGCTTTGCCTGGCCATCGAGACGCCGGCGGGCACCGTCCAAGGTCGCATGAATGGCGCGGCCCTTGGCGCGATGGAGGCGCAGAAGCGAGTCGCGGCCCGTGCGCGCCGTGTTCGCCAGAAGATGCGGCCGTAGCCGTGAGCCGGCGCGTTCCATCTGCGAGCGATGGACCCGCGCGTTGGCCAGCAGCGCGCGCGGCAGTTTGTGGCTCGCAGCATCGAGACGCTGACGCGGCAGGCCAAGGATCGCGTCACGGCGCGGTAGGCCCCGGGCAGACGCCGCAAAGCGGCTGCGCCACGTCTCCAATGCGCGCCGCAAGGAGCCGGCGCTGCGCACGCCGAATGTCCGCACGCTCGTCAGAAGTTCGGAGCGCACGGGCACGGCACGCTCGGCTGCGGCTGTCGGCGTCGGCGCCCGGTAATCGGCAACGAGATCGATCAAGGTCCAATCGGTCTCGTGTCCAACCGCCGAGATGAGCGGGATCGAGCTGGCGGCGGCCGCGCGCACCACGATTTCCTCGTTGAAGCCCCATAGGTCCTCAAGACTTCCTCCGCCGCGCGCGACGATGATGAGATCGGGACGCTGTGCGACCTGCGGCGGATCCGCGTTGAAGCCATGAATGGCGGCGGCCACTTCGGCGGCGCAGGTCTCGCCTTGTACGCGGACCGGCCAGACCAGCACATGGGAGGGGAAGCGGTCGGCCAGCCGATGAAGAATGTCGCGGATTACCGCGCCCGTGGGCGACGTCACCACGCCGATGACGCGCGGCAGGAAGGGCAGCGCCGTTTTGCGATCCTCGTCGAACAGCCCCTCGGCGGCGAGCTGCTTCTTGCGTTGTTCCAGAAGAGCCATGAGCGCACCGACGCCCGCGGGCTCCAGCTCCTCGATGACGATCTGATATTTTGAACCGCCGGGATAGGTGGTGATCTTGCCCTTGGCGACGATCTCCAGCCCTTCCTCGGGCTTAAACTTCAAGCGGCCGAAGGTGCCGCGCCAGACCACCGCCTCAATCGCCGCGCTCTCGTCCTTCAGCCTGAAATAGCAATGACCGGAGGCGTGGGGCCCGCGATAGCCGGAGACTTCGCCGCGCAGCCGCACGTGACCGTAAGCGTCCTCCACCGTCTTGCGCAGCGCAAAGGCGAGCTCGGAGACGGTGTACTCGGCGAGATTGGTCTGCGGGGCCTGTGGACTACGGCGGGCCATTTCGTCATCTCTTTCGCGTGGCGCGCCCTGTCGTGCTAAGAGCGCGCGAATATCCTTGAGGGCATACAGGCCCGGACGGCAGCGAACAAGCGGGGTCTTCCGACAGTGAACGTGCTTCTGATCGGCGGTGGGGGACGTGAGCATACGCTGGCTTGGAAGCTGGCGCAGAGCCCTCTTCTGGAGACGCTTTATTGCGCGCCCGGCAATGCCGGCATCGCCGAAACCGCGACAGTGGTCTCGCTCGACGTGGGCGACCACGCGGCCGTGGCGGCGTTTTGCAAGGAGAGCGGCGTCGGCCTGGTGGTGGTGGGGCCCGAGGCGCCGCTCGTCGCCGGGCTCGCCGACGATCTCGAAGCGCAAGGCATCGCCGTCTTCGGCTCCTCCAAAGCCGCAAGCCAACTCGAAGGGTCGAAGGGCTTTACCAAAGACCTTTGCGCCGAATGCAGTATCCCAACGGGCGCCTATGGGCGCTTCACCGACGCAAATGCCGCGAAGGCTTACGCGGCGGAGCAACAGCTTCCCATCGTCATCAAGGCGGACGGGCTCGCGGCGGGCAAGGGCGTGGTGATTGCCACGACGGCACCTGAGACCGATTCGGCGATCGACGCCTGCTTCGAGGGCGCCTTCGGGACCGCTGGCGCGGAGGTTGTGATCGAGGAGTATTTGACAGGCGAAGAGGCGAGCTTCTTCGCCCTGGTCGACGGCACGACGGCGTTGCCGCTGGCCACGGCGCAGGACCACAAGCGCGTCGGCGACGGCGATACGGGCCCCAACACTGGCGGCATGGGCGCCTACTCTCCGGCGCCGGTCATGACGGAAGCGCTCTCAACCCGCGTCATGGACGAGATCATCCGGCCCACGGTCGCGGCGATGGCCGCACGCGGCATGCCCTTCAAGGGTGTGCTCTATGCCGGGCTGATGATTGAGGACGGTGCACCCAAGCTCATTGAGTACAATGTGCGCTTCGGCGATCCGGAGGCGCAGGTGCTGATGATGCGCCTCAAGTCGGACCTCCTGCCTGCGCTGGCCGCCACAGCACAAGGCACGCTCGGCGATATCGCGCTTGAGTGGCACGACGAGCCGGCGCTTTGCGTGGTGATGGCGGCCAAGGGTTATCCCGGCAGCTACCAGAAAGGCACCGAGATCGCGCGCTTGGAAGAGGCCGGCGCCGATCCGGATGTCGAGATCTTCCACGCCGGTACGGCACGTGAGGCGGACAGCATTGTCGCCGCGGGCGGCCGCGTCCTCGGCGTCACCGCGCGGGGGCAGACGATTGCGGAGGCCCAGTCAAAGGCCTACGCGGCGGTCGATACGATCGATTGGCCGGACGGCTTTAGCCGCCGCGACATCGGCTGGCGCGCTGTCGGGCGCGCGGATTGAGCGAGATCCCGCGCAAAAGTTAGCGCCGTGTTCATGGATGGGCTGCAAAATGAGCGCGAACCATAGTTTTGCCGTGCTTTCTTGCGGTATTGGCGTTGCGTTTTCACGATGGCGTCACTATTTGCAAGTCATCTGGCAACGCCAGCGAAAAAGAGAATCGCATGACCTACGACGACCTGCCCATCTCGAAGAAGACCGCTTCTGGCGCCGTAGGCGTTGCCGCGATTCTGTTCTACCTCTGGCTGCTGACCTGGGCGGGGCCCGTCCAAGCCATGGGGCTCGTCACCGCGCCGGCAGACGCCTCGCCGACCCTCACTAAGGCCAAGATCTACAAGCGCGGACGGTCACCAGTCTATCCTTACGCCACCAGGGGGCCAGGCCCGCGCGGCTGGAGCAGCTATTTCGGGTTCGTGCCCTACACCAAGGGCAACGTCGAGAACGAGGCCATCCAGCGGAACTTCTATCCGATGAATTCCTGGCCGCACGACCCCAACGCGCCGATCCCCCAGCCCTACGGCCTGGGAAACTAATCGCTCTCCGCCAATCGTCGAGGCGCTTTGTCTTGGCATGCAGCAAGCTCTGTCTTGCTGTGTCTTTGTCGTTGCGCGCACCTAGGCGCATCGTGATGTAACGTCGAACTTTCGAAAAATTTTAGTCGAAGACCTTCGCCAGTATTCGTGTTCTGCGTGCTGGAGGTCGGCAAAGGCCAGCCGCAAAGCTTCATCTACTTCCAATTCTAACGTCGGCCTAGCGGCGGGCGGCGAAGAAATCCTTGAGGAGCGCGGCGGCGGCGCTCTCACTAATTCCGCCATAGACCTCAGGCCGGTGGTGGCAGGTGGGCTGGTCGAAGACCCGCGCCCCATGCTCCACGCCGCCGCCCTTGGCGTCGCCCGCGCCGAAATAGAGCCGGCGGACGCGCGCGAGGGAGATGGCACCGGCGCACATGGCACAAGGCTCCAGGCTCACATAGAGGTCGCAATCGACCAGACGCTCGCTCCCGAGCCTGGTGCACGCTTCGCGGATGACGAGCAGCTCGGCATGGGCGGTCGGATCGCGCAGCTCAAGCGTCCGGTTGCCGGCCCTGGCGAGCACCGCGCCGTCGGACCCAAGCACCACGGCACCCACGGGCACCTCACCGCGCGCGCCGGCGGCCTCTGCTTCCGCCAAGGCCAGATCCATGGGGCGCTCAGGGCGCTTGCCTGGCTCCGCCGCATCTGCAAGCTTCGCTGCCATGGGCGGCAAGGTGGGCGAGAAAACGAGCCGGGGTCAAGCACCCCGCAAACGGGGTGATCCGCCCCCTGTCCGGCAAGAGCCCATGCGGATCGCCAAGGCGATGGCCCATGCGGGTCTATGCTCGCGCCGCGACGCGGAAAACTGGATCGCAGCGGGGCGCGTTTCCGTGAACGGCGAAGTCCTAACCACACCGGCTTGTGTGGTCTCGCCGTCTGACACGATCATCGTGGACGGAGAGGCACTTCCCGCGCCGCAAGCTCCGCGCCTGTGGCGCTACAACAAGCCGAAGGGCCTCGTGACCAGCCACAAGGACCCGCAAGGCCGCCCGACCGTGTTCGCCAGCTTGCCCGACACCCTGCCGCGCGTGATTTCAGTGGGGCGTCTCGACATCAACACCGAAGGCCTGTTGCTCCTGACCAATGATGGGGCGCTGGCCCGGCATCTGGAGCTGCCGAGCACTGGATGGGTGCGGCGCTACCGGGTGCGCGCGCATGGGCGGGTGCGCCAGGACGCGCTCGACCGCTTGAAGTCCGGCGTGACCATCGACGGCGTGCGCTACGGGCCGGTGGAGGCCAAGCTCGAGCGCCAGCAAGGCAGCAATGTGTGGCTGACCGTGGGTTTGCACGAAGGCAAGAACCGCGAGGTGAAACGTATCGCCGAGCATTTGGGGCTCACAGTGAACCGGCTGATCCGCACCTCGTACGGGGCGTTCTCATTAGGCGATATGGCGCAAGGCGCCGTGGAAGAGGTAAAGCGCAAAGTGCTGATTGAGCAACTGGGTACAGCACGCGCCCGCGAGTTCGGGTTGAAACGCTGATGCGCATCATCGCCGGGCGGTTCAAAGGAAAAACCATCGACGCCCCGAAGGGACTGGGAACGCGCCCGACATCGGACCGCGTGCGCGAATCCCTG
>DGOS01000099.1:2364-2602 GCA_002390155.1 Hyphomicrobiaceae bacterium UBA4460 | reverse complement strand
AGCGCAGGCTTCCTTTATCGCTTTGAACGCACAACACCCTACGGAGTGCTCAGGTCCGCCGCATCTCCTGGGTCCGTGGGGTTTGGCCGGTTGGAGCGCGGTTGAGTGGCCTCCTCGTTAGCGCCGCGTTTCGACCGGCCACCTTATTCCGGTGACGGTCTTTCCCTTCAGATCTTGAACTGCCGGCCGGCCCGTGAGGGCGGGGCATGCCCCTGATCGAAGGTGCGGTGCTGTCGGT
>DGOS01000099.1:0-2350 GCA_002390155.1 Hyphomicrobiaceae bacterium UBA4460 | reverse complement strand
AGGCGCGCGCGATGCGCTACTTGATCTTGGCTTCTTTGAACTCGACGTGCTTGCGCGCGACCGGATCGTACTTCTTCATGACGAGCTTTTCGGTCTGATTGCGCGGGTTCTTCTTGGTCACGTAGTAGTAGCCCGTGCCGGCGCTACTGACGAGTTTGATCTTCTGGGTGACGGGCTTAGCCATGTCGTCCTCGGATAAACGGTAAAGGGAAATTTGGCGCGCAACCTATCGGGTCGCGAGCGGAAGTCAAGCCGACGGCGGGGCGAGCCGATCGCCGATCTCCTCCTTCGCATCGGGGTCAAATCCATGCATAAGGAGGGCCCATTGCAGGGCCACGAGCGTCCCCTTGATCGGCGCCAGCAGCACGAGGGCCAGGACCACCGTGAGCGGGAGCCACAGCGCGGCGTGAAGCCACATGGGCGGGCGGTAGGCCACCTCGACGGCCAGAACGAGGCTCACCACGACATGGCCGACGATGACAATCGTGAAGTAGGCCGGCGCGTCGTCGGCGCGGTGATGGTGCAAGGACTCGCCGCAATGGGCACAATTGTCCGCGACCTTGAGGTAGCGGCGAAACAGGGCTCCGGTACCGCAGGCAGGGCATTTCAGCGAGGCGCCGCGGAGGAGGGACTGCGATAGCGGACGGGCCCCCGTCGATCGGCCTTCAAGCTGGTGAGCGCCAGCGCTCTTTGGCATTGGTTTTCCTCCCAAGCGGATCAGCGCCGCTTGCGCGGCTTGCCGCCGCGCTTCTTGCCACTGCGTGGCTTGCCCCGAGCGGGCCGGCCGCCACGGGCCGGTCGCTTGATCCGTGGACGTCCCGGTTTGGTAGCAAGCCGCCGCCCTTCGCTCAACATGTCAAAACGTAGCGCTCCTGCGGTCGGGATGGCCTCGGCCAGGCGCACTTCGACCGGATCGCCAAGCTGGAAGGCGAGCCCGGAGTCCTCGCCCACGAGGGCTTGGCGGACCTCGTCATGGTAGAAGTACTCGTGCCCAATGCCTGAGGCGGGGACAAACCCGTCCGCGCCGGTGTCCAGAAGCCGCACGAAAAGTCCGGACCGGACCAGGCCCGAGACCCGGGCCTGGAAGGTGGCGCCGATGCGGTCGGCAAGATAGGCCGCAATGAGCCGGTCGTTGGTTTCCCGTTCCGCCGCCATGGCACGGCGCTCGGTGTCGGAGATCGCGCCCGCGATCTCCTCAAGCGCCTCCAACTCCTTGTCCGTCGAGCCGCCGGCGCCGAGGTCGAGGGCGCGGATTAGCGCCCGGTGGACCGTGAGGTCGGCATAACGCCGGATCGGCGAGGTGAAGTGCGCGTAGCGGCGCAGGTTGAGACCGAAATGTCCGAAATTGTGCGGATTGTACTCCGCCTGCGATTGGCTCCTGAGCACGACCTCGGCAACCAGTTCGGCGGTGGGCGTGCCCCGGGTCTCGGCCAGAATGCGGTTGAACTGGGCAGGCTTCAGTGTTCCGGCCTTCGGCAGCTTGATGTCGATGGTCGCGAGAAACTCGCCCAATGTCGAGAGCTTCTCTTTCGAGGGCGCGTCGTGGGCGCGATAGATGAGGGGGCTGCGCTTAGCCTCCAGCGTCTCGGCTGCGGAGACGTTTGCCTGGATCATGAACTCTTCGATCAAGCGATGCGCGTCGAGGCGCTGCGGCGTGGCGACGCCACGGACCCGGCCCTTGTCGTCGAGCAGAATTTTGCGTTCCGGCAGGTCGAGATCGAGCGGCCCGCGGTCGGTGCGGGCGCGAAGCACGCTGGCGTAGGCACCCCAGAGCGGGCGTAAGACGGAATCGAGCAGGGGCCCCGTGGTCTCGTCCGGGCGCCCGTCGATGGCTCCTTGCGCCTGCTCATAGCTCAGGCTCGCGGCCGATCGCATTAGTCCGCGCAAGAAGCGATGGCTCAGCTTGTGTCCACTCTTGTCGAAGATCATGCGGACCGCGAGACAAGGCCGCGCCACGCCTTCCTTCAGTGAGCAGAGGTCGTTCGAAATGCGCTCGGCCAGCATCGGCACGACGCGGTCCGGGAAGTAGACCGAGTTGCCGCGCTTGCGCCCTTCGGTGTCGAGCGCGCTCTCCGGGGTTACGTAATGGGCGACGTCGGCAATGGCGACGATGACGACCCAACCGCCTTCGTTCTTCGGGTTTGGGTCGGGCTCCGCCCAAACCGCGTCGTCGTGATCGCGCGCGTCGGACGGATCGATGGTGATGAGCGGAATGTCCCGCAGGTCTTCGCGCCGGCCAAGATCGACCGGCTTGGCCGCGTCGGCCTCGGCGATCACCGCAGGGGGGAAGACATCGGGAATGCCATGCGCGTGAACCGCGATCAGGCTGATGGCTTGTTGTGCTTCCGGG
>DGOS01000050.1 GCA_002390155.1 Hyphomicrobiaceae bacterium UBA4460 | reverse complement strand
CATCGAGCCGATCTCGGCGGTGAAGGCCGAGCCCGAACGGCCGGCGACCATGATTGCGGTCAGCAGCACGCCCACCTCGCGCAAGGCCAGAATACCGAGCATGTTGACGGCAAAAATATCGGCGCCAAAGGGCCGCAACTGTACGACGCCCTGCTGCATGACAACGGCGCCGATCAGAAAGCAGATCAGCGAAATGATCGGGAGAGCGCGCAAACCCGCATAGTCCAAATGGTGGAAGAAGGACGTGGTGCGGAAACGCCAAGGTTGCTTGAACAAGCGCAAGAAGCCGGCGGTGACTTCACCGAGAAAAGCGGTGAGGTCGACCACGTCGCGCCATGCGCCGGTCAGGGCGTTCTTGACGCTGTCGACGAAGTCCTGGACGGCGCCTTGGGTATCGATCTCTGGCCGTTCGGCCTGCCCGCGGCGATGGACCTCTTGGATGAGCACGCGGAAGTCTTCGGTCGCGCCGGCGTAACGTGTGCGCAAGCCACCTTTCTGCCAGGCACTGACGGTGCGCTGGAGCAGAAGCGCGCCGGCGGTATCGATCTCGGCGATACCGGCGATGTCCATCTCGCCTGTGAAATCGGGCGTCGGCGGGATCGGGACCCGCAAGCGCTTCAACGCCTTGTCGAGATCGGCGGCTTCGGCCACCGTCCAAGCGCCCGTGGCTACGAGCCGGAACGTCGTACCGCGCAATTCGACGCGGAAGCCCGGGGTCCGGACTTCGGTCGGCAGAACGAGCTGGTGGTCGCGTTTGAGCATGATAAGGGCTTACTCTGGCTCATACTTTTATGCATCGCGCCGTCAGACATACCTTTTGTTTTTGAACGAAACCTTAGGAGAAATAAAGGCGATATGACGGGTTCTCCGGACGAGCTTAACGGCACCAATGGGGGCCTGACCTTGGAGCTCCGGGAAGAACGCTGGCCGATCCGGGGCGGCTTCACCATCGCCCGCGGGTCCAAGCATGAAGCGCACGTGGTCGTGGCCAAGATCGGCGATGGCCGCCACACCGGACGTGGCGAGTGCGTGCCATATGCCCGCTATGGCGAGACCGTGGAAGGCGTGATGGCCGACATCGAGGCCTGCGCGCTCAACCATAGCCTCACGCGCGCCGCGCTTGCCAAGCGCCTGCCGGCGGGCGCCGCGCGGAATGCCCTCGACTGCGCCCTATGGGACTTGGAGGCGAAGCAGTCCGGAACGCCTGCCGCCACGGCAGCAGGTTTTTCGACCCTTCAGCCCGTTCCCACGGCCTTCACCATCTCACTTGGCGATCCCGGCACCATGGCGGCGGAGGCAAAGGCCGCGTCCGCGCATACGCTGCTCAAACTGAAGCTCGGCGGCGCGGGCGATACGGCGCGTCTTCAGGCCGTGCGCGCGGCCGTCCCCACCGCACGTCTCATCGCCGATGCCAACGAGGCCTGGCAACCCCATGAAACGGAGTCGCTTCTGGCCATAGCGGCGGATGCGGGTGTGGAACTGATCGAGCAGCCGCTGCCGGCCGGCAACGACGCGATGCTGGGGGAGATCGAACGGCCGATCCCGGTTTGCGCCGATGAGTCCGTGCATGACAGCGCATCGCTTCCGCCGCTGGCCGGCCGCTATGACGCGGTGAACATCAAACTCGACAAGACCGGCGGTCTCACCGAAGCGTTGGCCACGGCCGCCCGCGCACGCGACCTCGGTCTCAAGATCATGGTGGGCAGCATGGTCGCAACGTCGCTGGCCATGGCGCCCGCCCTGCTCCTCGCCCAAGACGCCGACTGGGTGGACCTAGACGGCCCCTTGCTCTTGGAGCGCGACCGGGATGCCGCCCTCACCTACCGCGACGGCATGGTTTTCACGCCCTTGCCTGCGCTGTGGGGCTGATCGCCCACGACAAGCCCGCCCTGCCAGTGGCGGCCGAGCAAGGCCGCCGCGGCCGTCCCGATCCCCGCAAGCAGCACCATGGCCGCATAGGCCTGGCCGCCATACGCCTCGTAAAGCGGACCGCAGGCGATCGTCACCGAGCCCAAGACGAGCCCGGCAACCACGGCCGCGTAAAGGCCTTGCGCCGTGGCGGAACGATCCTCCGGCACCGCATGGGTCAAGAAATGGATGGCGGCGAGATGGGTGGCGCCGAAGCTCAAGGCGTGCAGGGTCTGGACCAGCCCCGTGGCTAGAAGCGGCGGATCGAGGGCCAAGACGGCCCAGCGCACGACAGCCGCGCCGCCAGCCAGCACCATGAGCCGCGTGCTGCCGACATAGGACACGAGCCTGCCTGAGACCGCGAACAGCGCCACTTCGGCGATGACGCCGATCGACCACAACGCGCCGATCGTGCCGCCGGAGAAGCCTTGCGCGCGCCAATGGAGCGAGCCGAAAGCATAAAGCAGCGCATGGCTGCCTTGGATCATGGCCGCGGCAAGTAGAAACAGCAGAAAGAGCGGCGCGCGCGCGAGCGCGAAGGCATGTCTCAGGCGCAAACGGCGCACGGGGCTGCCTTGACGCTTCGGCTCGACGTCCCGCGGAACCAGATACGCCGCGAAGATCAGAAGCGCCGTCGCGGTCATGAGCATCGGCAGCACGGTGCCCGCATCCCGAAACTGAATGACGATGCCCGCGGCAAGGCTCGCGCCGATGAAGGTCAACGAGCCCCACAACCGCACGCGCCCATAGTCGAGCCCGCTCTTGCGGATACCGCTGATCGCGATCGTCTCGACGAGCGGCATGATCGTCGTCCAGTTGACGGCCAGCAGCGCGATGGCGAGCATCATCTGCCAAAATCCGTCGGACACCCAAAGCAGGGCGAACGAGCCCAGCGACCCCCAGGCGAGCGCAATTACAATTCCGCGCCGGTTGCCGAGCAGGTCCGCCACAAAGCTGATGACGGGGGTAAACACGATGCGGATATAGAGCGGCGTCGCCAAAAGAATGGCGATCTGGTCCGCACTCAGCGTCCGCCAGCTTAGCCACACCGGCATGTAAGGCAGGTAGCAGCCGATAACCAGGAATAGCGCGGCATAGAGAAAGCCGAGCCGCCATGCGAGTGAGGGCGACGATGTGGCGTGGTTCGCCATAGACGTTAACGACTCCCTTGCGGCGCGGCGCCATCACCATGCCGGAACGAGCTCCAAAAGGCGCCGATCCATCGCGGCGAATGCCAACGCGGCCCATACGTGGCCTGGCGGAGCAATACGCTGCTCTTGAGGCAACATTGAGCGGAACGCCGCTCGGACGCTGGTTCTTATCGGAGTACATGCGCCGGCACCGCATGCCCGAGACGCAACTCATGCTCGACGCCATCGCCCGGCTTGAAAGGGCCATGCTCAAGCCGAAGCATCAGGCAGGGCTGACAAGCGTACTCGGCGAGCTCGTGAAGATCAGCGCCGCGATTTCGCGTGCACGGGCTGAGATCGCGCAGCTCCGTCCGGCCGACGTCGACGCGGAACTCTCAAACGCGACGGAAGAGCTCGATCAGATCGTCGAGACCACCGAGAAGGCAACCTCGGAGATTTTGTCCGCAGCCGAGGACATCCAGGAAGTCGCCTGGACGCTGCGCGAGAATGGCGTCTCGCCGGAGCTCGGCGACAGGCTCGACAAGCACGCGATCGACATCTACACCGCTTGCTCGTTCCAAGACATCACGGGACAGCGCGTGGCCAAAGTCGTGCGCACTTTGCGTCTCATCGAACAGCGCATCAACGCCGTGATCGATATCTGGGGCGCGCATGACATTGCCCACAAGATGAGCCCGCCTGTGGAGGCCGGCCTGCTGAACGGTCCTCAAGGCGAGGGGGCCGGGCTGCGGCAGGACGACGTGGATCGGGCCCTGAGCCAACCGGAAAAGGGCCCGGACGCCGCCCCGGCGCAGGCCCCAGAGCCAGCTCCGGAGCCTCACATGCGGCCCGAAGCCACTCGCGGCGAAGCCCCTGCTGGCGAAGCTCGTGGCGGCGAGCGCTTCGAGCGACCGGAGCCGCTGGTCGTGCCCCAGCTTCACAGGGTCAAGCGGGCCGCCCTGTTCGGCTAGCCACACTTTTTCGTCGATTTTTTTGCTATTGAATCAGTAGGTTAGCGTCCGGCGGGCAAAAAGTCGGCACCCTCACCTTGAAAAGATTCAGGCCCCTAACCATCTCCGGGTAGACGCAAGATCCCCCAAAGCGTCCCCCAAACTGACGCATGAGAATGAAGCGGCCCGGGTTCCCCCCACCTGGGCCGCTTTTTTCTTTTTTGCCTTCCGCGCGCTTCGCCGTCCGCGCAAGCGCGGCAGGAGCCGCCGCCGTTCCGGCAGGCCGAGATTGTGGGCCGACAGCACATTGTCCACGAACTGCTGCGCCGAGTTTTCCCAGCTATAGAGCAGCGCATGCTCGCGTGCCGCCTCGCGGTCGAGGTCCAGCGCCTGAAGCGCCGCCGCCTGGAGGTCAGGCCCCACGACCCCGCAAGCGGGGTCTGTCAGCACGTCCTTGGGCCCGCTGACGGGATAGGCCGCGACGGGTACACCGCACGCCAAGGCCTCCAGCAGCACCAGACCGAACGTGTCGGTCAGGCTTGGGAACACGAACACATCCGCCGAGGCATAGGCTTCCGCCAGCGCCTCGCCCTCCTTTGGACCGGTGAACAGCACGTCGGGATATTGACGCTTGAGATCGTTCAACTGGGGGCCGCCGCCGACCACGACCTTCCGCCCCGGAAGCTCCAGATCGAGAAAGGCCTTGATGTTCTTCTCCACCGAAATGCGGCCCACATAGAGGAACACGGGCTCATCGCCGAAGAGCCGCACGTCGCGCGGCCGGTAGAGTTCCAGGTCGACGCCACGGGACCAGCGCATCATGCGCGCGAAACCCTTTTCCTTGAGATCGTCTTCGACCGACTGGGTCGCCACGAACAGCCCCGCGCCGCTGTTATGGAACTGGCGCTGGAAGGCGTAGCACCAAGACTCGGGGATCGGCAGGCGCGCCGAAACATATTCAGGAAAGCGTGTGTGGTAGCTCGTGGTGAAGGGGCGCTTAATCTTGCGGCAGTAGCCCCTGGCCATCAGCCCTATCGGCCCCTCCGTGGCGATATGGATGAAGTCCGGCCGCGCCTCTTCGATATGGCGCGCCACCATGCTTGGGCTGACCAGCGATAGCCTGATCTCCGGATAGGTGGGGCAAGGCAGCGTGTAGAACGGGGCGGGTGTGAGAAAGCTGATATCGGCGCCAAGCTTCGGAAGCTCTTGCGCAAGCCGCTCATAGGTGCGGACAACTCCATTCACCTGGGGAAACCAGGCGTCGGTGGCAACGAGGATGCGCATCAAGCTGCGGCCTCAAGCTCCTTGGCCGGCGTTCCCGACGTCCGAACGCCGGTGTGCGGATTCCAGTGGATGATCTCGAAGACACCCTCCTCCGTCTCGCCCACCGCCGTACAGCTTTCGACCCAGTCACCGGTATTGATGTAGACGACGTCGCCGACCTGACGCATGGCGGCGTGATGGATGTGCCCGCAGAGCACGCCTTGGGCGCCATTGCGGCGGGCCTCTTGCGACAACGCTTGCTCGAACTCGCCGATGTAATTCACCGCCCGCTTGACCTTGTGCTTCAGATAGGCCGAGAGCGACCAATACGGCATGCCGAACCAGCGGCGCACGGCATTGAGGTGCGTGTTGAACCAAAGCGCCGCCGTGTAGCTCCAGTCGCCCAAGAAGGCGAGCCACTTGGCGTAGCGCACGACCACGTCGAACTCGTCGCCATGCATGATCAGATAGCGCCGTCCGTCCGCGCCCGTATGGATCGTCTGGCGCTCAATGGCGATGCCGCCGAATTGCGAGCCGCAATACTCCCGCATGGCCTCGTCGTGATTCCCGGGGATGTAGACGAGCTCGGCCCCTTTGCGGACCTTGCGGAGCAGCTTCTGCAAGACATCGTTGTGGGCTTGCGGCCAGTAGACCCCGCGCCGGATGCGCCAGAAGTCGACGATATCGCCGACCAGGTAGAACCGGGGCGCGTCGTGGTAGCGCAAGAAGTCTAGGAAGGCTTCGGCCTGACAGGCCTTGGTGCCAAGATGAATGTCGGAAATAAACAGCGCGCGATAACGCCTCTGCTCGGCGTCTGGCTGCGTGTAATCGTCTATTCGAGTGTTCAGCACGATAAACCGCGATCTAAGGTGATTTTGTATCAGGGATGTGACACTGGCGACTGCTTAAGGACTTGGTAAACGGCGATGACCAACGGCGATTTGCGTATACGGCTTGAGGGGGCGCTCGGCTCGGGCGTCGTCGACACGGCGCCATTGCCAGTGGGATTCGGTCTGACCGGCCTGTCCGCGCGGCTCCAAGACGGCCGGCATGTGGCGGTGAAGGCGAAGGACAACGCGCGCTCCGGGCCGTCGCTTGCGCTCGAAGGCTATATGCTCGGCGAGCTTTCGCGGACGTCGGACTTGCCCGTTCCGCAGGTTCATGCGGCCGAGCCCGACCTCCTTGTCATGGACTTCATCGAGACGGACGGCGGGACGATCACCGCCAACGTAGAGCGCGATGCCGCGAGGCTCATTGCCGCACTCCATGCCACGCCGCGGGACGGCTTCGGCTATGCGCGGGACACGCTGATCGGCCCCCTGCACCAGCCCAACCCGCAAAGCCAATGCTGGATCCCGTTCTTCCGCGACGAGCGGCTCCTCTATATGGCGCGCGCAGCAAAGGACGAAGGCCGGCTGCCGGCCGCGCTCTATGGCCGCATCGAAACGCTCGCATCAAAGCTCGAGGACTTTCTGACCGAGCCGCCCTTCCCCAGTCTGCTGCACGGCGATCTATGGACCGGGAACGTGCTCGTGTGCGGAAACCGCATCGCCGGGTTCGTCGATCCGGCGATCTATTGCGGCCATCCGGAGATCGAGCTCGCCTTCACGACGATGTTCGGGACGTTCGGCGATGCGTTCTTCGAGGCCTATGAGGGGATGTCGCCGCTAGAGCCGGGGTTCCACGAGCTGCGGCGGGATCTCTACAATCTCTATCCCACGCTCGTGCATGTGCGGCTGTTCGGGGGGAGCTATTTGGGGCGCGTTGAGACGACGCTGACGAAGCTCGGACTTTGACCTGGTGCCAAAAAAGAACCGGCCCGGACAAAGCCGGGCCGGTCTTCCCTGCGAAACGAGCCGAACGCGAAAGGCCTAAACCTTTACAGCGGGCTTCGACTCGCCCCCCCCATTTTTTTCTGCGCCGTCTTTCTTGGTCTTGGTTCTTGCTTCGGCTCGTCGGTAACCTTGCTCTTGCTTTCGTTCCGGTGAGAAGAAAGCCCCCCAGCCCCTTCCCCCGTGTTGTGATGAAAAGCTAGCGAGCCCCGGCGCGCGCTTCAACAATGCGCGAGGGGCGAAACGCAAATCGTCGCCGCACTGTTGCGGAAATGCAAAGCGGCTTGACCGGCGCGGCGCGTCGCCTGGTTTTATTATTGTATTTCAACATATTATGTTGCTTCCGAGGCGCCCCAGGCGGGCTGCAACGCGCATCGCTGCACCCTCGCGGGGGGCCGTGGCTGCACCCGTTTGGGGGAAACTTTGTGAGGCTTTGTGGCAATTCAGCAACGGCCTTGGCGCAGCCGCCACAGGTGACTCTAGCGGTGCAACGAGATCGAGGCGACGGGACGATAAGCGCCCGATCCGGTGTCGCGCTGGACGATCTCGATCGTGTGTTTGGGCCCATCGACATCGATGCGCATGCGGCCTGAGAAGGTCTGGCCGCTGAGGCGCGCGCGGATGGAGCTGCCGTTGGCCGTGCCGCTGACGTCGCCGGAGGCGCCATGGACCTGCTCACGCCAGGCGCCGCGGATCCGGCCGCCCTCATAGGTCAGTTCCAGATTCCCGGCGAAAGCGTGGCTCGCGCTCGCGCAGCGCACGGTCTGCCGTACCACGGACCCTTCAGTCTTATAGGTGGTGTTGCAGCTGACCTTCTCTGGCGCCCCTTTCAACGGGGTCACTGTCCCGCTCCCGGTCCAAGCGCCATCCAACTGCTGATACGGGTTGGCGGACGCCGGCAGCGCGGATAGGACAGTCAGGGCGTTTGCGAGAAAGACGGCAATCAAGGTCCCGAGGCGAGGCGAACGCAAACGAAGTCTCATCGGAACCGGCACCTTTCGTCTTTCGGGATTGGCGTTGCGCGGGAGACAAGCGGGCAGGCCGTTGCCGCCCCATCGCCACGCGTGCATCATGCAGAAAATCATGGCTGGGGGAAGACAATGAAGCTTGTACGTTTTGGCGCACCCGGGGCGGAAAAGCCGGGCGTTCTAGATGCCAAGGGGCTGATCCGCGACCTGTCCGGGGAGATCGGCGATCTTGCCGGGGATGCGCTTGGCCGCGCGAGCCTTGACCGTCTCAAGGCGATCGATCCGGAAACGCTGCCGCTGGTCGAGGGGAACCCCAGGCTTGGTCCGCCCATCGGCGTCGTGCCGAAATTTCTTGGCATCGGCCTCAACTATCGCGACCACGCCGAAGAGACCGGCATGGACATTCCCGAAGTCCCCATCGTGTTTTGCAAGGCGAACTCCTGCGTCTCCGGGCCCACCGATCCGGTGCTGGCGCCGCCGGACTTCCAGCGCATGGACTACGAGGTGGAGCTCGCGGTGGTCATCGGCACGCCCGCCAAGCGCGTCTCGAAAGACGACGCGCTCGACTACGTGGCCGGCTATTGCATCTGCAACGATGTCTCCGAGCGCAGTCTGCAAAAAGGCGGACCCGGCGAATGGATGAAAGCCAAGAGCTATGACAGCTTCGGACCCTTAGGCCCTTGGCTCGTCACCACGGACGAGGTTACGGATCCGCAAGCGCTCGATCTCACCATGGACCTCAACGGGGAGCGCATGCAGACGGGCAATACCGAGACCATGATTTTCACCGTCGCCGACCTCGTCAGCTATATCAGCACCTATATGACGCTGATGCCCGGCGACGTGATCACCACCGGCACGCCGCCCGGCGTCGGCATGGCACGCAAACCTCGCGTCTTTATTAAGCCTGGCGACGAGATGGTGCTCCACGTCCAAGGCCTCGGCGAACAGAAGCTCAAAGTCGTCGCCGACGGCTAGCGCCCTTTACGGCTACGGCCACAGTGCATGGAAGTGGTGAAGCGGCCCCCGGCCCTTCCCCACTGCGATCTCGTCGGCGGCGATGATCGCCGCGGTGACATAGACCTTCGCGTCCTTCACCGCCTTCTCCAGCGGCTTGCCATGCGCGAGCCCCGCGGCGATGGCAGAGGACAGGGTGCAGCCCGTGCCGTGCGTATTCCCGGTCTCATGCCGGGGCGCTTCGAGGCGTTCTACGCCGTCATTGCTCAACAGCACGTCGATGGCTTCGCCGTCGAGATGCCCGCCTTTGACGAGCACGGCTTTGGCGCCGAGGCCGCGCAGCATCCACGCTTGTTCGGCCATGGCGTCCACGCTGCGGGCCTTCTCCTCGCTGGTCAGCAAGGCCGCTTCGAACAGGTTGGGCGTCACCAGCGTGGCGCGCGGCATCAGCATGGTCTTGAGCGTGTCCACGGCGCTCTCATCGAGTAGCGGGTCGCCCCGATGCGACGCCATCACGGGATCGAGGACCACCGGCGTCCCGTCGAACAGCGTCAACCCCTCGGCGACGGCCTCGATATTGTCGCGCGTTGCCAGCATGCCGATCTTGATGGCGCCGACATCGATGTCGTTTGCCACGGCCTGCATCTGCGCCAGTACGAACTCCGGCGGCACTGGCAAGATGGCCTCGACCTTTTGCGTGTTCTGCGCGGTGACCGCGGCGACGACGCAAGCGCCATGCACGCCAAGCGCACCGAACGTCTTGAGGTCGGCTTGGATGCCGGCGCTTCCGGAAGAATCGGAGCCGGCGATGGTGAGCGCGATGGACGTCGATCTAGGGGTCATGAGGCGCCACTATTCACCGCTGGCGCCCAAGAGCAAGCCTCTAGAGGCAAGCCTCCAGAGGCAATCGGACTGAGCCTCGTCAGCCAATCGTGGCAAGCGCCGGGAACGTGCGCAGGATCCAGCCCGCGATCAGCGTCATCGAGTTCGTGAGGAACAGAATGCCGGTGAGGACCAGAAGCGCGCCCAGCACCTTCTCGATCGTGCCCATGTGGCCCTTGAAGCGGCCCATGGCATTCATGAACGGCCGAACGGCGACGGCGGCAAGAATGAACGGAATGCCGAGCCCCAACGAATAGACGAAGAGCAGGCTCACGCCCTGGCGCACGGAGTCCTCGCCGGCGGCGACCGCCAGAATAGCCCCGAGCACGGGCCCGATGCAGGGCGTCCAGCCGAAGGCGAACGCCAAGCCGATGATATAGGCGCCGACCAACCCCGCCGGCCGCGTGTCGGCATGATAGCGCGCCTCGCGATGGAGGATCGGAATGTGGATGACGCCGAGGAAGTGCAGGCCGGCGATGATGATGATGACGCCCGCGACCTTGGCAAGGATCGGCAGGTTCTCCAGCACGAGCTGGCCCAACACCGTCGCCGTGGCACCCAAGATGACAAACACGGTGGTGAAACCGAGCACGAAGGCGACCGAGGACAACACCACCGTGGTGTAGACGTGAGGGGGCGTCTCATCCTCGCCCGCCAGCTGATCGAAGGTGGTGCCGCCGAGGAAGCACAGATAAGGCGGCACGAGCGGCAGCACGCAGGGGCTGAGGAAGCTCAAGAAGCCGGCGAACAGAGCGCCGAAATAGGTGACATCCATGGGTTTCTAGCTATTGCGCCCGCATCGGAAGAGCAAGGCCTGGCACCAAGTCGTGAAGAGGATTGATCACAGGTCGGCGCCACAGTCAGTGACCGGGGTCACGAAAATTCCGGTTAACCGTGCCCTCAAGCGGCATCGCGGGCACGTAACGCCGCATCGCGGATCGCCGCGATGTTCTTCGCGTAAGCACCGCCCTTGAACACGGCAGAGCCGGCCACGAGAACATCGGCGCCAGCCTCGGCGACAAGCCCCGCCGTCTCCGGGTTCACGCCGCCATCCACCTCCAGGTGAATCGGACGATCGCCGATCATCTTACGGATCGCGCTGATCTTCTTCAGCTGCTCAGGGATGAAGGACTGACCGCCAAAACCCGGGTTCACCGTCATCACCAAAATCAGATCGACTTTATCGAGCACGTATTCGATCGCCGTCTCAGGGGTCGACGGGGTGAGGCTGACGCCTGCCTTCTTGCCGAGGCTCCTGATGTGCTGCAGCGAGCGGTCCAGATGCGGACCGGCTTCGGCATGCACGGTGATGATGTCGGAACCGGCCTCGGCGAATGCGTCGAGATACGGATCGCACGGCGCAATCATGAGATGGGTGTCGAACACCTTGTCGCAATGCGGGCGAAGCGCCTTCACCACGTCGGGACCGATGGTGATGTTGGGCACAAAGTGCCCGTCCATGACATCGATATGGATCCAATCGCAACCGGCCTTGTCGATGGCCTTCACTTCCTCGCCGAGCTTGGCGAAGTCAGCGGAGAGGATAGACGGTGCAATGATGATGTCGTCGGACATGATTTTCGCCTCACGCGACCGCGAAATACGTTGCCTTGCCACCGGCCAGCGCGACCACGCCCGGCAGCTGCTCGCCGGCCAGCCATTCGAGAAAGGCGCCGCCCGCCGTTGAGATATAAGTGAAGTCGGGCGCCACACCAGTCGTGTTCAAGGCACGTACCGTGTCGCCGCCGCCGGCAATCGTAATAAGCTTGCCGTCTTTGGAGAGACGGCCTGCCTCGCGCGCCAGCGCGAACGTGCCTTCCCCGAACGGCGTGATTTCGAAAGCGCCGAGCGGCCCGTTCCATAACAGAGTCGCCATCTCGCCTAACTTTTCCTTCAGCCGCGCGATGCTCTTCGGCCCCACGTCGAGGATCATCATGCCGGCCGGAACGGTGCCGGTGTCACACACTACGGTCTCGGCACCCGGCGCCAACTCCTTGGCGACGACTTGGTCGACGGGCAACATGATCTCGCAGCCAGACACCTTCGCCTTGTCGATAATATCGAGCGCGATGTCCTTGAGGTCGGGCTCGCACAGCGAATTGCCGATATCCACGCCTTGGGCGTAGAGGAAGGTATTCGCCATGCCGCCGCCGACGACCACCACGTTCATGCGCTGCACGAGGTTGGTGAGCACGTCGATCTTTGTGGAGACCTTGGCGCCGCCGACAATGGCCATGACCGGCCGCTTCGGGTTGTGAAGCGCGCTGGCCAGCGCCTCGATCTCCGCCATCATCGATTTGCCGGCATAGGACGGCAGCAGATGCGTAATCGCTTCCACGGAAGCATGCGCGCGATGGGCGCAGGAAAATGCATCGTCCACATAGATATCGCCTAGCGCCGCAAGCTGCTTGGCGAAGCCGGCATCGTTGGCCGTCTCGCCCTTGTGGTAGCGGAGGTTCTCCAGCAGCGCCACGTCGCCGTCTTTCAGCGCATTGACGCCCGCCTCGACGTCTGGCCCCACGCAATCGTCCAGGAACGAAACGCGCGTGCCGAGCATTTCTTGCAGCTTGGCGGCGACAGGCTTGAGTGATGTCTCCGGCGACCGCTCGCCTTTGGGACGGCCAAAGTGAGACATGATGACGAGCTTGGCACCGCCGGAGCGAAGCGCCTCTATGGTCGGCAGTACGCGCTCGATGCGCGTTGCGTCGGCGACGTGGCCGTTCTCGACCGGCACGTTGAGGTCCGCACGCATGAGCACGCGCTTTCCCTTTACGTCGAGACCATCGATGGTCTTGATGCGCGACAGGTCGACGCCGCCCATGCCGGCGTCATCGCTCATATAAGTCGTCCCATGGCGACCGCGGTGTCGTTCATCCGGTTCGAGAAGCCCCACTCGTTGTCGTACCAGGAGACCACGCGGCAGAACGTGCCGTCGATGACTTGCGTCCCCGTAGCGTCGAACACCGAGCTCAGCGGGTCGTGATTGAAATCCGAGGACACGAGCGGCTGCTCGTTGATGCCCATGACGCCCTTGAGCGGCGCTTTAGAGGCCGCCTTGGTCATGGCGTCGTTGATTTCCTCCACCGTGGTCGGGCGCGAGGACTGGAAGGTCAGATCGATCAGGCTGACATTGGGCACCGGCACGCGGATCGAAGCGCCGTCGAGCTTGCCTTGCAGCTCGGGCAGCACGAGCCCGACAGCTTTCGCCGCACCGGTCGAGGTCGGGATCAGGTTCACGGCGCTCGCGCGGGCCCGGCGCGGGTCCTTGTGGAGCGTGTCCACGGTGCGCTGGTCGCCGGTATAGGCGTGGATCGTGGTCATGTAGCCGCGCTCGATGCCGACCGCCTTGTGCAGCACCTCGGCCACCGGAGCCAGGCAGTTGGTCGTGCACGAGGCATTGGAGACCACGTGGTCCTTCTCGGTGAGCTTGTCGTCGTTCACGCCGTAGACCACGGTGAGGTCGGCGCCGGAGCACGGCGCGGAGACGAGCACGCGCTTGGCGCCTGCTTCCAGATGCTGCGCAGCGGTCTCGCGCTTGGTGAAGCGGCCGGTGCATTCCATGACGATGTCGACACCGAGTTCGCCCCAAGGGAGCTTCTCAGGGTCCGCTTCGGAGAGCACGGCGACGTCCTGCCCGTCGGCCTTGAGGCGGCCGTCGGAGACGGAAACATTGGCCGGGAGCCTGCCGTGCACGCTGTCGAACTCGAGCAGCAGCGCATTCATGTCGGCAGAGCCGAGATCGTTGATCGCCACGAAATCCAGGTCCTTGCGGCCGGCCTCCAGGAAGGCCCTGAAGGTGAGCCTGCCAATTCGACCAAATCCGTTGATGGCGACGCGCGTGTTAGCCATGTGCTCCTTACCTCTAGTTTGAAATCAGATCACGGGCCGCGGCCACGACGGCCTCCGGGGTGATCTCGAAATGCTTATAAAGCTCCTGGGCCGGGGCAGACGCGCCGAATCCGCGCATGCCGATAAACTTTCCGTTCTCGCCCAACCATTTGTCCCAGCCGAAGCCGACCGCGGCCTCGACGCCCACCCGGGGTGTGGTGCCGAGGACGGCGGCTTGGTAGCCTTCGTCTTGCGCCTCGAACAGCTCCCAACAGGGCATGGACACCACGGCGGCCTTGATGCCCTGCTCTTCGAGCATTTTTGCGGCATTCACCGCCAACGAAACCTCCGAGCCCGTGGCCAGCACGGTGACGTCCCGGCCGCCTTCCGGCTCGATGAGGACATAGGCGCCTTTGGCTGAGAGATTGTCGTCCGTGGGCGTGGTGCGCAGCAGCGGCAGGCCCTGGCGGGTCAGCGTCATGATCGTCGGCCGGTCCTTGGACAGCAAGGCCAGCTCCCAGCATTCGGCGCATTCGACGGAGTCCGCCGGGCGCATCACGTGAAGCTGGGGCATGGCCCTCAGCGCTGCGAGCTGCTCGACCGGCTGATGCGTGGGACCGTCCTCGCCAAGACCGATGGAATCGTGGGTCATCACATAGACGACGCGCTGCTCCATGAGTGCCGACAGCCTAATCGACGGCCGGCAGTAATCGGAGAACACCAAGAACGTGCCCGCGTAAGGCACGATGCCGCCATGCAGGGCGAGGCCGTTCATCCCTGCGCCCATAGCGTGCTCGCGGACGCCGTAATGGATGTAGTTGCCCGCGAAGTCG
>DGOS01000078.1 GCA_002390155.1 Hyphomicrobiaceae bacterium UBA4460 | reverse complement strand
TTCTTTATGGTTCGCAGCGCGGGAGGTCTGAAGCTTCTCAGAACGTTGACCTTATAGCGCGGAGGATGACATGGGACTCCTTAACGGACGCCTCCTTGCCGCGGGCATCCTAGCTGCTGGCACGGGCTTCATGGCCGCGCCGGCAGCGGCGGAGGCCGCCAAGTGCGGAACGAACGACACGATCACCGTGGCGCAGATGAGCTGGTTTTCGGGCGGCGTAATGGCCTATGTCACCCATAAGGTGCTAGCAGACGGCTTCGGTTGCAAAGTGCAGCTCCAACCGGGGGATACCGTGCCGACCGCAAGCACCATGCTTACACGAGGCCGGCCCGACGTTGCTCCCGAGATGTGGGTCTCCTTGATACCCGATGTCTGGGAACAGATCGAGAAATCGGGGAAATATATTGTGGCCGGCCAGCTCTACACGGAGGGTGGTATCTTAGGTTGGTGGATCCCCGATTACGTCGCGAAAGAACATCCGCAACTGAAGTCCATTAGTGACTTGAAGGATAACTGGAAGCTCTTTGTCGAGCCCGGTCAGCCGGACAAGGGACGCCTCTACAATGGCCCGCCCGGCTGGGGTGGCTCGGTCGTGACGGCCAATCTCTTCGAGGCCCTGGATCTCGGAGAGACGTTCGAGCTCTTCTCGGCAGGCTCGGGGGCCAACCTGCAAGCTGCGATTGCTCGAAAAGTCGCCCAGAAGGAGGCGATCGTCACCTTTTACTGGGAGCCTACAGCCGTTATTTCCCGCTACAATCTCGTTCGGCTCGACACACCACCTTACGACGCGCAGAAGTACGCATGCCTCAGCCAACCCGAATGCGCCGACCCGCAGGTGACCGGCTGGCAGACCACCAGAATCGACATTGCGGTCGCCGCGCCGCTCAGACAAAGCGCGCCCGCGCTCGCCGACTTTCTCTCGAAGATGCAAATTCCGAACGAAGCAATGAACAAGGTGCTCGCCTGGGGTGACTCGAATTATGCTAGCCTGCAGGACACGGCCGACTACTTTTTCAAAACCTATCCTCACGTCTGGACTCAATGGGTGCCCGCGCACGCTGCCGAAGCGATCAAGGCGAGCCTCAAGTGACTTGAACCAATGCATCCAGGTCCCGACAGGACCAAGAAGGACACGACGTGGCCGACAACTTTCCCGACCTCATAGACATGCGTGCCGTGCGCAGCGCCATCGACGGCTGGTTCAATGGTATCGTATCAATCTACGGACAAGCACTCGAAACAGCCTTCTTGCCAGTCCTGCGCCTGCTCAACGGGATCGAGGCCTTCCTACTGTGGGTGCCTTGGTTCGTCTTGATCCCGGTCGTCGCTCTCGTCAGCTTCGCGGCTACCCGTGACTGGCGAATGCCGATCGCAGTGATCGTGATGCTGTTTCTGACAGGACTCCTCGGGCTCTGGCAGCCTGCCATGGCGACCGTCGCTCTGATGCTCACGGCAACGCTGTTCGCGATCGTCACCGGCATCCCGCTCGGCATTCTTATGTCATTCTCCAATCGGCTGCAGGCCGTCATGCTGCCGATACTGGACGTGATGCAGACGATGCCAATCTTCGTCTACCTGATTCCCTTCGTGATGCTCTTCGGACCCGGCAAGATACCAGCGTTGCTGGCGACGATCGTTTTTTCTGTCCCTCCCCTGATCCGGCTGACCAATCTTGGCATTCGAGGGGTGAATCCGGAGGTGATTGAGGCGGTCACCGCGTTCGGGGCAACACCGATGCAAAAACTATTCGCCGCCCAGCTTCCGCTCGCCACACCGACGATCATGGCGGGCATCAACCAGACCACGATGATGGCCCTGTCCATGGTCGTGATCGCCTCAATGATCGGGGCGGGCGGTCTCGGCTATGAGGTGCTGCAGGGCATTCAGCGGCTGGATGTATCTCGGGGCCTGTTCGCTGGGCTGGGCATCGTCTTCCTCGCGATCATCTTCGACCGCCTCGTCCAAGCTTACGGAAAACGGGTGCAGAAGCATCTGGATGCCGGCAACACATAGCAGAGGTGCGCGCGCAAGTGACGGACCCTAAGATAAGAATTGAGCAAGTATCCAAACTGTTCGGACCGAATCCGCAGGCGGCCCTCCCCCTTCTGGACAGCGATGCGACGAAGGCGGAGATCATGGAGAAGACCGGCAGTATCGTTGGGCTCCGCAATGTTACTCTCGATATCGCGGGCGGCTCGATTTTTGTCGTAATGGGACTGTCTGGATCGGGCAAGTCGACCCTCATCCGGCACATCAACCGTCTGATCGAACCGACGGCGGGCCGGATTCTGGTCGACGACACCGACGTCGTGAGCCTGTCGCAGGCCGCGCTGCGCGACCTGCGCCTGCACCGCGTTTCCATGGTCTTCCAGAATTTCGGCCTGTTGCCCAACAAGACCGTTATCGACAACGTCGCCCTGGGCCTGCGCTTCGCCGGCGCCGGCAAGTTCCGGGCGCGCGACCGGGCGATGCAGCAGGTCGAGCGGGTTGGCCTCAAGGGTTTCGAAATGCAGTATCCGCGTCAACTTTCGGGCGGCATGCAGCAACGCGTCGGTCTNNGCCCGCGCGCTCGCGACCGACGCGGAGATCCTGCTGATGGACGAGGCCTTTTCCGCGCTTGATCCGCTGATCCGCCACGACATGCAGTCCCAGCTCCTCGAGCTGCAGAACGATTTGAACAAGACCATCGTCTTCATCACCCATGATCTCGACGAGGCACTGAGGATCGGTGACCAGATCGCCATTCTGAACGATGGCAGCCTCAGTCAATTTGGCACGGGGGAGGAGATTCTGCTGCATCCGGCAGACGATTACGTCAAGCGCTTCGTGCGGAACGTGGATCGCGGCCGCGTAATCACGGTCACGGCCGCCGCGCGCAAGATGCCGACCATAACGTCGGCCGATATCTCGATCGACAAGATTTCTCGCCTCCTGGTGGCCGAGGACGCGCGAACCGTCTTTATTGTTGACGAAGAGGGCCAGCCGACAGGCGCGATTTCGGCAGCAAGCGTTGCACACCATGCCGCCGCTGACGATGGCTATTGGCGCGAACCGAAGCACATTCTGCCGGTCACCCGCGTCTCCTCCGACACTATTCTCGCCGATGCCTTGTCGGATGTCGCAGAAAGCGAGGTCCCTGTCGCTGTGGTGGACGAGCGCGGTCGGATGATTGGTGCCATTTCCAGACAGAGCGCGCTCGAGGCGATGACCGGAACT
>DGOS01000113.1:9879-16894 GCA_002390155.1 Hyphomicrobiaceae bacterium UBA4460 | reverse complement strand
GATTGCGAGCTCCATCGCCACTGCCCTGCACAGGCCGGAACTTGCGGCCCTGCGAGAGCAGCTCGCCCGCGCCCAAGACCGCTCGGCGGACGTCTTGGCGGCCATGCATCTCCCGCAAGTTCCGCACATGCCGAGCCGCGATGAGCTTGCAGCCAAGGCGCGCACGATGTTTGCCAAGACGAAATCCTTGGAGGAGATCGCGGACCGGGCCTATGAGGTGCTACTGACCTCGGTGGGCGCGAAGCTCATGGCCGGCGCCGAAAGCCAGCCAAGCGCCTAAAGCCTGACGCGTTGCCCTGACACTCTGATGGTGCGGCCGATCGTGCTAGAACAGCACGGCAAGGAAGACCCAACCAAGGAGCGTCACATGCGTATTCTCCCCCTTTGCGCCACTGCCCTGATTGCTAGCGGTCTTGTTCTTGGACTTCGTGCTCACGATGCGCAGGCCAGCCCGCTTCCAGCCATGACATCGGCGATGACGTCGTTTTCAGCCGATATGANNCGTTGTCAGCCGATATGACAGCGGTTGAGAAAGTCGGCTGGCGCCGGCGCTACTACCTCCGTCATGGGGTTTGGCCAACACGGGGCCGCAATGCGTATGATGAGGAAACCGGCGTGGTGGCCGCGCCCGGAGAGCCCATCATCCTCGCCCCGGTTCGTCCGCGCAGTTGCGGCCAGTACCGCTTCTGGAACGGCTATGCGTGTGTGGACGCGCGCTTCAACGACCCCGATCTCGGCTTTGTCGAGTAGATTGAGGTTCCCGCCGGCATGATGGCCTATGTCGCACTCTTGCGCGCCGTCAATGTCGGCGGAACCGGTAAGCTGCCAATGTCCGAACTCGTGGCCATGTGCGAGGGCCTCGGGTTCTCGTCCGTGAAAACCTATATCGCCTCGGGCAACGTGGTGTTCTCAACGAGGGCGCGCGAAGGGACCGTCAAAGCAAAGCTCGAAGAGGCTTTGCACAATTACGCCGGCAAGCCCGTGGGCGTCATGGTGCGGACGGCGGCCGAGATGGCGGCGGCACTCGCGCACAACCCCTTTCCGAATGCCGCGCCGAACCGAACGCTCGCGATCTTTCTCGATGCGCCGCCGCCGGACGATACGCTGGATACGCTGTCGGGACGGAAAAACGAGGAGGTCGCGCTCGGCGTCCGCGAAGTCTACGTGAACTACGGCGACGGCATGGGGACATCGAAGCTAAAGATCCCGGCGGCGAAGACCGGCACCGCACGCAACATGAATACGATCGCCAAGCTCGCGGCGATGGCGGCAGCGATCTAAGGCGCAGCCCCACGCATGGGGGCCGCGCCTTGTCTCGTTACGCGCGGTTCAGCACGACCGGCACGGGCCGGCAGACCGTGTTGCACACGGGAGAGTGGGCCTTCGCGGCCGCCAGCAGATCGTCAAGCTCTTCATCCGTGCAGTCCGCCTCGATGTGCATGCGGATGCGGATTTCTCGGTAGCCGGGCGATACTTCGGGATCGAGGCCAAGCAGACCGTAAAGGTCGATGTCCCCTTCCAACTCGGTGGAGAGCTTTTCGATGGTGATGCCGCGCATGGTCGCGTGCAGGATCAGCGTGGTGGTGACGCATCCGGCGAGGCCATGCAGGAGAAACTCGACCGGGTTGGCACCTTCGTTCTTGCCGAGCAGCACGGGCGGCTCGCCATTCACGAATTCGAAGTCGGCCGTGCGGGAGTCGTCCTCGCGTCCCACGCCATAGAAGCCGCGGATCGTGGACCGGTTCTCACCGCCGTCCACCCAGACGTTGCGCGCTCGAAACTGGAACTTGGCCAGACTGGCGTCCGCTTTCAGGGCCGCGACCGTCTCCGTCGCAGCCTGCACGTCCAAACCGTTCATCGTGACCGTCTGCTGCATATTCATGGTCTCCTCCTTCTTGGCTCCGGCCAGCCGCCGATCGGCCGGCCGTCTACCCGAGAAGGTAGAAAGGCCATGCCCCGAGGCTCAGGTCGCTTTTCGTCAAAAAGGGTCCATTCGTGCCATAATCGGCCCATGCCCCAAGAGACCGAGGCCATCGATGCTCTGATCGTGGCCGTGCCCGAAACAGCGGGTTCGGCCCTTTACGGCATGGTCGATGTGCTGGCGGCGGCGGGTAGCCTCTGGCAGGCGTTGGCTGGCGCCGAGCCCGACGCGCGCTCCATAAGGCCACGCATTGTCTCGCCCCTCACGAAGCCGTTCGTCTGTGGCAACCGGGTGCCGGTAGCCCCCGATTTGGACATCGCCGATGATCCTCAGGCGGAGATCGTCATCCTGCCGGAACTGTGGCTGGCGCCGGACGATGACTTCAAAGGGCGCTACCCGGCGCTTCTGGACTGGGTGCGGCGCCGTTACCATGACGGCAGTGCCATCTACTCCGCCTGCTCCGGCTCGGTGATGCTCGCCGCGACCGGGCTCCTCGACAACAAGGAGGCCACGTCACACTGGGGCTACGCGGACCTGTTCCGCAAACACTACCCACAAGTGCGATTTCGGCCCGAACCCGCACTGGTCTTCGCCGATCCTGCAGGCCACATCGTCACCGCGGGCGGCACCACCTCATGGCACGATCTCGCTATTCATATTATCGCGCGGCATTTGAGCCCCGGCGAAGCCATGCGCATCGCCAAAGTCTATCTGCTGAAATGGCACAACGAAGGTCAGCTGCCTTACGCCGCCTTGGTGCGCCAGCAACCGCATGCCGACTCCGTGGTCCGGCAATGCGAGGATTGGCTCGAAGCGAACTGCCGTGCCGCTGATGCGGTCACCCAAATCGTCGCGGTCTCCGGTATCCCTGAGCGCACGCTCAAGCGGCGATTCAAGGCCGCGACAGGCACGACACTGATCGGCTATGTGCAGAACCTGCGTGTGGAAGAAGCCAAGCGGCAGTTGGAAACCGAGGCGATGTCCTTCGAGGCCATCGCCGCCGACCTCGGCTACGAGAACCTCGCCTTCTTCCGCCGGCTCTTTAAGCGCGCCACCGGCCTGACACCGGGTCAGTATCGCAAGATGTTTCGCCCATTGATGGGCGCGAACGATGCTCCCAAACCGCGCGCCTAGTCCGCGTGCTTGTAGAAGTCCTCGATCTTCTCCACGAGGATGCGCCACGCCTCGCGCTCGCGCGGGCCGGCGGTCTTCTCCACGGCGATCTGGTGATAGGCCAGCTCCTGCTCGATCTTCTCGCGCGGCAGCATTTTGAGGCGGCTGGCCAGGATCGCCGTTTCGATCACCGCCGCTTGCGCCCGGTTGAAACCCTTGAACGGCGCGTGGGTCTCCTCGTGCACGATGTGGCAGTGAAAGCGCGGTCGCAGCTCGTCCTCCTCGACGCGCTCGACCGCAAGCTCCAAATGCGCCAGCGATCCATCGAGGACCGCGCCGGGCACTTTTGCGGCGCCCCGTGTCGGCCAATCCTTATTGCCGGTGAGGCAGCCGGCGAAGACCATCACATCATCGGTGAAATTGGCGACGGCAAAGGGCGTGGTCCGCAAATTGTCGAGCGTGGTGGAGGGCCGGAACGGGCCAATGACCCAGCCGTCGCCGTCTTCGATCAGACCAAGCGGGGCGATGTGCACCCTGCCTTCATCGCCCATGGTGGTGACGATGCATTCGCGGATCATCGGCATGGCGGCCTCGCAATCACTTTCATTTCTCCTCGCGCGTCTTCTTCATGGCCAGCGTGTGGCCGGCCTCTTTAAGTTTCGACATGTCTTCGGCGGGCTTGTCCGCCGCGACGCCCCAATCGAGCCGTTCGTCTTGCGCATAGCGCTTGCCTAAGCGCCACGCCGTCTCGGCGCGCGCCAGCTCGGCGGCAAGATAGAAGGCGTGGGCGCTGTCGTCGCCCAGATCGAGCTTGGGATAAAGCTCGAAAATGTCCTGCGCCACATGATGGCCGTCGCGGTTGTAGATGTGCACGCCGTCCTCGGCGACCTCAATGCGGAAGTTCTTATCGCGCACCGCGTCCGCGTTCTCGGCGATCTCCTCCGGCGTCGAGGGATAAGGCCGCTTGTCATGCAGGCAAAGCAGCGCGTCCGTATAGCCCTTGGGCAGCTCACCGTCTGCGTGCGAGGCATACATGAGGCGCCGCGCGGCGTCGTGTTCCTCGTAGGTGCGGCGCGTATGCGGGCTTACCTGCACGACCAACACGTGTCTAATGTTCAACTCCGAGGCAATGCCGATCAACATCGCCGTGGTGCCCGTGGTGTCGGCGTCGGTCAGTTCGGTGAGATTGCCGGTGCCAAGCAAAATTTCGACATCGGGACGCCTGCGGCGCAGGTCCGCGTAGCGCTCCAACGAAGTCATGAAACCGAAATTGATGGGATCGAGCACGGGATCGGCGAGATATGGCAGCCCCTTCCCGTCGAGCACATCCATGGCGCGGTAAAGGGAGTCCATATCGCCGTGGTCCTTGGGGATCAGCACCGGGACCGAGGCCACCTCGTCGGCGATCTGCAGCCGCGACTCATCGAGACTGAGCAAATAGTCGGCGCCTGCTTTGCCGCCGCGCAGAAGCTCGTCCGGGTCGGCGGAATCGATGCTGACCTTGTAGCCGTATGTCTTGAGGGCCCGTACCGTGTCTTCGAGATGCGGAAACGGCGTATCCGGCAGGCAACCCAGGTCGATGACGTCGGCGCCCTTGTGGGAGTAGTCCTCGGCGGTTTCGAGAATCTCCTCAATCGACATCGTCGTGGCGTCGATGATCTCGGCGAAGATCTGGATGTCGTATTTCGACATGTCGGAGGCTTTGCGCGCGCGCCCGAAGAACACGGGGATGTCCTTGACCTCATCGGGCCCGCATACGACCGGAACGCCGTAATGCGCACTGAGCCGGTCGAGATCCGCACGGCAGCGGCCGGGCAGCATGATCTTGTCCGCGGCGCCCGCCTCGGGGAGCCGACGCAAAACGATCTCCTCGGTCATCAGCGCGGCGACCTTGACGCCGATGTCGAGCACAGACCATTTGAAGTCGGCCTCCATGCTTGACAGCACGGCCTTGAGCCGCGGCTCGGCCAAATGTCCGGTGATGAACAGGATGTTCTCGCTCATAGCGCGGTCTACTCGATCGCGCGCCCGGCGCGAGCCGTACTGTCGGCCAACATCTCGGCCAATGCGTCCTGATCGCCTTGGCCGAACATCACCGCTGGTATGCCGGTCTCGGCGAGCATGGCGGGAAACGCTTCATCGACGACGCCGTCGCGCGACAGCGCCGCCGCGCTTGCCGCGCCGCGTTTGCTCGCGACCGATTTGACGATGTAACAGGCGCGCGCGCCAAGTTGGCCCGAGAGCCACAGCGCCAAGCTATCGGACGTCAGCCGCCAATTGGCCTCAAGGTCGGTGCGCCCGGAGATCGCGGCATACGGCGCCCAAACCGCGACGTGGCCGCGCGCAAGAATGTCGCGCAACGCCGCCTCGGTCTCACCCACCTCAAAGCCGGGGCGGAGGCCCGCAACGGCCCAGGCGAGCTGGTCCATGGCGAGCAACGCCATGCGATGCGCGGGCGCATCGCCAAATCCGAGATCGCGCTGACAAGTCCGCACCTCGTCGGCCAAGGCCCCGCCCCCGGGGACCACGACGATGGGCGCAGCTGCACCCGCGATCACATCCAGCCAATTTTCAAGCGTTTTTGCGCGAACAATGCTGCCGCCGAGCTTCACCACGGCGATCGAAGCCTCATACGCGTCCTTTGCGCGTGGCTTCAGCGCGCCTTGCGGCAACGCGGGCGCATCCATGTCAGGCCTCACGTTTACTGCGCATGACCTCGACACCGACGGCGCCGGGATCCTTGTCGAGCTTCTCAATGCCGACGGTGACGCGCGCCGCGCGCGGATGGGCAAGACAGTGCTGCGCCACGTCCTCCGCCAGGGTCTCCACCAGATTGATGTGGCCGCGCGCGATAATCGCCTTAATGCCGTTGATGACATAGTCGTAGTCGAGCGTGTGCTCAATATCGTCTTCGAGTTCCTGCCGGCTCGGCGTCAGGTCGATGTCGACGGAGAAACGCACCCGCTGGGTCACGCCCTTTTCGTTGTGGTGGACGCCGATCTCCACTTCGAGCACGTAGTCGTGCACGAAGATGCGGTCGAGCGGCTCGCCGGTCTCTCGCGTGGTGGACACACGTCCCAATCGCTGTTCCATGGCCCATTCCTGTGGCGCTTGGTTGAAAGCGGAAGCTCTAGCACAGAGCGGCGGCCGGGGCCTCCCGGAAACGGCCATCATCGCGTTCGCTGGAGCCAGGGATCAGAGCCCGGATCCGGCCGCAGGCGGCAGGGTCGAGCCCCTGGTTCCGCACGCCATCGCGGCACAGGCCCCCGCGAAAGCCTAAGACGTCGGGCCGGAGCGCGAGAAGATCGGCCAAGTGCTTGGCGCGCAAAGCCCCGGCGAGACCCACCATCAGTCCGGCAGCCCGGCCGGCCTCCACAAAATGGGCGATCGCCTCGATGGACATATGATCGGGAAGCGCGCCGTCGCCCTTGCCGGCGGTATCGAGCATCAGCCCCCGCGCGCCCGCCGCGCGCGCGGCCTGAGGCGGATCGACATCCGCCATGGCGTCGGCAAAGAACACCAGGATCAGGCCGGCAGGCAGATCGAGCCGGCGCAAGGCTGCAAAGCAGCTTCCCGCATCGCCGCCTTGCGGCACGCCGAGCTTGACGTCGTCGGCACCGCTGGCGGCCGTGGCTGCGACCGCGCGCGCGATCACGCCGGGCTCCATGGGAAGATCGCCCACAGTCGCACTGACCGGCGCACGGCCGGCAATGCGTGTCAGGCAGGCCTTCATGGTCGGAGGCGCAACGGCGCCAAGCGCGCCATTGTCCGGATCCTTCAGGTCGATGATGTCGGCGCCAGCCGCAAGCGCGAGCGCGGCCTCGCCTTCATCCCGCACACTGGCGAGAAAGCGGGTCACGGACATGCCGGGTGCCCCCAAGTCGGCATTAGCGGAACAGCCAATCGAAGCCGCCGCCGCCACCACCGCGACGACGTTTGCCGCGGGCCCGGCGGCGCGTCTTCTTCCGCTGCGACTGATTG
>DGOS01000113.1:0-9803 GCA_002390155.1 Hyphomicrobiaceae bacterium UBA4460 | reverse complement strand
CGACACAGAGACGGCTTGCCACGTCCACGTGGCGGGCTTGTCTCCCCACCGCTCAGGCTCGATGGACACAACCTTGTTGGCGCGCGTGTCGACAATAGCGACGTATTCGAGATCGCCGTCCTCGCCGATCGTGCCGGCGTGATAGGTCAACAGGCCGATGCCACGCAGCGCGTTGCCCAGCAGCTTCCATCCCCGGATCGCCGGCTGGCCGGAACCGAACATTTCAAGCTCGACCCGAAGCGTGCGGTAATCGGGATTGGTGGCGATGTAGCGCCCCGGCGAAGGCTGCGTCACCACCCATCCGTCAACAGGCTCGCCCAGCGGCTGGCCCACCGCGACCGGCAGTTCTTGTCCAAGACGAATGAGCGCCTCGCGGCTCTCCTGCTGGAACGGATCCTTCGTCAGCGCCTTTTGGTAATCGTAGATCGCGTCATCCACGCGCTCCTGCGCTTCGTAGATATTGCCGCGAATGCGCAACGCCAGCGGATCGCCGAGACTGCGCGCCAGCGCTGCATTCACGTCGTACAACGCAATGTCGGGCTCTCCCTTTTTGAGCCTCGCCTCGCCCCGCATGGCGTGGGCCTTCCCATTCTTGGGATCGATTTGAATGGCGCGGGTGTAGTCGCCAATGGCGTCGTCGTGGCGGCGATTGTTGGCGAACAAGATGCCGCGCTCCACATAGGCCTCGACCAGATCCGGATTGAGCTCGAGCACTTTGTTGAAATCAGCCAGTGCCCCTTTGAAGTTGTTCAGCCGCGCATAGGCCTCGGCGCGCAGCAGGATGAGCTTGGGGAGCGGCGGCTCCGGCTCCAGGGTCATGGCTTGCGTGGCGTCGGCGGCGGCGTCCCGGTAATTACCGATGGCGAAGTTGGCCTCGGCGCGGTTGCGGTAGGCCTCGGCATATCTCGGGTTGAGGCTGATGGCGCGGGTCAGGTCGCGTACGGCGGCGTGGTAGCGCGTAAGTTCGGTTTGCGAGCGGCCGCGCCCGTTAAACGGGATCGCACTTTGCGGCATGAACTGCGCGGCCTTGCGGAACGACTGGAACGCCGCGCCATATTTATGGAGTGCCGCATAGGCGTTGCCGCGATTGTTGTAAGCCGCGCCGTAGGTCGAACGCAGGGCGATCGCCCGGTCGAAGTCCTTGAGCGCTTCCTCGGGATGGCCGAGATCCATCAGAGCGTTGCCGCGATTGTTGTAGACCGTGGCGTTCTCGGGCGAGAGCTCGATAGCCTGGTTGAAATCGGCGATCGCAGCCTTGGTCTTCTGCATGCGCCATTTGGCGATGCCCCGATCGCTGTAAATGCCGGCCTGGACGAACTTGGAGACGTCGGGCGTCGCCAAGGCTTCGTCGTAGAGGGCCACGGCCTTGTCGAATTGCCCCCGGATCATCGCCGCGGCGCCTTCGCGGGCGCGCAACAAGACCTGATCCTCCGCGTGCGCCGGCGCCACCGCCACGACGGCGAGAACCACGGCCAAGATTGCCGCGAAGCTCAAGCAGATTTTCGTGCGAATAAGGGCCATGCCGCCGTCAAAAAGGCCTTTCGTCAGACACTTCGTCCCTTCATGTCTCCCATAAGCTTGGAGTGTGTCAATAAAGGGTCCCCGGGGCCGGGTCAGGCTTCAGCGCGAAGGGCTTCCAGCTTCTGCAAGACCTGAGGCACCATCTCCGGCAGATCCTCCGCGATCAAGCCTGGACCAAAGACCTTGGCCGCCTCCCCGTGCAGCCACACCCCGGCGCATCCTCCTAAGAATCCGGTCATTCCCTGGGCCAGCATGCCCAAGATCATCCCGCCCAGTACATCGCCGGATCCGGCGGTCGCGAGCCATGGCGTGCCGGCGGAATCGATGGCCGCCTCCCCGCTTGGCGCGGCGATCACCGTATCGGCACCCTTGAGCACGACCGTGGCGCCTGACCGGGCGGCGGCGGTTCGCGTCCGGTCGACCTTCGATGCGCCCGGCACGTCGCCGAACAGCCGTACGAACTCGCCTTCGTGGGGCGTCAGAACCACCGGCGCGGCGCGCGCCTTGATGGCGGTGAAGAGCGTCTTGGCGTCATCGGCAAACGAGGTCAGCGCATCGGCATCCAGCACCACGCGGGGGCTGGCCTTCAGTGCCGCCAGCACCATCGCCCGGGTTTCTTCGCCGACGCCGTGACCGGGCCCGATCAGAAATGCGTTCTTGCGTTCGTCGGCCAGGAGTTGCGAAAGCCCGCGCGCATCGTTCACCTCGCGCACCATGACGGCGGTGAGCTGGGAGGCATTGACCTCCAATGCATCACGAGGCGAGGCGACGGTGACAAGGCCGGCGCCTGACCGGAGCGCACCACGCGCCGCAAGCCGCGCGGCACCCGTTGCGTCCTTGGGGCCCGAGGCGACCAGGGCGTGGCCGCGCAGATATTTGTGCCCTTCCACCGTGGGCCAAGGATATTCGGCGAGCCACAAATCGGGCTGATTGGCAAAGGTCTTCGGCTCGATCTCCGCGAGCACGGATTGTGGGATGCCGATATCGACGACGCGCGTGGGTCCGCAGTGAAGCCGGCCCGGCTGGAGCAAGTGCCCCGGTTTCAGCCGGAAGAAGGTCACCGTGGCCAGCGCGCGTATGGCATGCCCGCGGATCTCGCCGGTGGTGCCGTCGATCCCACTCGGCACGTCGATCGCCACAATGGGAAGGCCGCTGGCATTGGCCGCGTCGATGAGATCACCGAGCTTGCCGTCGATGGGCCGGGCGAGCCCGGCACCGAACAGACCGTCGACGATGACGTCGGCGTGGGTGAAGAGCCTCTCGCCGAGAGGCTCGATAGGCGCATTGAAGCGTGCGGCCATGGAAGCGGCGTCGGCCGGGAGCTTTGCCGGATCGCCGTCGAAGCCAAGACGGACGCGATAGCCGCGCTCCATCAGGTACCGCGCGGCCACGAAGCCATCGCCCCCGTTATTGCCGGGCCCGCACAGGACCGCGACCGTCTCCGCATCGGGGAAGCGCGCGGAAACCTCGTCGGCGACGCCGCGGCTCGCCGTCTCCATGAGCACCGCGCCGGGTGTACCGCCCTCGATGGTCAGGCGGTCGGCACGCCCCATTTCCTCCGCCGTCAAAAGTTCAAGCATGTCTTCCAGCCGTTATATGCGCCAGGTGATGTAGACCAGGGCCGTGATGCGATAGCAATTTGCGGCTCGACATTTCATTGCCCTTTCTCTAGGCAGAGTGCCTAATCTATATGCACGTCTATTGACCTATTCGCGTGCGCTTTCGCGGAAATTTCACTAGCGTGCTGGAATTAAAGCCAAATTTTTCGCCCAAGAGACTGGCACAGGGCGTGCTTTGGCTGCCGCATAGAAGGTTTTCAGTGGCGGCGCGATAGCGCGGCGATAGGTCGGTTTGTGCTGCCCGGGAGGTGCAACGAAGAATGAAAAAGATTGAAGCCATCATCAAGCCCTTCAAGCTGGACGAAGTGAAGGAAGCCCTGCAAGAAATAGGGCTGCAAGGTATCACTGTGACGGAGGCCAAGGGCTTCGGACGTCAGAAGGGACATACTGAGCTCTATCGCGGAGCCGAGTACGTCGTCGATTTCCTGCCGAAGGTGAAACTCGAATTGGTGCTGAACGACAACATGGTCGAGAAAGCCGTCGAGGCCGTCATCGCTTCAGCCAAGACGGGGCGCATCGGCGACGGAAAGATTTTCGTGTCGAACGTGGAAGAAGCCGTGCGCATCCGCACCGGCGAGACGGGGAACGATGCCATCTGACTATCGGTCGCCAAGCATTATTGGGAATGGAGAGCCTCAAAGCCGCCCCACTGGATGGGCGGCTCAATATCGCATGACAGGGGAGTAAAATGGCAGACGCAAAAAGTATCGCTAAGAAGATCAAGGACGAGGAGATCAGGTTCGTCGATCTGCGCTTCACCGATCCGCGCGGAAAGATGCAGCACGTCACCATGGACGCCAACCTCATGGATGACGAAGCGTTCGCTGAAGGCGTGATGTTTGACGGCTCGTCGATTGCCGGCTGGAAGGTGATCAACGAGTCCGACATGAAGCTGATGCCGGACTGCGACTCCGCAGTGATCGACCCGTTCTTCGCACAGAGCACGTTGGCCGTGTTCTGCGACGTTCTCGAGCCGCTGACCAACGAGCCTTATGAGCGCGACCCGCGTGGCATTGCAAGCAAGGCCCAGGCCTATATGCAGCAGACCGGTGTCGGCGACGTGGCCGTGTTCGGTCCCGAAGCCGAGTTCTTCGTCTTTGACGATGTGCGGTTCTCAGCCGAGCCCTACAATTGCGGGTTCCGGATCGACTCCACGGAGCTGCCGTCCAATACCGGCACGGAATACGAGATGGGTAATCTCGGTCACCGTCCGCGCACCAAAGGCGGCTACTTCCCGGTACCGCCGATCGACTCCGCCCAAGATCTTCGCTCTGAGATGCTGTCGGTGATGGCCGACATGGGTGTCACCACCGAAAAGCATCACCACGAGGTGGGCGCAGCGCAGCATGAACTCGGCATCAAGTTCGGGCCGATCACCCAGACGGGCGATGCGCTGCAAATCTACAAATACGTGATCCACAACGTGGCGCATGTTTACGGCAAGTCGGCGACCTTCATGCCGAAGCCGGTGTTCGGCGACAACGGCTCTGGCATGCACGTGCATCAGTCGATCTGGAAAGCCGGCGGACCGACCTTCGGCGGCGACAAATACGCCGACCTGTCGGATACCGCGCTGCACTACATCGCGGGCATCCTGAAGCACGCCAAGGCGCTGAACGCCTTCACCAACCCCAGCACCAACTCCTACAAGCGTCTGGTGCCGGGTTACGAGGCGCCGGTGCTGCTGGCCTACTCCTCGCGGAACCGTTCGGCGTCGTGCCGCATTCCGCTCGGCTCGGGCCCGAAGTCCAAGCGCGTCGAGGTGCGTTTCCCGGATCCGACCGCGAACCCGTATCTCGCCTTCGCCGCCATGCTCATGGCCGGCCTCGACGGCATCGAGAACAAGCTCGATCCGGGCGATCCGATCGACAAGAATTTGTACGATCTGCCGCCGGAGGAGCTTGAGAAGGTGCCGACGGTGTGCGGTTCGCTGCGCGAGGCTTGCGAGGCGCTGGACGCCGACCGTGACTTCCTCAAGAAGGGCAACGTCTTCACCGATGACGCCATCGACGCTTATCTGGAGCTGAAGATGGAAGAGGTCGAAGCCTTTGAGATGATGCCTCACCCGGTGGAGTTCGACCTCTACTACAGCGTCTAAGCTGGCATTGTCTTGGTCGCTGTTTGCGACCGAGGCGCATGAGAAAAAACGGGGCGGCTGCTCTTAACGAGCAACCGCCCCACTTTCGCCCGGCCTGTAGAACTCTCAGCCTTTATTGTTCCCGCGTTCCCCCGTCGGACACGGGACGCCTTGAGTTCTCGCCAGGCTCCCCCAAACTTTTTCAGCCTTCGCTCACATCAGATACAGGAGCGCATAGATCAGGCTCCCGCCACCGCCAACGAACAGCCATGACTTGTTGCCGCGGACCCAGTTGTCCATCATCGACGGCAAGCCGAAGACGACCACACGGGCGAGAGACAAAACCATCAGCCCTGCGATCATCCCCAAAATCCAGAAGGACAGGTTTCCATTCGGAATGCCCTGCCCCGCGTCGACCAGGATCATGTTGGAGTCGCGCGCGCCGAGATTGACCGCAGCCCAAACGGCGGCGGCGGCCACTCCCACCATCATGGCGTAACGCAACAACATGCCGCTCAAATCCCCTCGAATTTGAGCGAAATTTTAGAGAGCGGTCGTAAAGAAACGGGAAAGCCGTAGACTTAAACGGGGGTTAACAGTGCCCCAAAACGCGCACGGGGCCCGGCCGCCAATATCAGTGCAGCCCCACACGTGCGACCGCGCTTTCTCAAATCTGTCACTGGGGACCACTAGCCTCAGGGGCCGCTGTGCCCTAAGCGTCTACATGACGTGGGCTGGGACCAAACGAGGGATAAAACCTACGAATGAGGCGCGTTTTTCTCACACTCGCAATGACCGCGGTCTTGAGTATTCCGGCAGCGGCCGATTTTCAGCTCGACAGCCGCTACCAGGACAATGACGGCGACATGATCGCCGACATCCCGGCCGATCCGGCCAAACAGGTCGATCCGTCGACGCTGATCTTCGCCTATACGCCCGTGGAGGACCCGGCGGTCTATGCCGAGGTCTGGAAGGGGTTCCTCGACCACATGACTGAGGTGACGGGGAAGCCCGTGCTGTTTTTCCCCGTGCAGTCCAACGCCGCGCAGATCGAGGCGATGCGCGCCGGGCGCCTGCACGTGGCGGGCTTCAACACGGGTTCCAATCCACTTGCCGTGGCCTGCGCCGGGTTTCGCCCCTTCACCATGATGGCGAGCGACGACGGCTCTTACGGCTATGAGATGGAGATCATCACCTATCCGGGCTCGGGCATCGAGAAGCCAGAGGACCTCAAGGGCCGCGCCCTCGCCTTCACCGCGGAGACCTCGAACTCCGGGTACAAGGCGCCCTCGGCGCTGCTGGAGTCCGAGTTTGGCCTCACACGCGACAACGACTTCACGGCGCGCTTTTCCGGCGGGCACGACAACTCAATCCTTGGCGTCGCCAATAGGGACTATGACGCAGCCGCAATTGCCAACTCGGTGAAGGCGCGCATGCTCGACCGCGGCGTGATCAAGGAAGACCAGGTGAAGACGATCTACACGTCGCAGACCTTCCCCACGACCGGGTTTGGCGTCGCGCACAATCTCATGCCCGAGTTGCAAGACAAGATCCGCGAAGCCTTCTTCACCTTCGATTGGGAAGGCAGCAAGCTGCTCGAAGAGTTCTCCAAGTCCGACGACACCAGTTTCATCCCCATCACCTTCAAGGACGACTGGGCGGTGATCCGCAAGATCGACGCGGCCAACGGCGTCGTCTATTCCTGCAACTAAGGCAGGCTCCTGGGCCGGGCCCGGCTTGCGCCGTGGCGCCGTTCTCCTACCATGCGGCCTTCATTCGAGCCTGGGTGGACCATGCTGCGCGTTTCTGATCTCAGCAAACACTACAAGACCGGCGATGAGGCGCTGCGCGGCGTCTCGTTCGAGGTGCCGGCCGGTCAGGTCGTGGCGCTGATCGGTCCGTCAGGTTCCGGCAAATCCACGCTGATCCGCTGCATCAATAGATTGGTGAAGCCGACGAGCGGGCGCGTCGAACTGAACGGCACGGACATCACGCGACTCGGCCGCGGGGGGTTGCGCCGCGCGCGCCGGCATATGGGCATGATCTTCCAGGAATATGCGCTGGTCGAGCGGCTGACGGTGATGGAGAACGTGCTGTCCGGGCGGCTCGGCTATGTCTCGTTCTGGCGCTCGTTCTTCCGGCGCTTCCCGAGACGCGACGTGGACAAGGCCTTTGCGCTTTTGGAGCGCGTCGGGCTTTCCGATCAAGTCGATAAGCGGGCAAGCGCGCTGTCGGGCGGCCAGCGGCAGCGCGTCGGCATCGCCCGCGCGCTCGAGCAAGACCCGGAGCTGCTGCTGGTGGACGAGCCGACCGCTTCGCTCGACCCGAAGACGGCGCGGCAGATCATGCGGCTCATAACCGAAGTGTGCCGCGAGCGCGACCTGCCGGCGATCATCAGCCTGCACGACGTGCCGCTGGCCAAGATGTTCGCCGACCGCATCATTGGCCTCCGCGCCGGGGAAATCGTGTTTGACGGCGCACCCAAGGCGCTGACTGACGCCAAGCTCACCGATATCTACGGCGAAGAAGACTGGACGCAGATCCACGACGGCGAGGACGCCGAACAGGCAGGCGCGCACGGCCTGTCGGAGGCGCACGCGAAAGAAGAGCGCATGGCGGGGCTTAAATGACGACCGCTGCCGCAACGCGCTGGAAACGTCCCCCGCTCATCCGCAATCCGTGGCTGCGCTGGGGACTCTATCTCGGCGGCATTGTCTATTTGATCGCCGCACTGTCCACGCTCGACGTGAATTGGCAGCGCGTCCTCGCGGGGCTGTCCCAAGGCTGGCGCTTCGTCGAGGGGTTTTTTTCGCCCGACTTTGTGACGCGCTCCGCCGACATCTGGAAGGGCATGGAGGAGAGCCTCACCATGACGCTGACCTCCACCATTGTCGGCTGCCTGATCTCCATACCGATCGGGTTGGGGGCTGCGCGCAATATCGCGCCCCTCCCCGTCTACGCGGTGTGCCGCGCCATCATTGCCGTCAGCCGGGCCTTTCAGGAAATCATCGTCGCCATTCTGTTTGTCGCGATGTTCGGCTTCGGACCGTTTGCCGGATTCCTCACCCTGTCCTTCGCCACGATCGGCTTCATGGCCAAGCTGCTCGCAGAAGACATCGAGGACATCGACGAAGCGCAAGCCGAAGCGATCCGCGCCACGGGCGCCAATTGGTGGCAGGTCATCAATTTCGGCATTCAACCGCAAGTGATGCCCCGGCTGATCGGCCTGTCGCTCTACCGCCTCGACATCAATTTCCGTGAGAGCGCGGTGATCGGCATTGTCGGCGCGGGCGGCATTGGCGCCACGCTGAATACGGCGATGTCGCGCTACGAGTACGAAACGGCGGGCGCGATCCTCATTATGATTATCGTCATCGTGTTGATCGCCGAATACGTCTCCAGTCACTTACGCAAATGGGTGCAGTGATGCCGGTGCTCGCACTCAACGATCAACTTGTCTGGCAGCGCCGCACACCGGCCGCCCAATGGGCCATTTGGGCCGGATGGTTCGCGCTCGCCGTACTGTTCGTCCTGTGCTGGCAGGTGATGAACAAGAACACGATCTGGATGTTCGTGGAGGACGCCCCGCGCCAGGCTGCCGACCTTTTGTCGCGCGCCTGGCCGCCGCGCTGGTCCTATCTCGATCAACTCTGGGGCCCGCTCTGGGACACGATCAACATCGCCACGATAGGTACGGCTCTCGGCATTATGCTGGCAACGCCCGTGGCGTTCCTTGCCGCGCGCAACACGACGCCGAGCGCAACCCTGCTGCGCCCGCTGGCGCTGCTCATCATCGTCGCATCGCGCTCGATCAACTCGCTGATCTGGGCGCTGCTGCTCGTCGCCGTGATCGGACCTGGCCTGCTGGCCGGCATCGTCGCCATCGCGCTCCGCTCCATCGGCTTTATCGGTAAGCTGCTCTACGAGGCCATCGAGGAGATCGACGAGGGCCAAGTCGAGGCGGTGCGCGCCACGGGCGGCTCAAGCTGGCAGGTGATGGACTATGCGGTGTGGCCGCAGATTGCCCCCGCTTTCGCCGGCATCTCGGTGTTCCGCTGGGACATCAATATCCGCGAATCCACCATTCTGGGCCTGGTGGGCGCAGGCGGGATCGGGTTGCAGCTTCAGTCGTCCTTGAGCCGGCTGGCCTGGGCCGAGGTCACCGTCATCTTCATTGTGATCTTGGCCACAGTGGCCGTCTCCGAATGGGTGTCGGCCAGGGTCCGCGCGGCGATTATCTAGCCACGCGGCGGCGCCCTGCCTCTTGAAAATGCCGTAGGCCCGTGCGAGCTAAGCTTGAGTTCCAAACGTCCTTGATTCTTCGCCATTCGCGAGGGCCGCGACCGGCCCCGGCACAAGGAGTGCGTCCATCGCCACCAAGCGTAAATCCACACGTAAGTCTGCCGCGTCGCGCGATCTATTCGACGCCGCGCCGAAACGGCCTGCCAAAAGCCCTGCGAAAAGGGGCGCCAAAGGCAAACGCGGGACGGTGACCGGCGAGGCCTATACCGCGGCCGATATCGAGGTGCTGGAGGGGCTGGAGCCGGTCCGCCGGCGCCCGGGCATGTATATCGGCGGCACCGACG
>DGOS01000030.1 GCA_002390155.1 Hyphomicrobiaceae bacterium UBA4460 | reverse complement strand
AAATCGCCGTGCGTTACGCCGAAGGCAAAGGCACCAAGCGCGATGCCAAGATGGCCGCCCAGTGGTTCGAGCGCGCAGGCCGCGACGGCCTCGCCCCGGCCCAATACCGGCTCGCGGCCATGTATGAGCGCGGCCTGGGCGTTGATCGTGACCCCGTAAAGGCGCGCGCCTGGTACAAAGCGGCTGCCCAGAACGGCAATGTCAAAGCCATGCACAATCTCGCGGTGAGCGTCAGCGGCCGCGACGGCGGCGCGCCGGACTATACCTTTGCCGCCAAATGGTACGGCCAAGCTGCCGCGCATGGCCTTCCGGACAGCCAGTTCAATCTCGGCATCCTCGCCGAGCACGGGCTCGGCAGGACCAAGAGCCTCGGCGAGGCCTATAAGTGGTACGCACTGGCCGCCGCCACAGGCGATACCGAATCCACCAAGCGGCGCGACGTCGTTGCCGTGCAGCTGACCCCGGAGACGCGCGCCAAGGCCGAGGCGGAAGTGAAGGCCTGGAAGGCCACGCCTGCCCTGCCTCCCGCCAACCAGGTCGCGGAGAACCCGGCCTGGACGGCAAAGAAGACGGCATCGACGGCGAAGGCTTCCAACGCCTCCACGCTGGTGACCCGGGCCCAGACCCTGCTCAACAAGCTCGGCTATGACGTCGGCGTGCCGGACGGCGTCGCCGGCAGCCGCACCCGGTCCGAGATCAAACGGTTCCAGGGCCGCAACGGCCTGGAAGAGACGGGCGAGGTTTCCGTGCCGCTCGTCAGCCAGCTCGAGAGCCTGGCCAGCTAGCCGGCAGCCAGAAGCGGGCATTTCCCCGCCTGGCGACGAATTTCGGTGACATTTCGGTAAGTTCGCGGCTTATGCATTGACAGGCCCGCGCGCGGCGAACAGTTTGCCTGAGCGCCCGCTTTTCCAACGCCTGGCCGATGTTTCAGATTTATCTGCCCATTGCTGAGATCTCAGTGAACCTTTTGGTCATGCTGGGGCTTGGCGCGACGGTGGGCTTCCTGGCGGGCATGTTCGGGGTCGGCGGCGGCTTCCTGCTCACGCCATTTCTGATGCTTTCCGGCATTCCCCCGGCGATCGCCGTGGCCACCGGCGCCAACCAGATTGTCGGAGCCTCGGTGTCCGGCACCCTCGCCCAATGGCGGCGCGGCAATGTCGACGTCCAGATGGGCGGCATCCTGATTGCCGGCGGTATTGCGGGCGCGGTGGTCGGCGTGCTGCTGCTGAAATATCTGCGCGAAGCGGGCCAAGCCGGCCTGATCATCTCGCTGACCTATGTGTGCTTCCTCGGAAGCATTGGCGCGCTGATGCTGTGGGAGAGCATCAACGCCATCAGGCGGGCGCGCGCCGGCAAGCCGGTCTCGGCACGCAAATCCGGACAGCACATCTGGATTCACGGCCTGCCGCTGAAGATGCGCTTTCCGCGTTCGCGTCTCTATATCAGCATCATCCCCCCGCTCGTCATCGGCGTCCTGGTCGGACTGCTCGCCTCGTTCCTCGGCGTCGGCGGCGGCTTCATCATGGTCCCGGCCATGATCTATCTCTTGCGCATGCCGACGAATATCGTGATCGGCACATCGATCTTTCAGATCATCTTCGTGACCGCCATCGTCACGCTCCTGCACGCGACGCTCAATCACACGCTCGACATCGTGCTGGCCTTCTTGCTCATCGTTGGCGGCGTCGTCGGCGGACAGTTCGGCGTGCGGGCCGGACAGAAACTGCGCGGCGAGCAATTGCGCGCGCTGCTCGCGCTGATGGTCCTCGCCGTCGCCTTGCGCATCTTGTTTGACCTGGTGGCGCGCCCGTCGAACCTCTACAGCATCGTTCCGTTGGCGGGAGCATGATGATGAGAGCAGCAACCCTCTTCCTTGCCCTTCTTTTGACCGCACTGATCGGTGCGCCAGGGTTTGCGCAGCAGACGCCGCCACTGCCGGCCGAAAAGCCGGAGAGCAAGGAAACCGTCCAGTCCGACATCTCGACGCGCGAGATCGCGATCCAGTCGAACTTCACCGGCATCGAAATACTTATTTTCGGCAGCGTCGACTTTAGTGACTCCCGAACACCGGGAAGCGGCACGTATGACGTTATCGCCGTGGTGCGCGGGCCCGACGAGCCGATCGTCGTTCGGAAGAAGCAGCGTGTCGCAGGCATCTGGGTCAACGGTCCCGGCAAGACCTACGACAACGTACCGGGCTTCTACGCCGTGCTGTCCTCGCGCCCGTTCCGCGCCATCGCCTCCGACGAGACGTTGAAGGAGCTGGGCATCGGTCTGTCTGAACTCGACTTCGGCCGGCACATCCCCAGCGAGTCCCAGGAGCAAGCCTTCCGCACGGCCATGATCCGGCTGATGGAGGAGAAGGAACTCTTCAAAGAGGACGACGACGGCGTGACTTTTATTGGCCGGAGCCTGTTCCGCGCCACGGTGGCGTTGCCGGTCAGCGTGCCGACGGGACGCTATCTGGTCGACGTCTATCTGTTCCGCGACGGAGAATTGGCGAGCGAGAGCCAAGGCACGCTGGAAGTGACAAAGGCGGGGATCGAAGCGTTTCTCTACACGCTCGCCTTCCAGCATCCCTTCGTCTACGGCCTGCTCGGCGTGCTTATCGCCGTATTGATGGGTCTGATCGGCTGGTATGCCTTCCGCCGCGAGTAGCGGCTAATCAGGCAGAAGCAGGCTGCCCAGCACGGGATAGACCGCGCGGCGGCCCATCATCCACGCCTCAACTTGATGCCAGCGGAATAGCGGCTGGAAGGCGTCGTGCAGCACGTTGAGACCGCCCGCATAAGCACCGAAGGCCGGCATCACCAGGCGGTTGCCGTCGGTGGCGAAACAGCGCCGCCGGACCACCATGCCCCGGCGGGCAATGCGCGCCACGGGATGCAGATGTCCGACAATCTCCGGACCCGAATTGGTTTCGGACGGTTCGTGGCGCAGCGTCACGCCGCTAATGGTGAGCGTCTCGCAGACCGTGCCGCCGACGCATTCCGGCAAATGCGGATCGTGATTACCGCAGATCCAGTACCACTCGCGACCCTTTTGAAGCTTGGTGAGAAGCGCCAGATCGTCGGCGACCATATGGTCGGCGCATTCGCTGCGGTGGAAGCTGTCGCCGAGCGATACCACGCGGCCCGGATCGATCCGCTTGATGATCTTGCGCAGGCGCGCCAGCGTGGAGCGTGTGTCGTATGGCGGGAGCAGCATGCCGAGCGCGGCGAACGCGGCCCCCTTCTCCATGTGCAGGTCGGCGACGAGAAGCGTGTCTTCCGCTTCCCAATAGAGCGCGCCCGCAACGAGCGGCTGGAAGTCGTGGCCCGACACCGACAGGTGCGAGCGCAAGGTCGGCGCCGTTTCCGGCATGAGATCGAGCCTAGCGCGCAGCATGTTCCCCCAATGCTTCTGCGATCAGTTCTTCGGCGGTCTCACGCAACAAGGTGTCGCCAATGTCGCCCGGGACGCTTTCGCGGCCGATCTCAAGCATGACGGGCACGGCGAGCGGCGAAACGTGACTCACCTCACTATGCCTGATTCGACCGCCGATCCGCTTCAGGAATTGTCCCAAGCGGCCAAGATCGATCAGCCCCGCCGCGGCGTCGGCGAATGCCGCTTTCAGCAAAACGTGGTCCGGCTCGTGCTGGCGCAGCACATCGTAGATGAGATCGGAGGAGACGGTCATCTGCCGCCCGGTCTTTTCCTGTCCGGGATGACGCCGCTCGATAAGGCCGGAGATGATGGCGCAGACGCGGAAGGACCGCTTCATCAGGTTGGACTCCGCCAGCCACGCATCGAGGTCGTCGCCCAACATGTCCTCGTCGAAGAGTGCCGCGAGGTCGAGATGCTTTGCCGCGATCATCTCGCTCATATCGTTGAGCCCCCAGACCGCCAGCGCATACTCGTTGGCGACGAAGCCGAGCGGGGCCGCGCCTGCGCGCTCCAGGCGCCTTGTCAGCAGCATGCCGAGACTCTGATGAGCGAGACGCCCTTCAAACGGGTAGCAAACGAGATAGTGACGCTGCCCTCTTGGAAACGTCTCGATCAGCACCTCGTCGGCGGAAGGTACGACTGAGAACTCTGCCTGAAGTCTCAGCCAATCGGAAACTTGGCCCGGTAGTTTGGACCAGTCTCCGCGTTCGGCCAGCATGTGCCGGACGCGATCGGCAAGATAGGTGGACAGCGGGAACTTGCCACCTTCGTAAGCCGGCACTTTCGGGTCGGAATCATGCGCGCGGGTGACGATGGCATCCATCTCGCGCAAGCCTTCGAAGCGTAGCACCTCGCCGGCAAAGGCGAAGGTGTCGCCGGGTGAGAGCTGCTCGATGAAATATTCCTCGACTTCACCGAGGACGCGCCCGCCGACTACTGCACCCGATTTCTTGAGCGCGCCGCGGGCGAGCCGCACGCGCAACATGGGCGCTTCGACAATGGTGCCGACATTGAGCCGGTATTGTTGCGCGATGCGCGGATGGGCCACGCGGTACGTGCCTTCCTTGGTGCGTTTCAGCTTGGCGTAGCGATCGTAATTGGCGAGCGCGTAACCACCCGTGGCGACGAAGGCGAGAACCTGGTCGAAGCCCTCGCGGGTGAGGACTTGATAAGGGGATGCGCTGGTCACTTCACGATAAAGCCCGTCGGCGTCGAAAGGTTCCGCGCAAGCCATGCCGAGAATGTGCTGCGCCAGCACGTCGAGCGCGCCGGGCCGCGTGGGCGGGGTATCCTGCGCGCCTTCTTCGGCGGCCTCGAGCGCCGCCTGACATTCCATCACCTCGAAGCGATTGGCCGGTACGAGCAGCGCCTTGCTCGGCTCGTCGAGCCTATGATTGGCGCGGCCAATACGCTGCGCGAGCCGGCTTGCGCCTTTCGGCGCGCCCACATTAACGACGAGATCGACATCGCCCCAGTCGATACCGAGATCAAGCGTCGAGGTGCAGACCACGGCGCGGAGCTTGCCGGCCACCATGGCCGCCTCCACTTTGCGCCGCTGACCCACATCGAGCGAGCCGTGGTGGAGCGCGATTGCGAGATTGTCGTCATTGCAGCGCCACAGCTCGTGGAACAGCATCTCGGCTTGCGAACGCGTGTTCACGAACATCAGCGACATGTTGTGCGCCTTGATGCTTTCGTAGATCTCCGGCAATGCGTAACGCGCCGAATGTCCCGCCCAAGGCAGATCCGCGTTCGACTTGAGAATGGTGATGTCCGCGTGGGCGCCGCCCTCGGCGGTGACGATCTCGGCAAGGCGCGTCGCGGCCTGGTCCCTGTGCGGCACGAGGAATGCGGCGAGCTCGGAGGGGCGCGCGACGGTCGCCGACAGACCGATTGCCATAAGCTCAGGCGACAGGTTGCGTAGCCGCGCAAGGTCGAGCGCCAGAAGGTCGCCGCGCTTACTGGTGGCAAGCGCATGCAATTCATCGAGGATCACGCATTTGAGCGAGCCGAACAGTTCGGCGGCGCTTCTGTGCGCAAGCATCAGCGCGATCTGCTCCGGCGTCGTCAGGAGAATGTCGGGCGGCAGGACGCGCTGGCGTGCCCGCCGGGCTTGCGGCGTGTCGCCGGTGCGGGTCTCCAGCCCGATGGAGAGCCCCATCTCTTCGACCGGCGCCGTCAGATTCCGCGCGATGTCGGTGGCAAGTGCTTTCAGTGGCGAGACATAAAGCGTGTGCACGCTGGTCGCCGGCGCGCGGGTGAGCGGACGCTTCGCAAGATCAATGAGGCTCGGCAAGAAGCCGGCAAGCGTCTTGCCGCCGCCGGTCGGCGCGATCAGCAGCGTATCGCGCCCCGCGGATACGGTATCGAGCAGCGCCAATTGGTGCGCGCGCGGGACCCAGCCGCGGGCGGCAAACCAGCCGGCGAAGGGCTCAGGCAGCCGCGCGTCGCTTGCCGCCGGATCGGCGGCTGCGGTCTTCAGCTCCTTCCGCGCGGACACTCCCATCAGCCCTTTCCGGTTGCCGCCTCGCCTTGACCTTCGCCGTTTGGAGCCCCAATTGTGGGGCTCACCCAATGCAAACGTCTCACGATTCAAGGGAAGCGAAAATGGAACGGTTTTTTGGCGGCAATCCGGGGCTGGTTCTGCTCCGGCTGGTCATCTTATCCCTGATCGTGGGCGTCGTCCTCGCGGCGCTGGGCTTCAGCCCCTACGACATCCTCCAGAACCTGCAGGACCTGGCGGCCCGCATCTACGATATGGGCTTTGCCGCGGTGGAGAAGGCCTTCCGCTACTTCTTGCTGGGTGCCGTGATCGTCTTCCCCGTCTGGATCGTGATGCGCATGTTCAAGGTTCTGGGGCGGGACACCGACACGCAAGTTCCCGATACGCAGGTCGCTGAGACGCCTGCGCCGAACCGCGAGACCTAGACGATTTTCAAGACGGCTTCCGGCGGGCGGCCAATGGCCGCCTTACCGCCCGAGACGACGATGGGCCGCTCGATCAGGATCGGGTTAACGACCATGAGCTTGATCAGCTCTTCATCGGAGACGTCTTTGTCCTTCAGGCCAAGCTCGGCATAGACGGCCTCGCCTTTGCGCACGATGTCGTGGGGGCTCAACCCGAGTCTCTTCAACACGCGCTTGAGTTCGGCAGCGGAGGGCGGCGTCTTCAGATATTCGACAATTTTCGGCTCAACGCCGTTTTCCTCCAACAGCGCGAGCGTCTGGCGCGACTTGGAGCAGCGCGGATTGTGGTAGATGGTGGCTGTTCTAGGCATTTTACGAAGGTAAGCCAGAAATAGCCGGCTTGAGAATGAACATTGCCGTGAACGTTGCTAGGCTGCCGGACTCACGGAGAGGGCAAAAATGAAACCCAAGACCTATTTTCTTTGCACAGTCGTCTTTCTAGCTTCAGTTGCAGCGGACGCAAGTCTCAGCCTCGCCTTCGACAAGGCGAAGCTCGATACGTTTCTGACCACCAATGCTTGCAAATATTGCGACCTCAGCGAAGCCGACCTGAGCGGGCGGGAGTTGCGCGGCGCGGATCTGGAAAACGCCAAGCTGGGCAGCGTTAAGTTGAGCGGCGCGGACCTCTCTGCATTGCCAATGGAAAAGCGCACCAAGCGGACGAACCTCGAAAGCGCCAACTTACGCGGCGCAGACCTCACCAATGCCAACCTTGCGAACGCCGCAGCTTCAGGTGCTTATCTGCGCGAAGCCGATCTCACTGGCGCCGATCTTTCGGGGGCCGATCTGTCGAGCGCCAATCTGAAGGACGCCAATTTGACCGACGCCAAGTTGGATGGCGCAAAACTCGATGGTGCGAAGTTCTGCGGAACTGTTATGCCCGACGGCTCAAAGAACGACGAAGGGTGTGCGCCGTAACAGCGGCGGGCAAGGTCAGACAACGACGTCCGGCAGTTCCTTCTCCGACCACTCGCCAGCGCGGCGCCCGATCAAGGGCTTGAGGTTGTCGGCATTCTCGCGCGCCATGGCCCGCACAAGCGTGTCCTTGATGCGCCCAATCAGGCCGGGCCCTTCGAAGACGAGCGCGGTGTAAAGCTGGATCAGCGAGGCACCGGCTTCGATCTTGGCCAGCGCCGCCTCGCCGGAATCGAGCCCGCCGACGCCAATCAGCGGCAGCCGTCCTTCGGTGGCTTGATGGACGCGCGCCAGCATGCGGGTCGTACGTAGGAACGCGGGACGCCCGGACATGCCGCCCGCCTCGCGGAGAAGCGTTTCATCGCGCAAATTATCCCGCGCCAGCGTGGTGTTGGAAACGATAATCCCGTCGGCCTCATTCTGTTCGATCACGGCGGCCACTTCCGGCAAATCGGCATCGGCGAGATCCGGCGCGAGCTTCACCAGGAGCGGCGGGGCTTTCGGCCCAAGCGCTTTGCGTGCCTCCTGCACTTTACCGAGCAGCGCATCGAGCTTGCGCGGTGCTTGCAGGTCGCGCAGGCCCGGCGTGTTGGGCGAGGAGATATTGATCGTGAAATAGTCCGCCACGGGTGCCATGCGCGTGATGCCGTCGGCGTAATCGGCGATGCGGTCGGTGCTGTCGCGGTTGGCGCCGAGATTGACGCCGACGATTCCGCGCGGGCGCCTCGCCAGACGTGTCAGCGCCGCGTCCTGGCCTTCATTGTTGAAGCCGAGGCGATTGACGATGGCGCGGTCCCGATGGGAGCGGAACAAGCGCGGGGCCGGATTGCCGGATTGCGCACGCGGCGTGAGCGTACCCACCTCGACGAAACCGAACCCCATCTCCAAGAGCTGGTGCGGTACGCGCGCATCCTTGTCGAAGCCGGGCGCCATGCCGATGGGATTGGGAAAGTCGAGGCCGAATACGGCCTGCTTCAGGCGTGGATCGTCGGAGCCGGAACTGCGTGGATAAACCCCGAGTTCGAGCGTCTTGAGCGTGAGATCGTGAGCGCGCTCCGGATCGAGCGCCAGCAGCAGCGTCTGGCCCAGCCCGAACAGCCCGCTCAACCCGCCACTCCTTCCGGCAGAAAGCCCTCAGGCAGGATGTGCTGCTCGTCATCGTCGAGCGGCAGCGGATTGGCGGAAAGGATCGCATCCAGCGGCATCGCGCCATAAAGATGCGGGAACAGGTCGCCGCCGCGGGACGGCTCCCATTTGAGCCCAGCGCCCAGACGGTCGGGGTCGAGCGCGACGAGCAGCAAGTCCTCCTGGCCGGCAAAATGCTTGGCCAAGGTGTCCTCCACCTGGTGGCCCGCGGACAGATGGATGAACCCGTCACGCAAATCATCCCCTGTCCCAAGGAATCGCCCCTCGCCCTTCGCTGCCTCCAGGGCAGCCTCGACAAGCACTTTGTAGACGGGCGCGGGCATGGCGGGAGACTAGCGGGAGCGGCATGCCCCAACAAGGAAGGCCGTCCACGGCGGCCGAAAGGGAGTGGACAACGGGAGCGTTTGAGCGATAATTTTCAGAATAGGTATTTTTCCCTATGAGTCCCGCTTTTCCGAGGAGCCTGCCGTGACAAGGCTCACCCATGCCCGGGTTTGGTCGGCCATCGACGCGCTGGCGAAGCGCTATGGCCTGTCGCCGTCCGGACTCGCCAAGCAGGCGGGGCTAGATCCCACCGCCTTCAACAAATCCAAGCGGGTCACGGGCGAGGGTCGGCCCCGCTGGCCCACCACCGAGAGCATCGCCAAGGTGCTGCGGGCGACGGGGGCCGATTTTGACGACTTTACCGCCCTCATCGGCGCCGAGCGCCGCGAGCCGGCCCTGCCGATCCCGCTGATCGGCATGACGCAAGCGGGCGGCGGCGGGTTCTTCGACGACGGCGGCTTTCCCGTGGGCGGCGGCTGGGACCATATCCGCTTCCCGCGCGTGGACGACGACAACGCCTATGCGCTCGAAGTCGCCGGCGACAGTATGGCGCCGCTCTACCGGGCCGGGGATATCCTCATCGTTTCGCCGAACGCCGCGCCGCGCAAAGGCGACCGCGTGGTGCTGCGCACCACGGACGGCGAGGTGATGGCCAAGATGCTGGTCCGGCGCACAGCCAAGACGATCGAGCTGGCTTCGCTCAACCCGGCGCACCCCGACCTCGTGTTTCCCGTGGAACGGATCGCCTGGATCGCGCGCATTATCTGGGCCAGCCAATAAGGCGTAAGGGCGCTCTTAAAGCCACCGCGCAAGGCGGCTATGATCTGAACGTCATGTCGATCGCGTCTCGTCTTGTCACCGCCCTCGTCGGCGTATTGCTCATCTGGTTCTTCTGGCCGTTCGGCGAGAGCGAGGAAGTGGTGCAGACCGTGACGCCGCCGCCGACCGGGCATGAGCGCCTCTTCACCACAAAACTGCCGAAGGAGACCCCGCCAAAGCCGGCGCCCAGAGCCGCCTCACCCGAGGCAGCCCCACCCAAGGCCGCCCCGAAGACAGAAGCAGAGACGGACGGCGAAGCTCCTGAGGCCAAAACGCTTGAAGACAAGACACCTGACGACAAGACGCCTGACGACACGGCATCTGAGGACAAGGCATCAAAGAACACGAAGACCGCTGCCGTGGCCGTGTCGCCTAAGCTCAAACCGAAACGCTTCTACCGCGTGCGGGTGCTCGACAGCGGCACGCTCGAGGCAAGCGGCCGCGTCATCAAGCTTGATGGTATCAACCCGATCCCAAGCGAC
>DGOS01000118.1 GCA_002390155.1 Hyphomicrobiaceae bacterium UBA4460 | reverse complement strand
GGCGATTGGGTCATGGCCATCGGCAATCCGTTTGGCCTCGGCGGCAGCGTCACGGTCGGCGTCGTTTCAGCCACGAAACGCGACATCAACGCCGGACCTTACGACGACTTCATCCAGACCGACGCCGCCATCAACCGCGGCAATTCCGGCGGTCCGCTGTTCAACATGGAGGGCGAGGTCATCGGCGTGAACACCGCCATTATCTCGCCGACGGGCGGGTCGATCGGCATCGGCTTCGCGGTGCCCTCCAACTCGGCGACGAAGGTCTTGAGCCAGCTGAAGGAGTATGGCGAGACGCGCCGGGGCTGGCTTGGCGTCCATGTCCAGAACGTCACCGAGGAGATCGCCGAGAGCCTGGGGCTCAACCCCCCGCGCGGTGCGTTGGTGGCTTCAGTAACACCTGACGGGCCCGCGGCGGCGGCGGGAATCGAACCGCGAGACGTGATCGTCGATTTCGACGGGCAAATGATCGCCAACATGCGCGATCTGCCCCGTGCCGTGGTTGGCGCCACGATCGGCAAGGACGTTCCGGTCCAGCTCATGCGCGGTGGCGAGACCAAGGAGGTCACGGTCAAGATCGGCCGCTTGCCCGAGCAGGATGAGGACAAGGAGGCCGAGGAGACCCCAGGGCGCGAACAGGATGGAGATGACCTTCTCGGCCTCTCCATCGCGCCGCTCACCAACGACCTGCGGAACAAATATGGCATCAGCGGAAACGTCGAGGGCGTCGTCATCACCGATGTCACGCCGGACAGCCCAGCCGCCAAAAAGAAGGTGAAGCCCGGCGACGTGATCGTGGAGGTCACGCAGGAAGAAGTGCGCCAGCCGCAAGATGTCGTCTCGCGGCTTCAAGCCGTCAAGCGCTCGGGGCGCCGGCGAGTCCTGCTGCTGTTGTCCGACGCCAAGGGCGAACTGCGCTTCGTTGCCGTTCCGACGAGCTAGCGTGTCCGCCTCGACGAGCCGCTCGGAGATAATCCTCATTGCCGGGCCCACCGCGAGCGGCAAGTCCGCTGCGGCGCTCGCGCTTGCCGAGCAGCTTGCGGGCACGGTCATCAACGCCGACTCCATGCAGGTCTATCGTGAGCTTTCCATGCTCAGCGCGCGGCCGGATGCGGCCGAGACGGCCGCCGTTCCCCATCGCCTCTATGGCACCGTGCCCGCCAACGAGGCCTATTCCGTGGGCCGTTGGCTGGACGATGCGGGCGCCGCCATTGCGGAGGCACGCGACGCAGGGCGGATGCCGATCCTGGTCGGCGGGACCGGGCTCTACTTCAAGACGCTGCTCGAAGGCTTGTCGCCCGTGCCCGACATTCCCGCCGAGGTGCGGGCGTTTTGGCGCGGCCAGGCAAATGTGCTTTCACCGGAAGATCTCCACCAGGAGCTCATGGCCCGCGACCCCGTTATGGCAGCGCGGCTGCAGCCCAGAGATCCGCAGCGCGTCGTGCGCGCGCTCGAGGTCATCGACGCGACAGATGTCTCCCTGGCGGAGTGGCAAGGTCGCGAGGGCACGCCGATTGTCGCGCGTGCTTCGGCTCGGAAGCTCGTCGTTGCGCCGGAGCGCGAGCCGCTCTATGCGGCCATCGATGCACGCTTCGACCGCATGATCGAGGCCGGTGCCGTCGCGGAGGTCGAGGCCCTCATGGCGCTCGGCTTGGATCCCGGCTTGCCGGCCATGCGCGCCCTTGGCGTGCGGGAGCTATCGGCCTATCTGGCTGGCCGCATGACGCGGGAGGAGGCCGCCATAAAAGCCAAGACGGAGTCGCGGCGCTACGCCAAGCGTCAGATGACGTGGCTGAAACGGTTCATGACGGATTGGGAGTGGTTTCCGGACAGCGAAACCGCAGTGGCCGCCGCGAGCCGCGCTACACCGTAACTTTGGTGCCTACACCGTGACCTGCGTGCCGATCTGGACCACGCGGTCCGTCGGGAGCTGGAAGTAGCTCGACGCATCGTCGGCGTTGTGCGCCAGGAACACGTAAAGCCGGTCCTGCCATTGCGGCATGCCTGAGCGCGCATCGGGCCGGATCGAGCGGCTCGAGAGGAAGAACGACGTCGTCATGATGTCGAACTGCCAGCCTTTCCGACTTGCGACGGCCAGAGCCTTCGGGACGTTGGGCCGCTCCATAAAACCAAAACGCAATGTGATGCGCATGAACCTGTCGCTCACCGGTTCGATTTGCACCCGGTCGCGGATCTTCACGCGCGGAATGTCCTCGTTCTCGATGGTCAAGATCACGTTGTGCTCGTGAAGCACCTTGTTGTGCTTCAGGTTGTGCAGCAGTGCGGTGGGCGCGAAATCCGGATCCGCAGTCAGGAACACGGCCGTGCCGGGTACGACATGGGGCGGCTTCTCTTCGAGGTTCTTGATGAGCGGGGCGAAGGGAACTTCCACGCGCCGCGTCTTCTGCGCCAGTAGGCGCGTGCCGCGCCGCCAAGTGACCATGATGACGACCAACATGACGCCGACAAGAACCGGAAGCCAAGCGCCTTCGGCCAGCTTCAGCGTGCTGGCCATGACGAACGCCGTATCGACGAAGATGAGCGGCGCCATCAGTGCGACGACCCAGATGAACTTCCAGCGCCACAGTAGCCAGATCACGATAAAGCCGAGAATGCCCGCCACCCATTCAGTGGCGGCCACGGCCAGCACATAGGCTGACGCGAGTTCGCTCGACGAGCGGAACATGAAGACCAGGAGCAGCACGCCGACCAGAAGCAGCCAGTTCACGCGCGGCATATAGATCTGGCCGGCTTGAGACTCCGAGGTGTGGCGCACCTCCATGCGGGGCAGGAGGCCGAGTTGCATGGCCTGCCTTGTGATGGAGTACGCGCCCGTGATCACGGCCTGGCTGGCGATAGCGGTTGCCATCGCGGCGAGCGCCACCATGGGATAGAGCGCCCATTCGGGAAACAGCAGGTAGAACGGGTTGGAAATCGTCTCCGGCTGGAGCAGGACCAGCGCGCCTTGGCCGAAATAGTTCAAGAGCAAGGCCGGCAGCACGAGGATCAGCCACGCCGTCTGAATAGGCCGCCGCCCGAAATGGCCAAGGTCGTTGTAGAGCGCCTCGGAGCCGGTCACCACGAGGAACACCGCGCCGAGCGTGACAAGGCCGATAATGCCGTGGGTGAAAAGGAAGTTGAGCCCGTAATACGGATTGAGCGCGAAGAGGATGCGCGGGTTCTGCGCGATCTCGTAAGCGCCGGCGATGGCGATGACGAGGAACCAGACTGTGGTGATGGGCGCAAACAACGCCGACACCTTCGCGGTGCCGTGGCTTTGCACGGAGAACAGCGCAATCAGAATGATCACCGTGATGGGCAGCACGTAAGGCTCAAACGCGTCCGTCGCCACGTTCAGACCTTCGACCGCCGAGAGCACGGACAGGGCCGGCGTGATCAGCGTCGAGCCATAGAACATCGAGGCGCCGACAATGCCCAGTGCGAGAACCAAAGGCGTGCGTTTGCCGACGGCGGTAAAGGCCAGCGCCGTCAACGCCAGCGTGCCGCCTTCGCCGTTATTGTCGGCACGCAGCAGCACCAGCACGTATTTCAGGGTGACGACGATGAACAGCGACCAGAAGATCAACGACAGCACGCCGTACACCGCCGCTTGTGTGACGATGCCGTGCTCGCCACCGGCGGCCAGCACCGCGACACGCAGCGCGTAGAGCGGGCTCGTGCCGATGTCGCCATAGACGACACCGATCGAGCCGAAGGTCAGCGCCCAGAACGCGCGCTTGGAAAGAGCGGGGGCGCCGTTGCCGTTGCCATTGCCGTTACCGTTGGCAACGAGCGTTTCTGAGCTAGCCGATTGCTGCATTCAAACCGGTGTGGGGAAGGGCGTTGTTGTTGGCGCGTTCGCGCTTGGCCCAAGCGCCGCGGGCCCCTTGAGAGCCGTAGGGACATAAGCGGATCGTGGGCTGTTGTCTAGGACGGTTCTTGGCACAGATGACAGGCGCCAAAGGCCGCACCTCAGCGCGCAATAAATGGCCATGCGCACCCCAAGGCGGGTAATTTTCACAAAGCAATAGAGCGTTAAGCTTGTCATTCATTCGCAATTCTCGTTGACCCGTTGTCATGCACCGCTTAGGGTGCGCGGCTTACACCGGCGTTTTCCGCCATTCTTTAGCGTTTCCACCAGGGCAGCGGCTGCGTCCAGCCGCGACGGCCCGGTGTTGCCAATGAGTAGAGACAATGTCACGCACGATGACAGGCGCCCAAATTGTGCTGGAGGCTCTCGCCGACCAGGGCGTCGAGCACATCTTCGGCTATCCCGGCGGCGCCGTTCTGCCGATCTATGACGAGCTGTTCCAGCAAGACCGGCTGAAGCACGTGCTCGTCCGCCACGAGCAGGGTGCGGTTCACGCCGCCGAAGGCTATGCCCGCTCCACCGGCAAGGTCGGCGTCGTGCTTGTGACATCGGGCCCGGGCGCGACGAACGCCGTCACAGGCCTGACCGACGCGCTGATGGATTCGATCCCCGTTGTCTGCATCACCGGACAGGTGCCGACCCACCTGATCGGTAACGATGCGTTCCAGGAATGCGACACGGTCGGCATCACGCGCCCCTGTACCAAGCACAACTATCTGGTGAAAGACGTTGACCAGTTGTCGACCGTCTTGCACGAGGCGTTCTATGTGGCGCGTTCGGGCCGGCCCGGTCCTGTCGTGGTCGATATCCCCAAGGACATCCAGTTTGCATCCGGCCTCTACGCCGGGCTGTCGAACTCGCAGCACAAGAGCTACCGCCCGCCCAAGGAAGGCGATTCCGCCGCGGTCGAAGCTGCTGTTGAGGCGATGGCAACCGCCAAGCGTCCGATCTTCTATACCGGCGGTGGCGTCATCAACGCAGGGCCCGCCGCCAGCGAGCGGCTGCGTGAGCTGGTGCACATGACCGGCTATCCGATCACCTCGACCCTGATGGGGCTAGGCGCCTTTCCGGCATCGGACAAGCAATGGCTCGGCATGCTCGGTATGCACGGCACTTATGAAGCGAACAACGCGATGCACGATTGCGACGTGATGATCTGCATCGGCGCGCGCTTCGACGACCGTATCACGGGGCGTGTCGACGCCTTCTCGCCGGGCTCCAAGAAGATCCACGTCGACATCGACCCGTCCTCGATCAACAAGAACGTCCAGGTCGACATCCCCATCGTTGGCGATTGCGACCACGTGCTGAACCAGATGATCGCGGCGTGGAAAAAGAAGAAGCCGAAAGTCGATAAGCCGGCACTGAAGACTTGGTGGGACCAGATCGACACATGGCGCGCGCGTAAGTGCCTGCACTACAAGAACCGCGACGATATCATCATGCCGCAATACGCCGTTCAGCGGCTGTTCGAGCTGACGCGCGGCAAGGACGTATATGTCACCACGGAAGTCGGCCAGCATCAGATGTGGGCGGCTCAGCACTTCCACTTCGACGAGCCGAACCGCTGGATGACCTCCGGCGGGCTCGGAACCATGGGCTATGGCATTCCGGCCGCGGTTGGCGTGCAGATGGCGCACCCGGACTCGCTCGTCATCGATATCGCGGGCGAAGCGTCGGTGCTCATGACCATGCAGGAGATGTCGACGGCGGTGCAGTACGACCTGCCCATCAAGATCTTTATCTTGAACAACGAGTACATGGGCATGGTCCGTCAGTGGCAGG
>DGOS01000058.1 GCA_002390155.1 Hyphomicrobiaceae bacterium UBA4460 | reverse complement strand
CTTCAAGGTCCCGGCCGGCGATCTCAAGCGGCTGATCGAGAAGACGCGCTTCGCCATCTCCACCGAGGAGACGCGCTACTATTTGAACGGCATCTATCTCCATGAGGCCAAGGGTGAGAGCGAGGGCAAACCTACGCTTCGGGCCGTGGCCACGGACGGACACCGTCTGGCGCAAGTCGAGTTGCCGCTGCCATCAGGCGCTGCCGGCATGCCCGGCGTGATCGTGCCGCGCAAAACCGTGCAGGAGCTCTCCAAGATCGTGGAGGACGAGGACGGCGAGGTGACCATTGAGCTGTCACCGTCGAAGATCCGCATCGCCGCTGGCCGCGTGGTGCTGACCTCCAAACTGATCGACGGCACCTTCCCCGACTACGAGCGCGTCATCCCGCAAGGCAACGACAAGCAGCTCGAGGTGGACAACGAGACCTTCTCGAAGGCCGTGGACCGGGTGTCGACCCTGTCCAGCGACAAGGGCCGCGCTGTGAAGCTCGCGCTGGCCGACGGCACGCTGACCCTGTCGGTGAACAATCCCGAATCCGGCAGCGCCACCGAGAAACTTTCTGTCGAATACGAACACGATCCGCTCGAGATCGGGTTCAACGCCCGCTACCTGCTCGACATTTCCGATCAGTTGGAGGGCGAAACGGCCGAGTTTCATCTGGCCGATCCGGGATCGCCGACCATGGTGTGCGACGTAAAGGATCCATCGGCGCTTTATGTCCTCATGCCGATGCGGGTATGAACGCAACGCCGCGGCAGCACACACCCGAGGATGCGCACGCGTCCCAGCCTGACCTGACGCGGCTTTCCGTCCGCACGTTGAAGCTCACCAACTTTCGCAACTATGCAAGCGCGCGCCTCGATCTCGATGCGCGGCCCGTGGTGCTCACCGGCGACAACGGCTCGGGCAAGACCAACCTGCTGGAGGCTGTGTCGTTGCTGGGTCCCGGCCATGGCTTGCGGGGCCGCCCCTATGTCGAGCTTGCACGCAAAGACGGGGACGGCGGATTTGCCATCGCCGCCACGGTGATGACGCGGGCTGGGGAAACAGAAATCGGTACCGGGCTGCTTGCCAGTGCGCGCGAAGAGGGCACGGGCCGCACGGTACGCATCAACGGCAAGGACCATAGCGCGGGCGCCCTCGGCGAGTATGTGAAGCAGGTCTTCCTCATCCCCGCCATGGACGGACTGTTCACGAGCGGCGGATCGGAACGGCGGCGCTTTCTCGACCGCCTCGTGCTTTCCATCGACCCGAAGATGCGCACGCCGCTGAACCGCTATGAACGGGCCATGCGCCAGCGCAACCGGCTGTTCCAGATGCGGGAGCATTCGCGCAGTCTCTTCGAGGGCCTGGAGGAGCAGATGGCTGAAGCCGGGGTCGCCATCGCCGCCGCGCGGTACGACGCCGTGGAGCGGCTCACCGGCCTGATCGAGGAGACACGAGAAGCCCAGGGCGAAGGCCCCTTCCCGCACGCGGTGCTGGCGCTTCACGGCACGCTGGAATCGGAGCTGACCGAGCGGCCCGCAACGGAGGTTGAGGACGTCTTTCGCATCCTGCTGGAGGACGGCCGGGAGCGGGACCGTGCGGCGTCGCGGACCCTTGAAGGTCCGCACAGAAGCGACCTATTAGTGGTTCACGGGCCTAAGAACGCGCCCGCCGCCCAGTGCTCCTCCGGCGAGCAAAAGGCCCTTCTGCTGGGTCTCATCCTCGCCAAGGCCGAGCTCATCAAGTCGCTCGAAGGCAACGCCCCCCTTATCCTCCTGGACGAGGTCGCGGCCCATCTCGATGCGGCCCGCAGGGAAGCCCTTTTTGGCGAGATTTTGCGGCTCGGAGTGCAGGCCTGGATGACCGGAACGGATAAGGAGCTTTTTTCGCCGATCGCCCAAGACGCCCAAATCTTTGCTGTGAATCAGGGTAATATCGAAGCCTGAATCAGGGGCCTCTCGGGCCTCCCAAAAAGACCCATTACTGCGACCTTCAAGAACACCTCAGGACACCATGACACCAGCTGCCAAACGCAAAGCTGAAGCTGCCGCAGACTACGGCGCAGAGTCGATCAAAGTGCTGAAAGGCCTCGACGCCGTGCGCAAGCGGCCGGGCATGTATATCGGCGACACCGACGACGGCTCCGGCCTGCACCACATGGTCTACGAGGTGGTCGACAACGCCATCGACGAGTCGCTCGCCGGCTATTGCGACGAGATCAACGTCATGCTCAACGCCGACGGCTCGGTGACCGTGGAAGACAACGGCCGCGGTATTCCCACCGAGATCCACAAGGGCGAAGGCGTGTCCGCGGCCGAAGTGATCATGACGCAGCTCCACGCCGGCGGAAAGTTCGACCAGAACTCCTACAAGGTCTCCGGCGGACTGCACGGCGTGGGCGTGTCGGTGGTGAACGCGCTGTCGAGCATGCTGGAACTCACCATTTGGCGCGACGGCAAAGAGCACACGATGCGCTTTGCCGACGGCGTGCCCGAGGCGCCGCTGAAGCCCATGCGCGACTCGCAAGGGCGGACCGGCACACGCATCACTTTCGTGCCGAGCACGAACACCTTCACCATGGTCGACTTCGATTACGCGACATTGGAGCATCGCTTGCGCGAGCTCGCGTTCCTGAACTCCGGCGTACGCATTATCCTGTCGGACTTGCGCGGCGTCGAACCCAAGACCGAGGAGATGCACTACGAAGGGGGTTTACGCGCCTTCGTGCAGTTCCTCGACCGCACCAAACATCCGCTCATCAACGAGCCGGTTGTCGTGGAGAAGACGCAAAGCCGCATCACGGTGGAAGCGGCCTTGTGGTGGAACGACAGCTACCACGAGAACGTCTTGTGCTTCACCAACAACATCCCGCAGCGGGATGGCGGCACGCATTTGGCCGGCTTCCGCGCGGCGCTGACCCGCACGGTGAACACTTACGCCGCGGCGTCCGGCATCGCCAAAAAAGAGAAGGTGGCGCTCACGGGCGACGATGCGCGCGAGGGACTCACTTGCGTGCTTTCGGTGAAGGTGCCCGATCCGAAATTCTCCAGCCAGACCAAGGACAAGCTCGTCTCCTCGGAAGTGCGCCCGGTGGTCGAGAGCGTGGTGGCCGAGCGGCTCTCCCAATGGTTCGAGGAGAACCCGGGCGAGGCACGCAATATCGTGCAGAAGATCGTGGAAGCGGCGGCCGCGCGCGAAGCGGCGCGCAAGGCCCGCGAACTCACGCGGCGCAAGGGCGCGCTGGACGTGGCCTCGCTGCCCGGCAAGCTTGCCGACTGTCAGGAGCGCGATCCGGCCAAGTCCGAGATCTTCCTGGTCGAGGGCGACAGCGCCGGCGGCAGCGCCAAGCAGGCGCGCGAACGCGCGTTCCAGGCGGTACTGCCCTTGCGCGGCAAGATCCTCAACGTGGAGCGCGCGCGCATCGACAAAATGCTGTCGAGCGCGGAGATCGGTACGCTCATCACCGCGCTTGGCACAAGTATCGGCGATGAGTTCGACCTAGCGAAGCTGCGCTATCACAAGATCATCATCATGACGGACGCCGATGTCGACGGCTCGCACATCCGTACGCTGTTGCTCACCTTCTTCTACCGGCAGATGCCGTCGATCATCGAGGCGGGCCACCTCTATATCGCCCAACCGCCGCTCTACAAGGTGAAGCGCGGGAACCATGAGCGCTATCTCAAGAACGAAGATGGTCTTGAGGACTACCTCATCGGCGAGGGGCTTCAGGACACCGTGCTGACGACCGGCGAGGACGCCGCGCGCGGCGGCGGGGACTTGCGCGACATCGTGGAGCAGGCGCGGCTCGTTACGGGCATCCTGCGTGGGCTGCACAGCCGCTATCCGCGTTTCGTCATCGAGCAAGCGGCCATCGCGGGTGCCCTCAGTCCGGACGTGCTGAAGGACACGAAGCAGGCGCAGGCCGCGGCGGCCTATATCGCCAAGCGGCTCGACTCGCTGTCGGAAGAGACCGAGCGCGGCTGGCACGGCGAAGCGCTGCCCGAAGGCGGACTTCGCTTCTGGCGCGAGCTGCGCGGCGTGATGGAGTCTCATCTGATCGACGGGCCGTTCATCGCCTCCGCCGATGCACTGAAGCTCGATCAGTACGCCCCGCACCTGCAAGAGGTCTACGCCAAGCCGGCCACCCTCAAGCGAAAAGACACGAGCCTGGAAGTCCACGGGCCCTCGGAACTGCTCGATGCGGTGATGGAGACCGGACGCAAGGGCCTTACGCTCCAGCGCTATAAGGGCCTTGGCGAAATGAACGCCGACCAGCTCTTCGAGACGACGCTCGACGTCGATACGCGCACCATCCTCCAGGTGAAGATCCGGGAGGGTGAGGACGCCGACGACATCTTCTCGCGGCTGATGGGCGACGTGGTCGAGCCCAGGCGCGAGTTCATCCAGGAAAACGCCCTGGAAGTTGCCAATCTGGACGTTTAGCGGCGCCTCCTACGCCTCCATTCCTTAACGCTGTGGCAAGGCGGGCCCTTTAAGGTTTCCGCGCGAAGAGCCTTGCGATTCACCATTTTTGGTGGCGAGGCTCACCTTCGAGTTCAGTTGAGGCGTTGAGTTGAGATGAGCGGCGTGCGGCGAAAGGCCAAACCCCAAGGCAGGAGCCGCAAGCTGGCGGGCTCGCGTGGACCCACGCGGCGCCGGCCACCATCGAAGCGGCGCCCTTCCAGCCGGCGTCCCAAGGGCCGCTTTGCCCGCCTAAGACGCACCGCCCGGGCGCATCCTTACCTCTTCAAAGCCCTCCGCTTCAGCCTTTTAGCTGCGATCTGGGGCACCATCGCGCTCGGCGGAGCGGTGGTCTATTTCATTTCCCAGGTCCCCGATCCCCTGCTCGCCACCCTCGACGACCGTCCGCCCAACGTTACGGTTCTGGCCGCCGACGGCACCGTTTTGGCAGAGCGGGGTTTGCGCCGCGGGCATATCCGCGTGGACGTGCTTCCCGATCACCTCATCAAGGCGGTGATGGCGACGGAGGACCGCCGCTTCTACCATCATCTCGGCATCGACCCGGTTGGCCTCGCGCGCGCCAGCTACCGAAATTTCACCGCGGGCACCGTCGTCCAGGGTGGCTCCACCATCACCCAGCAGCTTGCCAAGAACCTGTTCCTCAAGCCGGACCGCACGATCACGCGCAAGTTGGAGGAACTCATCTACGCGGTGTGGCTGGAGCAGCGCTTCTCCAAGGACGAGATCCTCGAGCTTTACCTGAACCGCGTCTATTTCGGCGGCGGTACTTACGGCGTGGAGGCCGCGGCCCGGCATTATTTCGGCCGCTCTGCACGTGACGTTTCGCTGGCGCAGTCGGCGATGCTGGCTGGCCTTCTCAAGGCGCCCTCACGCTACGCACCGACCCGCAGTGTGCGTGCGGCGAGCACGCGTGCCCAGGTCGTGCTCGACAACATGGTCGAGGCGGGATTCATCACAGAGGCGACGGCCCGCAAAGTCGCCACGCAGCCTCTGAAGCTTCGCGCCAAAGGCGATGACACGGGCTTCCCTTACGCTGTCGACTGGGTGGCGGAGCTGCTGCCCGAATATGTCGGCGAGAACGACGGCGCACTTGTCGTAAACACGACGGTCGACGCGCATCTGCAACGCGCCGCGCAGGAACGCCTGCGCAAGCTGCTCGACACCGAAGGACGTAAAGTGAAAGCCGGCCAAGGCGCCGTGGTCATCCTCGACCCCGCATCGGGCGCGGTAATGGCGCTGGTCGGCGGCCGGTCCTACAAAGCAAGCCCTTACGACCGCGCTCTGAAAGCCCTGCGCCAGCCGGGCTCTGCCTTCAAGCCCTTCGTCTATCTCGCGGCGCTGGAAAGCGGCTACACGCCAGACTCGGTCGCCTATGACGGTCCGGTCAATATCCGTGGCTGGCAGCCGAAGAACTACACGAACAAGTACAAGGGCAAGGTCACGTTGCGCTACAGCATGGCGCACTCGCTCAACACGGTCGCCGTCAAGCTGACCTCCGCGGTCGGGCCAGAGCGTGTGGCCCACACGGCGCGGCGTCTCGGCATCAATTCAAAACTTCATACGCAGCCATCCATCGCCCTCGGCACGGCGGAGGTGACACTGCTGGAACTCGCCGGCGCATACGCCCCGTTTGCCAATGGCGGGAAACGCGTTCTGCCGCATGTTATCACACGCATCCGCAACGGCGAGGGCAAGACACTCTACAAGCGCCGGAAATCCGTTACAGGACAAGTGGTTGCGCTCCACAACGTCGGCGCCATGAACGACATGCTCAACACCGCGCTGGTGCGCGGGACCGGCAAGCGCGCAGCCATCCCCAAACACATGGCCGGGGGCAAGACCGGCACCACCCAGAATTCACGGGATGCCTGGTTCGTCGGCTACACGGCGCATTACGTGGCGGGCGTGTGGGTCGGAAACGACAACGGCAAGCACATGAAGAAGGTCACCGGCGGCACACTGCCCGCCTCGCTATGGCACGACATCATGCTCTCTGCACATGAGGACAAGCGGCCCTTACCGCTCCCGGGTGCACACAGCCGGCGGCCGCGTGAGGAGACCATCGCGGTGCGGCTGCCGTGGCCATCGCAAACGGCCAAAGCCCGCGACGACGCGACGGAGCGTCCCTTCTACCAACGCGTCTTTGGCTTCTTCGGCGGCGGGTAGAACTCTTCTGCTATTCGATGCTGTCCGCAGGCGAGGTGCCTTGCGAATGATGCGGCATGGCCTCCGCCCCGTAAGCGTGGAGGTTGGAGCCGTATTTGCCCAGCCAGTCCCGCGCCTCCTCGTGCCGCGGCATGGTGCGCGCGACAACCGCCCAAAAGCGCGGCCCATGATTCATGTGGGCGAGATGGGCAACCTCGTGCGCGGCGAGATAGTCGAGCACGAAGGGCGGCGCCAGGACGAGCCGCCACGAGAAGGACAGCGCGCCGGTCGTAGAGCATGATCCCCAGCGCGTCGTCTGATCGCGCACGAAGATACGCTTCGGCTGCAGGTTCAGGCGCCTGGCATGAATGTCCACTCGCAGCTTCAGATCCAAATGGGCCTGGCGCCTCAGCCAGTCCAGCAGCCGGCGGGGCGCGTGTTCGTCCTCTCCGGAGATATGCAGGCGCGGCAGGCGCTCTTTGGCGACGCGCGCGCCGACTGGCCATGCGGGCGCGATCATTGCGTCCTCCGGGTCCTCGACCCAGACCACGCCACGGCGGCGCACGGGGCCGGCGAAACGCAAGAGGTGGGCGAGCCCGCGCAAGGGAATGACGGCGCCGTCGGTGAACGGCACTGGCTCGGGCAGGTCGGCGACCCGCTCCTTGAGCCAGTCCAAATGGCGTGACAGGAATTCGTCGGCATCGGCGAAGCTGGAATAGGCCGGCATGGTCAGGACCGCGCCGCGCCGTGCCTCGCTGACTTGAAGGCTGAACCGCCTGGCCCGCGTGCTGCGCCGCAGCAGCATCGGAATTTCCAAGCCCTGAATTTTGACCTCGATCGTCTCACCCCGCCCGAGATTGAGCCGCTTCAGCATCCCCGTCTCCCATACGCCACACCTTGAGGGCTACCCGAATCTGCGCCTTCAGCGTAGCACAGGGGCTCGCAAAAACGCTCGCCTGTGGTTTAGGCAACGCGGCTCAAGGCCCGTCCCAGAGCGCTTTTGCGGCGCTGGTGAGCCCGGATAAAACGGCGGATTTCCGGCAAAATATCCGACCGGAAGCGCGAACCATTAAAAACGCCGTAGTGGCCGACGCCAGGCTGCAAATGGTGGGCGCGGAGACCGTCTGAGAGGTTGCTGCACAATGTTTGGGCAGCCTCAGTCTGGCCGATCCCGGAAATATCGTCCTTCTCGCCCTCGACCGTCATGAGCGCGACCCGCTTGACTTTCGAGGGGTCCACGGGCGTGCCCCGATGGCGCATTTCGCCCTTGGGCAGCTTGTAGTCGAGGAACACCGTCTCGATGGTCTGAAGGTAATACTCGGCCGTGAGGTCCATGACCGCGAGAAACTCGTCGTAGAACTCACGGTGCTTGTCGGCGGAATCGCCGTCGCCGCGGATCAGGTTATGGAACAGATCCCGGTGGGCGGTCAGGTGCCGGTCGATATTCATGCCCATGAAGCCGGAGAGCTGGAAGAAGCCCGGATAGACGAGCCGCATCATGCCGGGATACGGCCAGGGCACCTGGGTGATGACGTGTTGGCGGAACCAGCTCAGCGGCTTACCGTCGGCGAAGCGATTGACGGCTGTCGGGCTCTGCCGCGCATCGATGGGACCGGCCATGAGGGTCATGGAGCGGGGCACGGCGCGGTCCTTCTGCGCCTCCATCAGCGACACGGCGGCGAACACCGGAACGGTCGGCTGACAGACCGCCATGATGTGCACGTCGCCCTCGAAGGCTCTCAGAAACTCCGTGATGTAGTCGATGTAGACGTCGAGGTCGAAGGCCCCTGCGGCGCGCGGCACGAAGCGCGCGTCCTGCCATTCGGTGACATAGACGTCGTGATCGGGGAGGAGATCGCGAACTGTGCCGCGCAGAAGCGTCGCGAAGTGACCCGCCATAGGCGCCACCACGAGGACTTTCGGATCTTTTCGCCGGCGCGAACCCGTCAGGTCCCGCTCGAAGTGCACGAGATTGCAGAACGGCTTCGACAGGACGGTGCGCAGCACGACGCCCACCTCCCGCCCGTCAACCTCGACCGTGTCTATCCCCCAGGCGGGCTTTCGGTAGCGGCGCGTCGAACGCTCGAACAGTTCGAGCGCGGCCGCGGCACCGCGGCCAAGCGCTGTCCGCGAGGCCGGGTTCAGCGGATTGCGCCACATCAAACGATAGGCTTCCGCCGTGGCGCGCGCCGGATGCAGCGCAGCCTGATTCAGCTCGTAGAGGTGGTACAGCATGATCGTCCCTCCGACTCATCAACAGTCTAATGCTGCATCGCGGAATCAGGTGGCGAATTTTTGCTGCAGTGCAATGACAGATGGCCGCAGGGGACATGCGCCGCGCGGCTATAGGTAGCGGCGCAAGGTTTCCGCCATTTTTTTAGGCGGCGTCCCATAAGGAATGTGCGTGACGAACGCGCCGTCCGGACCCATGAGGTAAACGAGCGCGGAGTGGTCGATGCTGTAATCGTCGCCCATGCTTTCGTCTTGGAACTTCTGGTAGGTCACGCGGTAGGCCTTCGCGGCCTTCTCGATCGCCTCGGGCGAGCCGGTGAGTCCGACAAAGTTCGTGCCGAAATTTTGCACATAGGCCGTGACAGCCTCGGGCGTGTCGCGCTCCGGATCGAGCGTGATGAAAATGGGGACAACCTTGTCTGCGTCCGCCCCGAGATCCTCCAGCGCCGCCGACATGACTTGCAGCTCGGCCGGGCAAATGTCCGGGCAGTGCGTGAAGCCGAAGAACACCAGCATATAGCGGCCGCGGAAATCCTTGTCGGTGACCGTCTTGCCGTCCTTGCCGGCGAGTTCGAATGGTCCGCCGATAAGCGCCTTGCCGCTCGTCACCACCCGCGTCCGTTGCGCATCGGTGTTGAGCAGCATCACGGCGCCGAGCAATGCGCCAATGACGAAGCCGCCAAGGATCACCAGAAGCAAAGGCCGTCGCATGCTTACTCCCCAAGCTGAAGCAGCGTGCCGTTCTCGCGGGCGCTACTGAGAAACCAGCTGAACGTGGCGTAGCCCGCCACGAGATAGATCGCGTTCAGGCCAAGCGCCCACCACAGATCCGCCGGATCGAACGTGCCGTGCAGCAGAATTGAGCGCATGCCCTCAAAGACATGGGTCGGCGGAAGCGCCAAGGCGACCGGCTGAAGCCAGTCAGGCAGAATCGAGACGGGATAGTAGACGCAACACAGTGGCAGCAACAGGAATGCCAGCGACCAGGCCAGTTCCTCCGCGCCAAGCCCATAGCGCAAAATGACGCCGGCGGCGATGAGCCCGAGCGACCAGCTCGTCAGCACCAGTACGAAAAAGAACGCCGCGAGCGCCAGGCCGAGATCGAGCAGGTTGAACCCGAAGAAGAGAAATGCGGCGATGGAAACCGGTACCATGCCGACGGAGAGCCGGATGATGCTCCACACGGAAAGCGCGGCGACCAGCTCGAACGGCCGCAACGGGCTTATCAGCAAATTCCCCAAATTGCGCGACCACATCTCTTCGATGAAGGTCGTGGAGAAGCCGATCTTCGAGCGGAACAGAATGTCCCACAGCAAGACCGAGCCGATCAGCACACCGGCGGCTTGCGCGTAGGGGTTCTCCGTGCTCGCCAGATATTTCTGCAAGAAGCCCCATGAGAGCATCTGGAGGAACGGCCAGTAGATCAGCTCCACGATGCGGACGCCGGAACTGCGCAACAGATACATGTAGCGGCGGACAAGCCCGGCGATGCGCCGTAGCGATGCGCGTGCGCCGCGCGGCGGCAGAAGAACCGGCTCGGTCGCATCTATGACACTGGGGACGCTCACGACGCCAGACTCTCGGGCACCGCCTGCGCATTGCGGCCACGTACGACATCGAGGAATACGTCTTCCAATGTCTGCCGGCCATGGGCTTCGATGAGCGCCTGCGGCGTCTCGTCTTCGATGATGCGCCCGGCCTGAAGCAAGATCACGCGGTCCGCGAGCCGCTCGACTTCGGCCATGTTGTGCGAGGCGAGCAGCAGTGTCGCTTTGCGTTCCCGCGCATAGCTCTTCAGCTTGCGCCGGACCCAGTCTGCCGTGTCGGGATCAAGCGAGGCAGTCGGCTCATCGAGCAGCAAAAGCTCAGGCGCATTGAGTAATGCCTTGGCAAGTCCGACGCGCGTCTTCTGTCCGGCAGAGAGCTTTCCGGTCTGCCGGCCGAGTAGATCCTCGATCTGCAGATGTTCAGCGACATAGCCGATCCGCTCGCCTGCGTTGGCGATCCCGTAGAGTTCGGCATAGACCGTGAGGTTCTGCTTCACGGTCAGCCGGGCCGGAAGATCCACATAAGGACTTTGGAAGTTCATGCGCTGCGCCACGCTGTAGCGGTCGCGGGCCATGTCCGCGCCGAACACACGCACCTCGCCCGCCGTCGGCTTGATGAGCCCCAGCAACATGGCGATGGTTGTGGTCTTGCCGGCGCCGTTGCCGCCGAGCAGTGCGACAGTGGCCCCGGGCTCGACGGTAAAACTAATGTGATTGACGGCCATAACCGTGCCATAGCGTTTGGTGAGATCGCGTACGGCGACGGGGAGGGGCACGTTCGCGCCCACCTCAACACTATCTTTCGAGAGATTTCGGGCCGTCTCGTTCATTTCTTTGCACTGCGCGCCTGCTTTGTCGGAATTATGATTTCCCGCCACATGCTAAGGTTCACCTATGGCTGCACTCGACAATAGTCAAACCGCCGACGCTGGCGGCGGACCGGAATGGTTGCGCGCTGTCGACAGCCGGTTGCGCTTGCATACGATCGTGCGTCTGCGCTGGCTCGCCGTGCTCGGTCAGAGCCTGACGGTGATCTTTGCCTACTGGGTGCTCGGCCTCAACGTGCCGATCGGTTGGTGCTTCGCGGTCATCGCAGCGTCGGCCTGGCTCAATGTGGCGTTACGCATCCGCTACCCGTCGAGCCACCGGCTGAAAAGCAACCACGCCTCCCTCATGCTGGGCTATGACGTTCTCCAGCTTGCCGCGCTTCTGTATCTCACGGGCGGCCTGGCGAACCCGTTTGCCTTCCTGCTCATCGCACCCGTCACGGTATCCGCTTCGACCTTGCCGATACGGATCACGGTGGCGCTGGGCATCCTCACCATTATCGCGGCGAGCGTACTGACCAAGTACCACTACCCGCTTCCCTGGTTCGGCGGCGAGAGCCTTGCCCTTCCGCTCATGTACGTCTTTGGGGTCTGGGCGGCAGTGGTCGCCGGCATTCTGTTTATCGGGCTCTACTCCTGGCGCACGGCCGAAGAGGGCCGGCGCATGGCCGAGGCCTTGGCAGCCGCCGAGATGGTGCTCGCGCGTGAACAGAAGCTTTCCGCGCTGGACGGCTTGGCTGCGGCGGCGGCGCATGGGCTCGGCACGCCCCTGGCCACGATTGCCGTGGTGACCAAGGAGCTCCTGCACGACACAAAAGGGGACGATCCTCACTTCGACGACCTGACCTTGCTCCGTGCGCAAGCCGAGCGCTGCCGCCAGATCTTGAAGGAACTTGCCGAGCACGGCGAGCAACTCGACATCATCGTCTCGCGCTTGCCCGTCAGCCACTTGATCGACGAGGTGGTCGAGCCGCACAGGCTCATGGCGGTCCCCATCGAGATTACGGCCAGACCGGTGCCCGGCACCGAGCCGGGCGCACCTGCGGCGCTCGAGCCTGTCACGCAACGCAATCCCGGCGTCATCTACGGTCTCGGCAATCTCGTGGAGAATGCGGTCGACTTCGCCGCGACCAAGGTCGATGTCGAGGCGGATTGGTCGACGGACGAGGTGCGCATCGTTATCGCCGACGACGGCGAGGGCTTTCCGCCCAACGTTCTCGAGCAGCTTGGCGAGCCCTTCGTCACGACGCGGCCCGGTAAGAGCTGGGGAGACGAAGAGCCGGACGAGCATATTGGCATGGGCCTCGGCTTCTTCATCGCCAAGACGTTGCTCGAGCGGTCGGGCGCACGCCTAGAGCTTGCCAACTGTCCAGAACCGCAGACCGGCGCCGTGGTGACCGTGGTCTGGCCCCGCGCGAAGTTCGAGCGAGCCGCGAGCATAGAGCCGGACACACCCGCGCCGATCCTGTGATTTTCGGCTTTCGTACCGTTCTTGATGCGCGGCAGCCCCAAATGGGCCTGATTTCAACTGATTCCGTTCACTTTGACGGTGCGTTGCGCAGGCCGAAGGCTTGCCACCCCACACGAAAGCGCCTACCTGTACCTCAAAAGAAATTCACTAATGCAATTGGGAGCTTACGCCAGGGTTGGGCTTCGAGAACGTAACGAGGAGCTCATCAATGGAAGCCCAGGTCTCCACCTTTTCGCCACAGGGCATGCTCATGCCACCGGAAGACAATACGCTTTTGATCGTCGACGATGACAAGGCCTTCCTCCAGCGCCTTGCACGCGCCATGGAAGCACGCGGCTTTGACGTCGAAGCAGCGGCGTCCGTCGAAGAAGGCTTGGCCTCGCTCAAGCGGCGCCCACCGGCATTCGCCGTGGTGGACATGCGACTCGACGATGGCAACGGCATCGACGTGATTGCCACGCTGAAGGAAGTTCGTCCCGAGTCCCGCGCCGTCGTGCTGACCGGCTATGGCAACATCGCGACTGCCGTGAGCGCGGTGAAGATCGGCGCGGTCGACTATCTGGCGAAGCCGGCGGACGCCGACGACGTCTATAACGCGCTAACCGCTTCGCCCAACGACAAGGCGCCGCCGCCGGAGAATCCTATGTCGGCGGACCGCGTGCGTTGGGAACACATTCAGCGGGTCTACGAGCTGTGCAACCGCAACGTCTCGGAGACGGCGCGGCGGCTCAACATGCACCGCCGAACGCTTCAGCGTATTCTCGCCAAGCGCGCGCCGAAATAATTTTCAGCGCCTTCAGCTTTTGAAACCGCAGCCGGGATCGAGTTGGTGCTGGAGGCGCAAGGCTGCAGCGTGCGCGAAGTTCAGCATCATGGCCTTACGGCGCGCGGCGTTGAGCCGTTCCTCGGCGGGCTCGCGCACGAGCTCCGCACCGTAGCGATCGGCCAAGATCAGACCGGCTGCCTCGGGAATGACCTCGCACGGAAAATCCGACGCAACGCCGAAGTAAAGCCGGTCGCAATAATCCAGATATTCGTGCCACTTCCCGTCCGTGCGGTAATCGACCAGGCACGATTTGATCTCGACGATCAACACGTCTCCCGACGGCGACAGGCCGACGACGTCGGCGCGGCGCCCGTTCGCCAGCGGCAACTCGGTGACCACGGCGTGACCCAGTGCACGAAACGTGCGGCAGACGCCACGCTGGATCGCGGCCGCCGCCTCTGACTGGCGCCCGTCCACGGAAATCAACGGATCTTGGTCGGACTGGAGCACTGGACAGCGTCCCCGGAAAATCAAACAATCGTCACGGAATTGTGCATGGTTGCGCGTTTCCTGAATAGGAACAAGCTGCTAAATCGCACGTTGCGAGTCAGACCCCCGAACCCCCACGGGAGGAACCATGAGCCTCAGTCACGCCGTCCTCGCCGAGCCCCGGCGCGAAGCCCCTTCGCAAGCAACATCCCTCCGCGATCGCCTGATGCAGACACGCCGCCTGTCACTTCGGCTCGCGGGCCCATTGAGCGACGAGGATCAAGTCGTCCAGGCCATGGACGATGCAAGCCCCACCAAATGGCACCTTGCGCATACCACGTGGTTTTTCGAGGCGTTCGTGCTGCCGCGCTTTTCCCCCGGCTACCGCCTATTCGATGAGGCGTTCGAATATTGCTTCAACTCCTATTACGAGGCCGTCGGACCGCGGCATCCGCGCCCGAAGCGCGGGTTGTTGACCCGGCCTTCGGCGCAGGCCGTGCGCGATTACCGCGCCCATGTGGATGCAGGCCTTGAGCGCTTGCTCGAGACCGGCCTGCCGGCTGAAGCTGAGGCGCTCATCGAACTCGGCATCAACCACGAACAGCAGCATCAAGAGTTGCTGCTGACCGACATCTTGAGCCTGTTCGCCGCCGAACCGCTCAAGCCCGCTTATCGCGAAGGCGCGCCCGGCCTTTCTGCAGGCGAGCCCGCACCGCTCGCGTTCAGCGCCTTTGACGGCGGCGTGCACACTGTCGGGCACGACGGTGACGGCTTCGCCTATGACAACGAAGGCCCGCGCCACGAGCAGTTGATCCGGCCCTTCAAGCTCGCCAATCGCTGCGTCACCAATGCGGAGTGGATTCAATTCATCGAGGACGGCGGCTATCGCACGCACACGCTGTGGCTCGCCGACGGCTGGAATACGATCAATGCCGAAGGCTGGCGTGGACCGCTCTATTTCGAGGAGGCCGATGGCGGCTACATGCAGATGAGCCTTTTAGGTTTCCGCCCCGTCGAACCGGCCGCGCCCGTCACCCATGTGAGCTATTTCGAGGCGGATGCGTTCGCGCGTTGGGCCGGTTACCGGCTGCCGTCGGAGTTCGAATGGGAGCACGCCTCGTTGAGCCTGCCCGTGACGGGCCGCGACCTCGGCGCCGACCACTTGCGGCCTTTGCCGGCCGCGAACGAGACGGGGCTAACCCAGATGTTCGGCGATGTGTGGGAATGGACGTCAAGCGCCTACCTGCCTTACCCGGGCTTCAAGGCTGCCCCCGGCGCCGTCGGTGAATACAACGGCAAGTTCATGTGCAACCAGTTCGCACTCAAGGGCGGCTCCTGCGCGACACCGCCCGGGCACGTGCGGCGGACCTATCGCAATTTCTTCTATCCTCACCAGCGCTGGCAGTTCACAGGCCTGCGCCTTGCGGCGGACGCATAGTGGCGAGCGACGTGTCGTCCCCTCAGGTCTTGTCCGCGGCGTTGCCGGCCGACGCTCCTGTCGCCGAACCTGCGCGCCGCGCGACGGAGATCGCGGAGTTTGGCGAGGCTGTGTTGAGCGGGCTCGCCAGGCACCCGCGCAGCATTCCCTCCCGCTTCCTCTACGACGCGGTGGGCTCGGCGCTGTTCGAGGACATTACTCGCCTCCAGGAGTACTACCCGACGCGCACGGAGACAGCGCTGCTGGAAGCGCACGGCGCGGAGATCGCGGCGCTTTCGGGCGATGTTCGCGTTCTCGTCGAGTTCGGCTCCGGCTCGAGCCGCAAGACCGGTCTGCTGATCGACGCTCTTACCAATCTCGATACCTATGTCCCCATCGACGTCTCCGAAGCGTTTCTCGTCGAGGCTGCGAAGCGGCTCATGGCCCAGCATGATGGGCTGACCGTGAGACCGTTGGTGGGCGATTTCACCCGACCGCACACGCTTGACGGTACGCCACACGGTGACAGGCTCGGCTTTTTCTCCGGCTCGACCATCGGGAACCTTACCCACGAAGAAGCGCATGGCTTTTTGGAGAATGCCGCGCAGCTTCTGGGACCGGACAGCGCCTTTCTCGTTGGCGTCGATCTCAAGAAGAGTCTCGACATTCTGATCCCCGCCTATGACGACGACGGCGGCGTGACCGCCTCGTTCAGCTTGAACCTACTGACGCGCATCAACCGTGACCTCGACGGCGACTTCGACACGACGCGCTTCGCCCACGTCGCGCTTTACAATGCCGACAAGGGCCGGATCGAGATCTATCTGGAGAGCCTCACCGACCAAGATGTGCAGGTCCTCGGGCAGACCTTCTCCTTCACCAAGGGCGAGCGCATCCACACGGAGAACTCACACAAATATTCGGTGCCGGAGTTCCAGACC
>DGOS01000044.1:1905-3723 GCA_002390155.1 Hyphomicrobiaceae bacterium UBA4460 | reverse complement strand
GCGTACGAACTGCCAGACGTCATCCGGCACGTCGTGAAGGTCATGGCGGATGCGCCAATCGTCGAGGCGCTTGCACAATTCGTTTGTCGGGCCGTCGAGGAAGGCGCGTTCTTCATCCGTGAGTGTGATCGGCGCCACGCGGCGCAGCTTGTTGAAGTCCGGCGCTCCGGAAAACAACTCCGCGTCCCAGCCCGTGGTGCCGGCTTCGAGCGCCTCGCGCTCGGTCTCCGAGATCGCCGGCATGGCGCCTTTGAGCGCGCGATAGACCGGCAGCGTGATGTATTGACGCTTCAGGTGGGGCATGCTGCCGGCGAACAGCAGCCCCGCGATGAGCCAGCCGGCGAAGGTCCAGAACGGGAAGCCGAAGGCGATCTGCAGGCTGAGCGTGAAGACGAAGATCACGATCGCCCAGGTGCGGAGCGAGACGCGGTTCATCGCCAGCGCGAAGAAGCCCGCGAGGGCGACGACAGCAAAAATCAATTCAGCCACGGGCGGCCTCCAACATCGACACGACCCTGTTGCGTCCCCCCTCGCCCTCTATGATGCCGATGGGCCTTGGACTCAAGGGACTTCTGGCTATTTCCGCCACAATCGCGCGGCGGGCCGGCTGGGGCCGAATCATCGAAGAACGCCTCTATTGTAGGGCAAAGCCGTGGGGAGCCGTTCAACAGGAAATCCTCTCGCTTTCTTGTGTCAGGCAGACGAATTGGCTAAGCGTTTTGGATAAGGACTGGGCCAAACGAAGCTGGGAAACATCATGTCGGAAGAACCGGAGCGCCCGCAGCTCAACCCCTATCAGGTCGAACTGGAGGCGGGGAAGCGCTACGCGTGGTGCCGCTGCGGACGCAGCAAGAAGCAGCCCTTTTGCGATGGCTCGCACGATGGCACAGGGATCGAGCCTCTCATGTTCACGGCGGAACGCACCGAGTCGGCACTTTTGTGCGGGTGCAAGGACACGGGCGATCCTCCGTATTGCGACGGCTCCCACCTGCTGCTCTGAATTTGGGCATGCACAGGGGAAGCCCTTCTTGCTAGAAATGCCGAAGTGGGCCGCGTGGCCCGCTTTCCTTAGTGTCTGCAAGCCCGAGTGGGGGAAGGCGAGGCAGGCGTCGTCATGGCCTATTTCCTACAACAGCTCGTCAATGGACTGGCCCTGGGCTCGATCTATGGCCTGATCGCCATCGGCTACACCATGGTCTATGGCATCATCGGCATGATCAACTTCGCCCATGGTGACGTCTTCATGGTGGGCGCGTTCATCGCGCTGATCGCCTTTCTGGCGCTGATGGCTATTGGCGTGACCATGATCCCGTTGGCCCTGCTCATCGTGCTCATCCTTGCCATGGTGCTGACGGCGGTCTGGGGTTGGACGGTCGAGCGCGTCGCCTATCGGCCGTTGCGCGACTCCTTCCGCCTGGCGCCGCTGATCACGGCCATTGGCATGTCGATCGTGCTGCAGAACTTCATCCAGGTGGCGCAAGGCGCGAGGGTGAAGCCGCTGCAGCCCGTCGTCACCGGCGGCTACGAGCTGTTCACCGAAGGCAACTTCACGGTGATCGTCTCCAACATCCAGATCCTCATCGTGGTGACGACGCTGGCGCTGATGACGATCTTCTGGCTGATCATCAACCGCACCGCGCTGGGGCGCGCTCAGCGCGCCTGTGAGCAAGACCGGCTCATGGCGTCGCTGTCGGGCGTCAATGTGGACCGCACCATCTCCATCACCTTCGTGATCGGCGCCGCGCTCGCTGCCGTCGCCGGGCTCCTTTACCTCCTCTATTACGGCGTGATCGATTTCTTCATCGGCTTCATCGTCGG
>DGOS01000044.1:0-1830 GCA_002390155.1 Hyphomicrobiaceae bacterium UBA4460 | reverse complement strand
TTTTGGTCCGCCTACTTCACCATCGAGTACAAGGACGTGGCGGCGTTCTCCATGCTCGCCATCGTGCTTATCTTCTTCCCCACGGGCCTGCTTGGGCGCCCTGAGATCGAGAAGGTCTAAGGTTGGCGGAGCCCGGCAAACCTCTTGGCTTGCGGCTCAAATCGGCCCTGACCGACTCTCTTCTCGCGGGCGTCGTTGCCTTTGCGCTGTTCTCGCTGGTGCTCGGGTTACGCACCGTGGACGGCGTCACGGGCCTGACGCTTCAGCCGCGCCCCGATCTGCTCGCGATTGCTGTCGGCATCGTGTTTGTCGGCCGATTTCTGCTGAACCTGTTCGTCTGGCAGACGGAGTACCCGCTCACCACGCCGTTTGCGAAGTTGTTTACGCGCGATGCGTTCGACAAACGCGACATTACCGTGTTGAGCACAACGGCCGCGCTTGGCGTGGCCGGGCTCGTCATATCGGCGATTTTCAATGTTCCGGCCCTCGGACTTATCGCCTGGGCTGCGCTTCTCTTTGTCGGTCTTGGATTGCTGCGCCGGCTTATCGTTCATGTTTTCCCCGACCTGCCTTACGCGCAAATCTTCATCGTCGGCGGCATTCTGTTCGCCATCTTCTTCCCGCTGACATCGTATGCGCTCGACAGGGCCTTCAATCTCGGCCTGCCCTTGCGCTACTGGTTCGATCTTTCCATCCTTGTGCTCACCTATGTGATGCTCGGCTGGGGGCTGAACATCGTGGTGGGGCTCGCAGGGCTCTTGGACCTCGGCTATGTCGCCTTCTATGCCGTCGGCGCTTACACCTTCGCGCTGCTTGCCACGCATTTCGGTCTCGGCTTCTGGATCTGTCTGCCCATCGCCGGGCTCGCGGCCGCGCTATGGGGCGTCATTCTCGGCTTTCCCGTGCTGCGCTTGCGCGGCGACTATCTCGCCATCGTCACTTTGGCCTTCGGCGAGATCATCCGCATCGTGCTGCTCAACTGGACCGAAGTGACCAACGGGCCGAACGGAATTTCCGGCATCCCGAAGCCTACCTTCTTCGGCCTCCCCTTCTCCCCGTTTGCCGAGGGCACAACATTCGCCAGCTTCTTCGGCCTGAAATACGACGCGCTGCACGGCATTATGTTTCTCTACTATTTGATCTTGGTGCTCGCGTTTCTCACCAACTTCGTGACCTTGCGGATGCGGCGTCTGCCGATCGGGCGCGCCTGGGAAGCCATGCGCGAAGACGAGATCGCCTGCCGCTCGCTCGGCATCAACACCACTGTCACCAAGCTCACCGCCTTCGCCACCGGCGCGCTGTTCGGCGGGCTCGCCGGCTGCTTCTTCGCCACGCGGCAAGGCTTCATCAGCCCGGAGAGTTTCAGTTTTATCGAGTCCGCCATCATCCTGTCGATCGTCGTGCTCGGCGGGATGGGCAGCCAGCTTGGCGTGGCCATTGCGGCCGTCGTCATGGTGGGCGGCTTCGAAGCCTTGCGGCACACTGACGGCCTACAGAGCATCTTTGGCGCAGGGTTCGATCCCGCGCTCTACCGCATGCTGCTGTTCGGCATCGCCATGGTGGGCATCATGATTTGGCGGCCGCGCGGCCTCATTGCGTCGCGGTCGCCAACCATTTCGCTGAATGACGCAAACGCCGTTTCCGGCGATCTCGTCAGGCAGGGCCGCAGATGAACACGAAGGATAAAGATTGGGACACAGACCCCGTGCTCAGCGTGGAACATCTGACCATGCGCTTTGGCGGCCTTGTGGCCATCGACGACGTGTCGTTCAAGGTCGGCCGGCATGACATCACCGCGCTGATCGGACCGAACGGCGCCGGCAAGACCAC
>DGOS01000051.1:8826-9449 GCA_002390155.1 Hyphomicrobiaceae bacterium UBA4460 | reverse complement strand
CGCAAATCCCAAACAAGGCCGGTCCAAGACAGTGCCTTCAAGATGTAATAGGTCGGATCCCACTCATACCAGCGAAAGCCCTGCCGGACGCTTGATTGGAATGCGTGGTGATTGTTGTGCCAGCCTTCGCCCATGGTGAAGATGGCCAAGAGCCAGTTGTTGCGGGAATCATCGCCCGTCACGTAGCGCTTGCGGCCGCTCACATGGGCCAGCGAGTTGATGCAGAACGTGCCGTGATAAACGAGCACCGTGCTCCAGAAGAAGCCGACGAACAGGCCCGGCCAACCGGCGATCAGGAAACACAGAAGCGCGAGGAGGGCCGCCGGTAGCAGCTCGAATTTGTGCAGCCACCGCAACTCCGGATAGCGCATGAGATCGGCGACGCTATCCTCGTCGAACGTGTCGTGCCGCCGCGCGAAGATCCATCCCAGGTGGCTGTAAAGGAAGCCCGTGTGCCGCGGGGAGTGTACGTCGAGCTCGGTGTCGGAATGCAAATGGTGATGGCGGTGCTTGGAAGCCCACCACAAGACGCTTTTTTGCGAGGTGCTCTGGGCCAGCACGGCCAGGACGAACCGGAAAGCCCGGCTGGTGGAAAAGGCGCGGTGCGAAAACAGCCGGTGGTA